>CAIMCT010000121.1 GCA_903839535.1 uncultured Desulfobacteraceae bacterium
CTGGGAGCGCCGCACCCCAGTGCGGCCATGCACATATCATCACAATTGCCGCACTGGGGTGCGGCACTCCCAGGCAAAATGGCGAGATACATATATGCCGGATTTCTCCAACAAGTTTCCGATCCAGAAGGTTCCAGCCGTCCTCGTTGTGACTCTCAAGCTGCTGCCAGAGCTTTCCCCAAACAGGACTTTGATCGTAGCCAGAGACCCAGAGCGTAGCATCATCTGCAAAATGATTTTCCAAACCATGCAGAAGATATCGCAGACCCCGCACCCGCCGTGGAGAGGAAAGATCAGCCCCAGCTACATCCGGCAATAGTTGCCGTCTGTTTTCAATTTTCCGCAATGGTTGGCTTTCCGTCCCCAAAGAATCGAGAACACTGTCAGCATGGCATGAAACCAGGTTATTGTTTCTGTGAAATACTATCTCTGCGGTTTTGCTGTTGATCAGTATTACTGTTTCTTTGATAGCCAACTGTAGCTTAAGGGCCAGCCCATATTGAGCTTGGTTTATCCCTTGTGAATATAGGAAAAGCAGGTTAATCGCGTGAAGTTCCTCAAGATCGGCTGGCGACAGGGCAACAGGCTTTTTCTGCATGCAGTCATATCCTTGAAGAATCTTCAGATTCTTCGCCCGTATCAGAAGCGTACGACGTTCTCCTTCATCCTGTCTCTGCAGAATCTCCCCGGCGATGGCACGGCAATGGCTGATCAATTCCTGGTCATCACTCAGCTCATAACTGGTAATCAAGTCGTGCAAATTTTTCAATAGAAGCAGGGCATCTTCAAGGGAAAGCTGGGCCGTCCCTGGCGCCTCAGGAGCATCAAATTCTTTAGGCATAATCAGAACTTTGGTTTTGCTATTTTACAGCTCCGTGATAACCTGATGAGCATTTTGATTGATCGCATAGCGGTTTTCAGGTCGAATAAATGAGATAAATTCCTGCACTTTCTTTCTGTTCTGTCTTAATCCTATACCCAGAGAGATGAAGGCCCGATTAACGATTTCGCGCAATCTGTCCTGCAGGCTTCCTATATTCAGGAATGGCCGACAGGCAGGGTCCACCAGAAAATGCAGCAGATACTCCAAGCAACCTTGATCTGCGAAGACCTCTTGTTCCTTCAGATGCAAGGCTTCAATTAGATATGTTTCGTTCCATTGTTGTAGCGGTTTGGCATGAAGGTGGGGGGCATCATTTAGTAGAAATGAGATTCCCCTGTCTTCCAACGAGTTCAACATGGGAAAGGTTATCCATGGTCGTTCGGGAGCCGATATCGGTGGGCTGGGCAGGAGAAGGATTGTGCTTTCACTTGGCATGATGCGCCATTCCTTGCCCTTTCTGGTCAGGCAACAAAACCAGGAGGAATTTACACAGATACTTTCTCGATGTCGTCGGAAAAGTTTTGTGTTTCGTATGCCGTCGCTAAGATGCCAGATATCATCGTCGGAAAGTTTTATTTTTGAGATAAAAGCTTCCAGGGCAGGGAGAATGAGCGGCAGGGTTCCCCGCCTGGCAAGCCTGGTGTTCCATAATCTCCGGAGTTCCACCTCGTTTTGTGGTTCAGAAGATGCGTCAATCGGCTCAATACCTTCCTGCAGGCCTTCGATATCCAGCCGTCCGGCATCAACAAAGAAATAGCCATGAAGAGTGATCCGATAACAGCTATCCCCTCCACACGGCACTTCTTCTTTCGCCGCCTCGACAGGAAGAAAAACCGCCCAACAGATATTGAGCCTGCCGATTTCTTTTTCATTGGAACGGGAGAAGACAACTGCGCTATGGCCCTGCGCCTTATCGGGCGCTTCCTGGCTCATCCCTATCTCATCACGAACATAACTCTTTGGCCAAAGGGAGGACTTTCGGAGTGAGGACAATTCTGGAATATCCACCAGAAGCTCTTGTCCTGAATAGATAAGTGAATACGGTAGCTCATTCCTTCCTTTGCGCTGATAGGAGACCGCCCCTTCAATTCCCCTTGTGCGATACGATCCATCCTTGAGACAGATACGGTTTGCCCCTTCTTTCAAGGATAACTCATATTCCGGAGTAACCATTAACTCTGCGTCGTTTACATGCCAGAAACGGATACTGTTGATCCTTCGTAGAAGCGGCAGCAGAGATGCGATTTTTTGAACAATATCCTGCTGAAAAAGAAAAGAGAGGAGTTTATCGTTATCGCCGGGGAATTCGGAGATAATGCTACCGACTTTTCGACCATTGACCAGGAGATGTTTACTTTGCCTCAAGGGAAGCCAAAGCAGGAAATATGAACCTCGCGAAATATCCATTCGTTCCATAACGGGTTGGACATGCTCCAGGATCATACCAGCATCAGAGATGGAAAAGCGGTTCCAGTCGTCATGAAAGCTTGGGTAGTCCTCCGCACCGGACCAGGGATTGAGAATCTTCGCATATTCCTTTGCGTTGTTTCTGGCAAGAAAGAAAAAGGCTTCGCAGAAGTGAAAAACACTCTTCATGCCGAGGCCAAACTTGCCAATGGTGGATTGCTCGATTGCCTTGCGGTTCAACCCGAAAGATCGGATGGCTTTGTAGTCCGAGTCGGCAAAGGCACCGTTATTGAGGAAATAGAGCGCCGGACCTTTCAGGAGAGTGTGTTCGGCATTGGATAATCCTGCCGATAGACCGAATTCAAGGTGGACGATTTCGTCTGCTGAACCTGCATCATCAGCGTTCTGTATGATTTCCTTGAGGACAGGAAAACCACTTTTATAGCGGTCACGCAGGTTGTCCGCAATAAGGTTGATGATTTGTAGAGGGTCATGTATGTAGCCCGCCATTAATGCTTATCCTTGCGAAATATAGAAAATAGAATTTTTCACCCATTTCGGTCAGAAAGAGGTGGGGTGATATGGTAATGACGCATAGATCTATAAGTTTTGTCAAATCAAATGGGTGCGGCTCTTTTGCAACAACGACAAAATAGTTAGAATGAATAGTTCATAGTTGATAACACCTTCTCTATTATGTTACTTGATTACTTTCAGATGAGCGCGTTTGCGATTTGGATGTGAAATAGTGGTGGGTGGTACGATACCACCAGCGTAGCGAGCCTGATGGGTTCC
>CAIMCT010000122.1 GCA_903839535.1 uncultured Desulfobacteraceae bacterium
CCAGCTACATATTGTTGGATTTCAAATTACTCTGACTGCCATTTTCTGATTATTTTGGATCAATCATAAAATTTTCAATTTCTATGGACTAAGGAATTAAAAATTATTAACTCATCGACTAATAGCTTGTGATGAGTTTATTTAACGTTGTAGTTTTTCATACTATAGATGAGTTATTTATTTCCAATTACTAAGATGAATATATGGTGAAAGATCAAACAGATTGGAGTGCGATTTCTCTTGCTCTGCGGATAGTTCGGTTCAGGTACAGCATTGGCGTGAGAAACGCTCTTGTGTCGGCTAATTTTCATTCATGGGGAGCGGCATAGACCATACCATGGGCGTTTATGCAGCTTGTCAATCAATGGCATAGTCAATGACTTCATCCTTGCCGCCCCGCTTTAACTGAAGCTTGAGACGGGACGCAGATTTCATGCCGGTATAAAGCTTCAGTGCGTCATCCACGGATTCAATGGCTTTTCCATCCACACCGGAGAGAATGTCCCCGCTTCTTAGTCCGATCTGGCTGAAGAACGAATCCTGAGGAATACCGCTGATCGTCAGCCCATCAGGCTTCCCTTGGTTGAAATTCGGAATGATCCGCACCTGTTTCATTAGTTGGTTAATATCCTTGAGGGCATCATCAATTTGAGATCGCTTGACGCTAATAACCTGCTGCCGGTCATCTACCTGGGTGGGCATCATGGAACTACCCGAAAGGAGTGAAGCAGACGGCCCGCTGGTCCACTGATCCATTTCCAGAAGTTCATCCCTGCCGCTGACCTGCAGCACGATTTTTCCTTTCAGGATCATGATCACAACTGCGTCCTGAATCGCATCGCCGACTTTAACCAGAAACTGGCCTTTCCCTGAAGCATCCTCAACGACCGCGCGTGCAGTGTCTTCCGATCCGGAAATAGTACCCCTAAGCTTTAGTTTCAACCGGGTTTGCCGCAGCCTTTCGATGTCGGATGAAATGCGCTGACGATCCGTGGGTTCCTGGGCGCCAAAAAGATTCCGCCGGGAAATGACCGCATATTCTGAAAAAGGTTGAATGGCGGCGGTGTTTTTCTGTGACTCTCTTTCTGGCACCCGGGATATAACGCAGGGCGCAAGCTCTCCAAGGAGCATTCTATATCCGGCTTTAACGCCAAAAAATACAACACCAGCCATCAGCATGGCCTGCAGCAGCACAAGAACTCGGTTGATCCAGTCTGTAGTATTCATCAATTTATTTCTCAAATAAACATTTTATGCAGCTTATGCGGCAATGAGGCCATCAAACTGTAGAGGATCGCGGCCTAAATACTTCATAACCTGCCCGGAGGCACGCTATCAAATAATTCTATTTTATAACGCCACTGATAAGGGATATCGCCCCTGATGTGCCATGATTTCTGGTTGTCCGGAGATAAAGAGCAAGTCAAAGAGATTTGCATTGGAGTCTTCGGTTTTTTCAAAGAAGTAACGCAGCATTGATAAATTGAGAGTCTTGCCAAAACGTCTGGGTCGTGGAAAAAGCAACACTTGAGAGGAGTTTTCCCAGATTTTTTTGATCAGCAGAGTTTTATCTGCATAGTATAATTCTTGTTCCCGCAAATTTTTAAAATCTGAATATCCTACCGGCGGTTTTCCTTTCAGAGATTCATTATTATCTTTTTTATCCATTATTATTCACCTGTTCATGCGGTGGTGGTTAGGAATCCGAACTACTGTACACCAGTTAAACGGATACCGCTTCAGCAGAAACCGGCAAGAAAACCCGGAAAATACTTCCTTTGCCAACTTCGCTTTCAACTGTAAGCCCACCACCATGAGCAGATACAACCCCCAGTGCAACCGGCAAGTCCAGACCCCGGCCAACAAACTTTGTGGTGAAAAACGGATCGAAGACCTTATCTATGTCCGCATTTGTAATCCCACTGCCGGTATCCGCAACTTCCAGGCAAGCGTAGAGATTTTCATTCGGGCGCCAGTTGATCGGAAATCGATGCGATAAGCTGATATCCGCTGCGGAAACCGTTTTTACCGATATGGTGATGGTACCCTTATTGTCGGAAATGGACTCCCAGGCATTAGTTACCAGGCTGGTAAATATCTGGTGCATTTGGCTCATACTGGCTCGAATGGTCGGTCCGGGAAAGGGGATTACCGGTTCCACCGACACATTTTTCGGAATAAAGGCTTGAAGCATCAGCAGTCCTTTATGGCAGGTTTCGGATATATCCTGCAGCTCCAGTTTGCCAGGCGCTTGCCCCAGATAGGTCAACATTTGTCTGCTGACATCGGCTGCTCTGTGGGAAGCCTTCATGGCTTCGATCAGCCTTTCGCTTTCATCCGATCCCAATGGCAGGACATCCAGGACAAGATTCAGGTAACAGACCACGACATCAAGCTGATTGTTGAAATGATGTGCGATGGCATCGGCCATTCGGTTCAAGCTTTCTGCTTTTTCAATCTGCATCCGCTGTCGTTCCCACTCAATGCGCTCCGCTTCTCTGGTTCGTTCCCGCTGCAAGGTCAGTCGGTAGACAAAAAACCCTCCTACAAAAAGAACCACTGTTAATAAGTATGGAACCTTGACCTTATTCCACCATTCGGTACGAATTTCCGACATTGGCGTGGCGATAAATAAAGTAATCGGGAAATGTTCCAGGCGATAAAATGAATTTAAATAGTCAGGCCCGTCGAGAATGCTGGGTCCTCTCACATAGCCATTTTGCGGAAATTGATGCTGCATCAGGTAGGTAATGAGAGTGCCTTTCCTTGGGATGCCATAGATTTCCTCTAATTGCGGTTCCTCGGGCACAGGGTAACGTCCGACCAGAAAACCATCGTCACGAATGAGGCCAAGTGCTCCTATTTTTGTAAACGGCGCATCCTTCCAATAATTTTGCAACATTCCGATAGGCAAGTTGGCGCTGATAATATATTTCAGTTTGCCTTCTTTGTTGCTGATCACATATCGAAACGGAATGGTCCACTCATTGTGGATAGAACATACATAAGGTTGACCGATACTGACGGGTTGACCTTCCCGGATTTCATTGCGAAATTTTTGAAATGATGGCTCCAGAACAAACGTCGGCGGCGTTTGGCCGGGCGGTGCTTCCGCTGCAAACAGTATTTGGCCGTCATCCCGAATGACGCTGATGTCAAACAATTCCGTGTGGCCTTCACTGAATTGTTTGACAAGAGTAAAGGTGTGTTCGATGTCGATCTGTTCATCTGTCCCAATGATATTAACGCCCAACGCGAGCATATCGCGTTCAAGATGCGAGAAGTAGGCATCAACGGCTCTTTCCTCCAACGTCATGATGTTCTGCAAATCGTATATCAGGTTTCTTTTTTCATCTTGCCAGGACTGCCAGGAAAAAACAGAAGCATAAATGGTCAGGAGCAATGCCAGAGCGCTTACAACCAGGTTAAGGCTTCGTATCGGGTGGTAAACAGACTCTGTGATGTGTCGAGTGAGCATAGTATGTCTCCAATCATTCAGGATTACCGCAAAAATACATTTAAAACCACGAGAGACACGAAAAAATATTCCATGCGCCTTCGTTTGAGAAACAACTTGCATATCTTAACACACTATCAAACAATTTTATTTCATAATACTACCGATTCAACCCACACCCTTTTTTTATGAACAACCACGCCGATGCCAAGAATTTTCTGGACTCCTGCCTGTCTTAGTTCCAAATCGTAATGTCTGTCCTGAATTTGTTTTAGTGCGCTTTTCATGGCTGTTTCTGAACTTTCATTATCTTCAAGATCAACCCTTTTGAATTCAAAAACAAATCCGGTCTGCTTGGGATCATTTGGAATCAGCATCACGTCATAACGTCCATAACCGGATTCCCGATTTGAACGTACTTGATATTGAGAACCAAGATTCACAAATAGCCCCAACACAAAGGCATGATAAACCCTTTCAGGTTCGCTTCCTGATGTGTCATGATAACTGAGAATTGCAGCCACCATATCTGAAAGGTATCCTCCAAAACTTTTAATATCTTCACGCAACAAGGATTTGAGCAACTGCTGAAGACGGTGATCCCCGATTTGTTTATTGAGCCATATCCGAATCGTTTGACGATAAAAAATTAAAACTTCACGATTGGGAATACTGAGTTGATATACAGCAGTTTCATCTTCCTGATAGGCAAAAATGGCTTTCAGATAACCGCTGAAAGTCAGCAAACTCCAGATGTTTTCTTCGGTCGCAGCAATGTCCCGAAGGACAATATTTTCAGGCAGGGCTGAGCTTATAGACTCGCTCCGCAATAAAGTTTCAATGCTTTCACGCAAAGAGATCGGACCATTTAAGATTAAATCACGCACCAGATCATTGCTGCTGGAGTCGATCCAGAATGGCTGTAACTGGCGGTCTTCGCTATTCAAAAAATTCAGGATTGACCATGGATTGTAAATCACCTGGTTGCCAAATACATAACCATTATACCAGTTTTTAACTTCATCAGGATGCTCGACGGAAAATTCATTCAGCATATTTTCTACTTCTGCTTCAGTAAAACCGAAGTAACTACTGAACTCCGGACGGGTGATGGAACTGACCGAGATATTGTTCAAACCTGTAAAGATGGACTCCTTTGATATCCTCAGAACTCCAGTGATTACCCCTTTTTTAAGACAGGAATTGTCTTTGAAAGCGCCGCTTAAGAGATTCCGCATGAACAAAATCACCTCGTCGTAATACCCGTACTGATGTCCTGCATGAATCGGGGTGTCGTATTCATCAATCAGAACAATGATTTTCTGTCCGGCCACGCGATGGAGAATTTTCATTAAATAAAAAAGAGCCATTCCCAGAGGGGCTGATGAAGCTTTTGGATCATGGAGCGCGTTTAAAATTTCAGTTTCTTCTGATTCCAGAGAATCAACTGAAAAATAAGCCTTATATCTGGAAAACTCGGAAGCAAGCAGGAGTCTCAACTGGTATAGACAATTTTCCCATGTCATCTCTTTCACATCTTTAAATGTAAGATAAATCAA
>CAIMCT010000123.1 GCA_903839535.1 uncultured Desulfobacteraceae bacterium
AAACGGTAATCCCTGCCGATGTGTATCTTGCCCGCAGAAGATCAAGCGAGGAAGAGTTCATGCAAATCGGCCTTGCGGCTTTTTTTGATACGGATGATGATGCCAATGTTGACTGGGAGAACTATTTTGGACTCAAATAGAAATGCGCGCGTTGGTGAAATTGTTCTGCTGGACTATCCCTATACCAATCAAGCCGGTTCAAAAGTACGCCCTGCTGTAATCATCTCTCAATCCTCCACCGAAAAAGGTGATATTACGGTGGCCTACATGACCAGTGAGGTTGACAATTATGTCTTCGACTCCTATGCTGTAGTTGTTGAACCGGGCGATGTTGAGTGCGGTACTATTCGCAAGCAGAGTGTCATAAGGGTCGACAAGGTGCTGGTGATACAGGAAAAAAGCATCAAACGCGCCGGTATATGCCGCCTTTCCCGCACAAAAACCGATGAGTTGCTTCGAGCATGGGCGCGTATTGTGGTCACTTCTCATTTTGATTCTGTTCATACCGCTGCGGTTAATAAGCCATTCGCTCCAGGTGACCGTGTTCCATATTCGGGCAGGGTGTATGACGAAAAGGAAATGATCCACCTTGTCGATGCATCCATGGACTTCTGGCTAACTACGGGAAGGTATGCGGAACGGTTCGAGAAGGAATTTGCTGCATTTCTTGGCGTTAAACACAGCACTCTCACCAACTCGGGATCTTCTGCCAATCTTCTTGCGTTTATGGCCCTGACTTCTCCCAAACTGGGGGAGCGCAGAATCAAGCGGGGAGATGAAGTCATTACTGTTGCGGCAGGTTTTCCCACGACTGTTGCCCCGATCATACAGTATGGAGCGGTCCCGGTCTTTGTGGACGTTACGCTGCCCACTTACAATATCGATTGCTCTCAACTGGAAGCCGCACTTTCGGAAAAGACACGGGCCGTGATGCTGGCTCACACCTTGGGCAATCCCTTTGATATCGCTAATGTATTGGCTTTCTGCCAAAAACACCATCTCTGGCTCATTGAGGACAACTGCGATGCCCTGGGGTCTAAATACTTCGTGGACGGTGAGTGGAAATACACCGGAACCTTAGGCCATTTAGGGACTTCGAGTTTCTACCCTCCTCATCATCTAACCATGGGTGAAGGGGGCGCAGTGATTACAAACGATACGACCCTGAAGCGCTTGGTAGAATCCTTCCGTGACTGGGGGCGAGACTGCTGGTGTCCATCAGGTCGGGACAACACCTGCGGAAACCGCTTCGGTCGGCAGTTTGGCGAGCTGCCCAAAGGCTATGATCATAAGTATGTGTATTCCCATTTCGGCTATAATCTAAAGGTAACCGACATGCAGGCCGCCATCGGCTGCGCCCAACTGGATAAACTACCGGATTTTATTGATGCACGCAAACGTAACTGGCAGGCGCTGCATGATGGTCTGGCCTACATGGGCGAGCGATTCATCCTGCCCGAGGCCACCCCGCACAGCGATCCTTCCTGGTTTGGTTTTCTCATCACCGTGCGGGAAGATGCCGGATTTACCAGGGATGATCTGGTGGCGCAGCTGGAATCCCGTGGTATTCAAACCAGGATGCTCTTTGCCGGAAACCTCATCAAGCACCCTTGCTTCGATGAAATGCGGAACAATCACACCGGCCACCGGGCCATTGGCGGACTTGCAAATACCGACAGGATTGTGCGGGATACCTTCTGGGTAGGTGTCTATCCGGGTATGTCGGGGGAAATGCTGGCATACATGGTACAAACAATCGCTGAATTAAAATGATTATCTGCTATGAATAATCGTGATGAAGATATAATTGATCAATATACGAATTGACCCCCATAAACGCCTTCTACCTTCAGTCTATTTACCTGAATAGTTCGGGTGGCAAAGGAAAAGAAACATGCTGACGCAACAAATTATTCGTGATGTTGGTCCGGATGGAAATATCTGCGTCAATCTGCCTGATTTCATTGGAAAGAAAGTGAGAATCATTTTTTCCACCGTTACGGACGCATACACCGGCAATAAAATGGAAATGGATGATGATCAGGAGTTCAACGCTGCCGCCTACTTGGCCGTTGTTGAAGATGATGAGGCAGAGGACACCATCTGGGAGAAATATATTAAATGACCCCCATTAAGGTTCAAGTTGGTGATCTGGTCGTCAGCCGGGTCGATTACAGGGCGCCGGATGGAAGGATCAAAGGGAAAACCCGTCCGCTTATTATCATTTCCAGGCCGAATTCAAAGGGAGATATTCTGACCATTGCCGGGTCCACAAAGCTTCACCAATGGCTTGCCGAACCGCATATCGTCGTTCACCCGGAGACCATTATTGATGGTTGTCTGGATGAGGCGACTATTTTTCCTGCGAGTAAGCAAATATTGATCAATCCGGCCTTTATCAAAGTGAAAATTGGTCGTATCTGCACACCGGATCTGAATCGACTCATGCGGTTATGCGCTATGCGCCATACAAGTGACTTTTTTGAAGGGTGTCATAAACCCGCAATGACCAGCCCCTTTATCCCCGGCAAATCCCGAGTTCCTTACGCGGGCCGGGTGTATGACGAAAAAGAAATGATTCTCCTTGTCGATGCATCCATGGACTTTTGGCTCACCACGGGAAGGTATGCTGAACGGTTCGAGGAGGAATTCGCCGCATTTCTTGGCGTTAAACACTGCTCTCTCACCAACTCGGGATCATCTGCCAATCTTCTGGCGTTTATGGCCCTGACCTCTCCCAAACTGGGGGAGCGCAGAATCAAGCGGGGAGATGAAGTCATTACTGTTGCAGCAGGTTTTCCCACGACGGTGGCCCCGATCATACAGTATGGAGCGGTTCCGGTCTTTGTGGACGTTACGCTGCCCACCTACAATATCGATTGCTCTCAACTGGAAGCCGCGCTTTCGGAAAAGACACGGGCCGTGATGCTGGCTCACACATTGGGCAATCCCTTTGATATCTCTCAGGTATTGGCTTTCTGCCAAAAACACCATCTCTGGCTTATTGAGGACAACTGCGATGCACTTGGGTCGAAATACTTAGTGGATGGTGACTGGAAGTACACCGGAACCTTGGGCCATTTAGGGACTTCGAGCTTCTACCCTCCTCACCATATGACCATGGGTGAAGGGGGTGCAGTGATTACAAACGATACGACCCTGAAGCGCTTGGTAGAATCCTTCCGTGACTGGGGGCGGGACTGCTGGTGTCCGTCAGGTCGGGACAACACCTGCGGAAACCGCTTCGGTCGGCAGTTCGGCGAGCTGCCCAAAGGCTATGATCATAAGTATGTGTATTCCCATTTCGGCTATAATCTAAAGGTAACCGACATGCAGGCCGCCATCGGCTGCGCCCAACTGGAAAAACTACCGGATTTTATTGATGCCCGCAAACGTAACTGGCAGGCGCTGCATGATGGTCTGGCCTACATGAGCAAGCGATTCATCCTGCCCGAGGCCACCCAGCACAGCGATCCTTCCTGGTTTGGTTTTCTCCTCACCGTGCGGGAAGATGCCGGATTTACCAGGGATGATCTGGTTGCGCAGTTGGAATCCCGTGGTATTCAAACCAGGATGCTCTTTGCCGGAAACTTAATCAAACATCCCTGTTTTGATGAAATGCGGAACAATCACACTGGGCACCGGATCATCGGCATTCTTGCAAACACAGACCACATTATGCTGAATACCTTTTGGGTGGGTGTCTATCCTGGGATGTCGGGGGAAATGGTGGCGTACATGGTACAAACAATATCTGAATTTTCAGGGTGAAGGCCAATTTTATGTTTGAAAAACCACTGTTTATCCGTGCTGAATGGGACGAAGATGTAAGTGTCTGGGTTGCGACCAGTGATAATGTTCCAGGGCTGGCCACTGAAGGGGATACTCTGGAGATATTGATTGAAAAATTAAAGGTGCTTATTCCAGAACTTCTATTTGCCAATGGGGCGACAAGTGGATTAGATGTACCCTTTGAAGTATTGGCCCGGAGTTTTGAAATAGCCAGAGGTGTAAATCTCTGATGTCTGACATTACACCGCAACTAAAAAGATATTTGAAGGAAGCGAGATGCTATTTTGATCGTCGCGGAAAAGGAGATCATGAAATTTGGTTCAGTCCAATAACCTGTGTCAGAAGAAGTGCTTGTCACACCTAACGATTCACAGATTGCGTACGCCGATATCCTCAGCAACCATTCAAACTTTCGAGGGTTGTGTATAGAGCAACCGTACAAACGAGCAAACTATTATGCAGTTGGACTTGGAATGGGTAAAGAATGGATAGAAGTCGGCAGGTTTCCCTTGGTCAGTGGCCGCCGGAATTGCATTTCCATGCAGCTAAAAGATGGTGAAACGAGGTTGGATGTGAATAGAAAATCCATAGCCCGCAAGCTGTTGCCTGCAGCAGTTGCAGAAAGCTCGGAGTTGTTTTGGATTGGCAACTGGGCAACTGGATTGGCGGTGACCGTTCGTTCAACGGATGGATTGAAGAAGTATTGATCGCAAAAAATGCGAAAACTGAAGAGATGGTGATATCGGAGGCGAAGCGGTTGTCAGTGAACCACTGCCCGCCGTAAGCTTCGACGAAATTGCTCTGGAACGACTTTTTACGGACTTATCAACAAAGAAGAGGTAAAAATATGAAAGCAGTCATCCTTGCCGGTGGACTCGGAACACGTATCAGTGAGGAATCGCATCTCAGGCCAAAACCGATGATCGAAATCGGCGGAAAGTCCATTCTGTGGCATATCCTGAAAATCTATTCGACTCGCAGTATCTACTGTTTATTAACATTTAAGATATTCTCCAAAAATGCAGTTAGATAGCAACGAGACCTATTACGTTCACCCAT
>CAIMCT010000124.1 GCA_903839535.1 uncultured Desulfobacteraceae bacterium
AGGGGGGACTTTCACTCCCTTAATCCCTTTCCGCAAGGGGATCGGGAGTTTGGACATTTACTCCCCCTCCCCTTGCGGGAGGGGGTCGGGGGGGGAGTGAACGGTTACGCGCAGATAGTTCCCTCAAAGGAAGGTACGGATTTTCGTGAAAAACCAATCAAATTCCCAGTCCTCCATATCGTGTCTCAGCGTTGAACAGCGTTATCACGCATTTTTGGAATTTCTTCCGGATCCGGTATTTGTATTTAATCTGGACAATACTGTTTCGTATCTGAACCCTGCTTTTGAAAAGGTTTTTGGTTGGTCTCTGGCGGAACTTGAAGGAAAAATCGTCCCCTTTGTTCCGGAATCCGCCAAAGATCAGACCCGGTTGGGAAACGATTTCCTGCCGGAAAGCAATTTCCTGCCTGAAATTGTAAAACTCTACCGCGAAAAAGTCATTCACGGGTTTGAAACCCAGCGCCTGACACGGGACGGAAGACTGCTGGATATCCTGTTGGATGGTGCTATTTTCTATGACGAACAAAATCAGCCAGCCGGCCAGGTTGTCACCCTTAGAGATGTGACCCATGAAAAGCGGGTGGCGCGGATCAATCAGGCCCTTTTTCGCATTGCCAATTCGTTGTATCAGTTTCGCAGGCTGGAAGATCGTCTGGAGTTCATCATCAAGGAAGTTCAGGAACTGCTGGCGGTCGGGGGCGCTTCGGTCATCCTGCTGGATGAGGAAAAGCAGGAATTTTATTTTCCTGTCGCCAATTACGAAGATGCTGGTACCGGAAGCCGCATGAAAGAAATCCGTTTTCCGGCGGACAAGGGAGTGGCTGGACATGTGTATCGCACCGGAAAACCCCTGATTGTTCCGGATACGTCCTCCAGTCCCCATTTCTTCCCCATTGTGGACATGAAGTCCGGCTTCCAGACACACAATATGCTGGATGTTCCCATCCAGATTCCGGAGCGAATGATCGGCGTGCTGTGCGCGGTCAATAAAAAAGACGGTGAATTCGACCAAACTGATGTCGAATTTTTAAGCGCCATCGCCAGCGCGGTCGCCTTTCCCATTGAAAACGCCCGCATCAACGCAGAACTCAGGCTTTCCTACGAAGAGGTTCAAACCTTAAGCCGCGCCAAGGACAGGGTGATTCATCATCTTTCTCATGAGCTGAAAACACCGGTATCTGTTCTTTCCGCCTCATTAGGTCTTCTGGATAAAAAATTGCTCGGCAAAAATGAAGATCATGGAACCCGGCGAATTCTGGAACGGGCGCAGCGCAGTCTCACGCGGATACTGGATATCCAGTACCAAGTCCAGGATATTCTCCGGCAGCGCAATTACCGGACCTATAACCTGCTTTCTGCGCTCATGGAAAGCTGCTCGGACGTTCTTGAAACCCTTGCTGATGAAGTCTGCGAACAGGGGACAGCCTCGCAGAAAATCCGAGACCGGATTCATGAATTGTTCGGGCCGGTGGAATCTGTTTCCGAAGAAATCCAGCTTGATGTTTTCACGGAAAATGTCTTATGTGAGCTGGAATCCCGGTTTTCCCATCGCAGATGCCAAATCCGTCGCCAAATTGCAGCCACACCCCCTGTTTTTATTCCAAAAGATGTGCTATATAAAGTCATTGAGGGCCTGCTTCGAAACGCTATCGAAAACACCCCGGACTCCGGAGTAATTGAGATTGGCATCCGCAGCCAGGCTTCTGGTTCCGAGCTTGAGATCAGGGACTTTGGTATAGGCATTACCGCTGAAAACCAGAAATTGATTTTTGAAAGCCATGTAACTACCTCCGAGCCGCTTCAGTACTCAACCCGAAAACCTTATGATTTTAGCGCTGGCGGCAAGGGCTTTGACCTGCTGAGAATGAAGATATTTTCCGAACGCTATCATTTCTCGATTCGCATGCGTTCCAACCGGTGTGTTTATATTCCTGAAGATACGGACTCATGCCCGGGAGATGTCGAACAGTGCGGACATTGTAACACCCTGGAGGATTGCATTCGTTCCGGCGGAACCACGATGACGGTCAATTTTATATGAAAAACGAAAACGAATTTTTTCGCGAAATCGAAATCGAATTTTTAATCCATGAGCTGAAAGATCCGATCTCGGTAATTGAAACCGGCGTTCGAATGCTTCTGGAACGAAGAGAAACGCACGGGCCGCTTTCCATGCGTCAGGAAAAAACGCTGAAGCGTGTGCTAAGAAATGCCCAAAAAGCGCGCAACATGATGTATGGGCTATTAGAAATTGGACGCTCTCAGGCAGGATGCTTTACCTGCTCGAGTTTTCAACTGGCGCCAACGGTTCAGGATATTTTGATCGAAGCTGTGGAATCGGTTTGCCCACCTGTCTTTGACTCCATCCCTCAACTGGATAGAATTGGGGTGGGGGTTGATCAGATCAATTCACTCTACGGCCCTGAAGAAACCCTTGCATTTTTATCCAGCCAGTGTATTTATATGAACATGGATTCTGAAGTTTCCAGACTTGAACTGAATCAGGACGAAGTCAAATTTCGGCAGATTGCCGGTAATCTGATCAAAAACGCCCTGCATCATCGCAAGAAACGAGTAGATATCAGCATGGGATGCCGGGATAAAACGATGTGGCTGGAGGTTTCCGATGATGGGCCTGGAATCGGCGCAGAACATCATGAATTGGTTTTCCGAAGATACACGCAAATCAACGCCAGTAATGCGCTAACGAGAACCGGTCACGGGCTTGGTCTGGCCGGAGCATTGATTCTGGCGCAATCAATGGGCGGGACCATCAAAATCATAAGCCAGAAAGGCAAGGGGGCGACTTTTCGGCTGACGCTTCCCTTGGCGCCGCCCTAATTTTATAAAGGCTCAAGGCCGAGAATTTTCTTAATCAACACTCTAATCTTAACCCCGATCTTAACCTAATCTTGACCCTATAATCTTTTTGAGGAGACCGCAGCAATGGGAGATTCCAAATCTTATATCAAAGGCAAACATATTCTGGCAGTTGATGATGAAGAAGATGTCCTGGAAACCATCGAGGATATTCTGGAAGGAGCATATATTGATCGCGCCGGGGATTATGATACCGCTTCCATAAAAATCCGGGATAACATCTATGATCTGGCCATACTGGACATCATGGGAGTCAACGGGTTGCAGCTTCTTGAAGAAGCGGTTGCCAAGGGAATACCCACGGTTATGCTGACCGCCCATGCCGTCAATCCGGAAACACTGATGTCCTCCATCCGCAAAGGCGCCATTTCGTATCTTCCCAAGGAAATGCTGGCGGATCTGGACACCCTGTTGAACGAACTTCTTGACGACAGAGCTAAGGGACAACCGCCCTGGCGACTGTTGTTTGACAAACTGGGAAAATACTTTGACGAACGGTTCGGAACCGGCTGGAAAGAAAAAGACAAAGCGTTCTGGTCTGATTTCAGCCGAAACTACCAGATCGGCAAAGGCATTCAGGAACGGTTGCAGCATGACCCAGCGATTCTGGGGAAAGGGATATAGATGATCGGGCAGATAGTTAAGTGGATGCAAAGCTAATGTACAAGATGAACCACATCAAAATTGGCGGTTTTAGAAGGCTGAAGGACCTTGATCTGCCGATCAGGCCGTTCATGGTTCTTATCGGTGCAAATGGCGTGGGAAAGACATCTTTTCTTGATGCCTATTCTTTACTGTCAGCATCGGCTGCAGGTGGACTGAACAGCAAGCTCTCTCAGTTTGGCGGGGTGTCGAGTGTCTTGTTCCGCGATAAAGCTGATTCTATATCGCTTTTTGTGAACATGGATGTGCCTGGAAACAAGCCCCTTGAGTATGAACTCAATTTGACCCCAAGAGGGGCTGGATATGCTATTTCCCGCGAAGTGCTTTCACAATATCGAGAGAACTATACCGGAGTATTTAAACATATTGATTCCAAAGACGGCGATATTCGGTACTTTGAGATTGATGATGAACACTTGGTCCGACCAAACTGGGAGCATAACCCCTTTGAGACATCCCTTTTCCAGGTACCGAAAATGTTTCGACAACCGGAAGAACTGCGACGCATTCTGGGTTCCGTGACGCAGTATCATGTTTTGGATGTAGGACCACGTTCTTCCGTTAAACTGCCACAGCAAATGAAACCCGCTAATTTCCCAGGCGCTGATGGTGAAGATTTAATTCCATTCCTCTATTATCTGCGTGAAAGCAATCGAGAGCGCTACGATGCAATTGAAGATAGCTTAAAAGCGGCATTTCCCAATTTCGAATCACTCAGTTTTCCCCCGGTTGCTGCAGGAATGTTGACATTGACATGGAAAGAAAAAAACTTCAGGAAGCCGTTTTTTATGCATGAACTTTCTGAAGGCGCACTTCGCTTTCTCTGGCTAATCTCTCTATTACAGAGCCCGGTACTCTCGACAGTCACAATGATTGATGAACCTGAAGTTAGCTTGCATCCAGAATTGCTGAGTCTTCTATCTGATCTTATGCGCGAAGCTGCACAACGAACGCAGCTTATCGTAGCCACCCATTCTGACAGCTTTATTCGGTTCCTTGAGCCAAAGGAAGTGGTTGTTATGGATAGTGGTGACGATGGATGTACCACAGCAAAATGGGGCGATACATTAGATTTGGATGAGTGGCTTAAAGAATACAGCCTTGATGAAGTCTGGAGGATGGGGCGGATGGGGGGACGGTCATGAAAATAACCCTGATCGTTGAAGGAAAAACCGAAAAGGCATTTTTACCTTATCTAAGAAAATTTCTTGAAATTCGACTGCAAAACAATAAGCCGAGACTGGATGTAAATCCCTATAATGGACGAATACCTACCGGAGAAAAATTACAACGTGTTGTTCAAATGCTATTAAGTGGACAACATCCGTCAGATCATATCATAGCTTTAACGGATGTTTACACTGGCAGTCAGCCGCCAGACTTCCAAGATGCTGTGGATGCCAAATACAAAATGCGACAGTGGGTGGGCGATGAACCCAGATTCCATCCGCACGTTGCGTACCATGATTTTGAAGCATGGTTACTGCCTTATTGGGCTTCTATTCAGAATTTGGCGGGGCATAATAAAAAGGCGCCAACTGGAAAGCCTGAAACGGTCAATCACAATAATCCGCCTGCATATCGCATAAAGGAAATTTTTGAGATTGGAAGGTGTCGAGACAGCTATGTAAAACCGAGAGATGCCGGGCGAATCTTGAGTAAAAACGATTTGGCTGTGGCAATAAATGCGTGTCCGGAATTGAAATCATACGACACATACTCTTCAAACTCTTCATCGGTGGGAGCGCCGGAAGGATGGAGTATTTTCAGAAGGGCGCAGACCGTCTTCTTGATCCCCTTCTCATCACGACCCTCAATTGATCTTCCCAGGCTAATCCGTTTATTAACCTCCTCATAACGGTTCGTGTGCTTAAATTCATAGTGAAAAGCTTCGGCCAGATAATCGGTGATGAAACCATATTTGCTGGTGAGAAATTCGCTGCTGTTCTTCGGCATTTCCCAGCCGGGAAGATAGCAGGCAAAACGATCCATAACCGCCAGATCGAATTCCGGCGGAAGCGGCTGGAACAAATCATATACCGAGGATTTCACGATCTGATCAACGGAAAGGTCGATATTGCCGACAAATGCCAGACTGGCATCTGCAATGACCTCTACCCCACGGGAGAAACGGCCGTTTGCCATAAAGTCCTTCATGATCTGGATGGTGTCCGGGTCCTTGATCTTTATCCCGCCGACTTCGTCAAAGGCCACTGTGTCCCAGAACCCGACCAGACCGACTTTTCTCCTGTTATTGTGGTAAAAAAGCGTTGCCTTGGTGGCCTGCCCTCCGCTGACCAGTGTTGAATAGGGGGAGAACTCGCTGAAGAAATAGGATTTGCCTGTCCCGCGTGGACCCAGTTCGATAAAGTTGAAGTTAGGCTCCACCAATGGGGCCAACCGGGTAATGAAGTGAATTTTAACCCGCTTGCTAAGTTTGCTTGGCTCCAGACCAACGGAGCGGAGAATCAGATCCAGCCACTCATCTCGGCTGAACTGGCTGCGTCCTTCACCATAGCGGGCGAAATCGAAGCGGCTCAGTTGGATCGGCCGCAGATCCTCCACATAAAAGGCGTAATCATCATCCTCGATGTCGTTGTGGGCAATTACTACCTCCGCCCATATCCCGCCTTCCAGGAGCCGGTCATTGTCTTTGTAATATTTCTGGTTGATGGCGATACGCTGAGAGTTGAAATTCTCCAAAGACGCCCAGTGCCGCTTTTCTTTCTCCACATAACGCACATGCACCTTGTCTATGAAACGGTGTTTCCCCCTGGTTGCGACCTTGGATTGGGCTGCATTCGCTTCGTCTGGTCGGACATAATTGTCCTGGAGTGTCACAAGCACGGCATCCATCCCCGCGTCTATTTCCGCCTGGTCGCTGCTCGCACAATAGCGGGCAAGCAAAAACTCCAGCACGAAAGTTGGGACGTTAGTCCCCTTTTTAATGCGATGCAGGAGATCCTTACGAAGCGCCTTACCGTCAAAGACGAAGTTCAGTTTCTTATCGAGTGGGTCCATGGGGTCACACCGTATAGTCCGTTTCAAGTTTCAAGTCTTTGTAGGACTTTAGGGTAGAAGGATCAAGCACCTTGATGGTGAAACTCCCTTCAAAATCGTCAAGCATGCAGAGGGTGATGGATTCGCTTTTGTCCGGTTTAAGAGTGATGGTCCGGGTTGCCGGGTTCACTACCCCACCCGGTTTTGCCTCTCCCACAACATTCCCTTTAACATCCTGCGCCTCCAGCATTATTTCAAAATCGGAGCGCCGCGAAAAAAGATCTTCCGCACGGGGGATAACTTCAACAACAGGCCGACGGGTCGTAATTCTTTTTGCCCCTCCCTTGTAGGAGAGCTCGACGCTGAACTGGTGGATATTCGGCTGAAACGTGCTTTCCAGTTTCACCACCAACACCGGGACAACTGCTTCCGGCAGAGATGCTCCGCAGTGGAAGTAAAGCAGCCCGTTCCGATAGGGCGCCATGCTGCGCGGCGTTGCGAAGTTGGCATAATCTCCCCGGATTCCAGCTTTGTCGCAGGGCAGAATGACGCTGTCATCGTCACTCCCACCTTTGCCCAGCATGGATCGATATGTGCTGACCGGCCACGTCCCCATCGGCTTGGCGCATACATCCCCTGCCTCGGCTTGAGCATTCAGATAGAAGCCGTGATCCGTTGCGATTACAACCTCATGGAATCCTTTGTCGCGAAGCTTTTGCAGGGTTGCCCTGATCCGGCTGATCGTATCCGGAATCAGCTTCAGCGAATTTTCCGGGTTCGTCTCCAGATAATCATCAATCTCCACGCTGCGGAGTACCAGCAAATCTACCGTGGAGGCAATGTTAACCTTCTTGTTCCTTACAAATTCGTCCAATCTCATTTCATCGAAACGATCCCCATACCTGCTGCGGAGCAGTCCCATGCGCTGAGCCACAGTGCCGACCGCTATTCCACCAAGTTTGGGGATCAAACTCTCCCCCTCCTGGCAAAGAGCAAGGTCCATGGCCGCACCCGGTAAAAGGCTCGCCATACCGACAATCGTCACGGTCGGCAGTTGAGAATATGCAGCGTGAATTTCAACCAATCCATCTTCGGATAGGCGATTACCCAATGCAACGCCCAACTCATATCGCAGGGCATCCACCATCAGATACGCCACCTTTCTCCCGCGTTCCTGCAGCCGCGGGGAGATAAAGCGGTCAAACACTTCGGCATTCCCCAAGCGTCCAGTTGGCGGCCACCCCTGATCCTCCAAATGCTTCACGAATACCGACTGAACCTTTTCGCTCAGCTTTCTATAACAGGTTCGGGCGTGCTGAATCATTTCCGACAACATGTCGTCAATGTCGTGGAAGGAGCTGGCAGCCTGCTCAAATTCGCGTTGCCTGCTGTCTGCATTGCGCAGACTTCCGGTGTAGAAGTCCAACAGGGCGCTTTGTGTTCGAACGTGTTCTCCCAATTGGCGATCATAGTCACCGCAAACGCTTACCAAACTGAGCGCCGCCTCCACCAGACCCCACTGGCTTTGGCTCTCTCCCGTACCCAGCCAGACCGAATCTTTCCGGCCTGCAAGGATGTGACGAACGCGATCCATGTCTTCAGTCATAAGTGCAGCTATGGCTTGCTTGAGAAAAGTCCGTTCCTCAAACGAGAAGGTATCCCGATCACCAAGGTCCTCAATGGCTCTGCATGCGGCAGGTAGCCCAAGATCAGCTTCAATCTTCTCCGCCCTGTCGATATAATGTGATCGGGTGCGCTGATCGTTCCGCAGTCTATCGCACAAGTATTCCACCAAGGGCCGTGTCTCACTTGGCGCATGCGGCACCGGAACAAGCGAATCCGGCAGGTCAACTGGCAGATCGAATACAAATTCGCTGAAAAGCACAAACCGCCAGACTTCATCTGCTATGGCAGACCATGCTTTGGAACGGGTTTTCAGTTCCTGTCCAAGCATTGCGCGAAGAAACTCGCGCCCTTCCTGAACCCATGTGTCGCTGCCTTTCAGGGCGCGTTCCTGAAGGCTGTTGGGCGACAGCAGCGCAAGCAGAATATCATTTGCCGATTCCATTTTCAGCAAAGCCCGCAGACTCGGCCAGTTTGTACCGACATCTATGGCATCTATCACTGCAAATGATGGTGACGGGTTTGCAGCAAAAACTTTGCGAATCCCGGTGGCATGGTCCGGTTTTGCCCGAAGACAAATCTGTTCATACGCATCGCCGGCGCCATCTGGAAACACACTCCCGCAAACGGAATAGATGGCGAATGGATCACGCTGTTTCTCTTTGTCGGCAATCGGCGCATGCACCGGAACATACACCAGCACCCCTTCTTTGGTCGTATTCGGCAGCCCGAAAGAACGCAGCTCACGCAGTGCGTCAATACGACTTTCCAGGCCGTTTTCTGTGGCATCGACCACGGTGACCGTTTCACTGGCCAGATCAAGGCAAATCTCCCGGTACCGCAAATCCGGATCATAGATGACCAGGCAACCTTTCTGCCTCAGCCGGGGAAGGAAAATATTTGATTGAATGAATTCGGCAATGCCCATGGATGACTCTCTTTGTGTCCGGTTATGTCCGGTTATGTCCTATTGTGGCCGGACCATCTGGCTAACAACAAATGTAAATAACTGCAATTCAAAGTGGTTATAAAATTACATGGCCATAGCCAGAAAGAGCATTTATGTCCTGTTATGTCCTGTTATGTCCGGTTCTATGGTTCCCATGGCTGGTTTGTCCGCTTATACTTGGCGCCAGCGCCACGCCCAGGAGCGATAAGAAATCCATTTTCTACCAATTCCTTCAGATCACGGCGCGCCTGCCGTTCGGATACTTCACCAGCGAACTGGTCTCGGTAGTCAGCCAGCTTGAGCGCTGTGTCAGACTGAAGAGAATTCATCAGTGCTTTCTGCCGATCATTTAATACCATACTGCGAACGGGCATAATTTGAACTTTCCATAAACTCCATCTCCCAGCGGGGGAGGTTGGGGTGGGGGTTCAAAAGTTAAAATTATACCCGTTCGCAGTATACTTCGGCAGCGTGGTCCATTTTGTCGGATAACCGCTTTGATAACTATCTATAACCATCAGCCATTTCCCCATTCATCCTGTTTATTATCTTCGATGTCGGATAATAAAAAGAGAGATAAGGTGATTTCCAACAAAGAATACCCCATTGTCTGATTCAGATTTTTTCTATGCCTTGATCATTGTTTCGACAGGCATTTATCTGTATATCGCCGCCATCAGGCAATAGTAGGGGCGAATCTTGTATTCGCCCTATCGAAAGGGCGAATACAAGATTCGCCCCCTACGAAATAAACCCAACTGGTCGAAACGATGATCAAAGCCGTATATTCTTTATTGGAAAT
>CAIMCT010000125.1 GCA_903839535.1 uncultured Desulfobacteraceae bacterium
CCCGCCATAAACAGGCGATATACAGGTCCGGCCTCCAGAAGGATCACCGCGCCGATCAGGACCGATGCAAGCATCATGAACAGCATCCCCCCGAAGCTGGTCACGGACTGGGCTGGATTCTCGGATGCAAAATCCGGAAAAGCCGCGCCCATGCCGATTCCCATGGCAATCACCGCAGGTGTCAGGCAAAAAATGGTCGCTACCGAAATCCCCATCATGAGCGGGGTAACGCGAAGCAGCACATTGGTGGCGACGATGAGCGTTTCGGAGAGAACGAGCAGCGGCAACAGATAAATCCAGAATTTTATCCACAGAAATGAGCGTAGCGTAATCGGTGATGAGCGAACGATCCAGAAGCTGCCGCCCTCCATGCTGACTGCCGGAAATGCAAAGCGGGCTACTATGGCGATCAGTACAAACCCGGCCAGCGCCATGTTGAGAAACGACAGAACATTTTGAAGATAGACAGCTTGAATGGGGGATTTTTCGAGTGGCAGCACCGAATAATTGTACAGGTAAATCACTATCAGCGCCCCTACCAGAAAGACCTGGGACCACTGGGTCTGGTCTCTTAGAAATGTTTTGATCTCTTTTACGGAAAAGGATTTTACCGGGCCTGGAAGAAAGGACAGGACCCGCTCAAGAAATGTTCCCTGACCGCGAAACAGCCGGATCATGGCTTCCTGAGTCTTGGAGTATCCCTTGAAATATGCAGCTTTTGCAGCCCACAGATTCAGAAACAGCACGAACAGCGCACAGCTCCAGGCAATGGCCGCATGAAAGAGTGATTCCGCCCACTGGTTCTGAAGAGCGGCCTTCAAGCTGTCAAACGCCCAGGTACTGGGAAGATACGGGGGCGAAGGGGCCTTGAGCTGTTCCATGTACCCAAGGACGGTTGAAAACATTTCCGGATCTACCAGCCGCTCCGGTCTTGCCATTCGAAACGCCAGGTAAAGGACGATGAAGACGGAAAGCCCAAGGAATACCACAACGCTCTGTATCCGGGATGCAGGCAACACCAGAACGACTCCAAGGACTATCAGGGCGCTGATGCCGGATGCCACCAGGCAGAGCGGCGTTAGCGCCAGCAGAATATCAGCATAGAAAAACAGCCCTGGCCGGTAAACTGTGCTGTATGCCGCAAGCACAGGCAGGGTAAAGACCACCACCATCCAGGCGCTGTCGATAGTGCTTTCAATCCACCTGGCCAAAAACAGGGTTTCAATGGGAACCGGCAAGGCGTGGACCAGGTTCAGATCCTTGCTGAGATAGAGCTTGGAAAGCGCCGTTAAAATGGAGCTGAAAACAAGCAGCGAAAAGCATGTGACCAACACGATCGAAAGAAGCTTATAGGCCAGAATATCTCCGATGTCCTCGGACTGTTGAAAATAGGCCAAAAGCCTTCGGGAAACCAGATAAATCCCGGCCCAGAACCCCAGCCCCATTGCCGCGAACACCACGCTTCGGAGGATGCGCCGTGGATCGCCGCGTCCATGGGTCAATGACCACCATCTGGGTTGCAGTAATTGCAGAGTTTGCTGGATCATGATCATTTCACTCCTGGGTGACTTGAACGAAGCAGGAGCATTCAGCCTCGCTCTGCTTATTTTCAGGGAATCTCATCAAAAAAAGTGTCAACTACTTTTGAGGTAATCTGAAGGAAGCCTGTAAATCGGCGGTTGCAGGTTGACATCCGATTTAAACAACAATCGATTTTTTATCCAATATGCTCAATACATCATTCGGAGTTTTGGCCAGTTTGATCACCTGAATCAGTTGTTTCAACTGCTGAATATCTTTTACCGCCATCAATTGGGGAAGAATTGTAAGACCTTCAAAGCCAAACTTGACATCCAGCAATGCACCCAGAGATTCTATCAACTGGGTAAATTCAATCGCGCTACAATATTGGAACTCTCGTAATACCGTTTTGCCGGCAGTCTGGCAAGATTACAGGCCACATATCTAAATTCGAGATATGCGCAGGTGTCAGCACCCAATATCAAATCGCTTCGATGGGTTCCTGGCCGTAAAAAAATAGTCACTGGAACCACCCGATCCGTTTTCATCAGTACCGCCAGATCCAGGCAATAATGGGCCAAACGGTATATTGAAAACTTACTGGTATCGGTCTCTTCTTCAACCAAAAACAGAATCGCTTTCCGCCGACCATCTGGCCATTCGACCATAGACTTTCAGATAATGTTTTTGGGAAGGCAGCAGGGAGGAGATAGTACTGTTCTCGTACATCTCCGACCGATAACGCACCCAAAATCATTATCTGGAAGTCTATAGAAGCGGTGTATCCAGCTCCCAGAAACGACCCCCAGCCGTTCTTTCAGTTGTTCCTGGCGAACGGGAATTATTCTGGCCTCCAACAAATCTGATCCGGCCTCTTCTCCGGCAAAAAATTCCAGAGACTGAACGGGATAGTCCAGAATCATGTTCTTGAAATTATGATCATGC
>CAIMCT010000126.1 GCA_903839535.1 uncultured Desulfobacteraceae bacterium
CATGAATACAACGAGTATCCCTAAAATCAACCGAACTTGCCATAATATCAGATTTTTCATCTCTTTCTCCTCCTGCGCCTGATTAAGTACGCCTAACACAATGTTTACCTGCGAAGTCAGGTGCAACAGATGGTTAGGGAGTTGGAATCCCGTGAATCCAAAGTTCATACTCGCTAATATCAATATCTTCATTCCAAACTATCCCATACCCCCCTATATCAACTTTGAAATTTTTAAAAAAAATCGGATTTCTCAGCGGTTCAAATATATTTTTACTCAATAACGGAGTTACATCATATTTTTTGCGTTCACTGTTCGAGAACTCAACCAATATTATGTGTTCATTAACAGCCTTTGCTGATTTAATTGACGGATATTTCATATTTGCCTACTTAAGCGGGGGAAGTTTTCGGAATTCCTGAGTATTCCACATGTTCAACAACTCTGATTTATAGGCTGCTGCCCATTCCAGTACCATTTTCTCCGCTCTTTTGAGTAAATCGCCTTCAATCATTTCAGGCGGATCAATACTGAACAGGGAATTGTATTCTCAATACACGGCATGAAAATGTGATGGCGGATGATCTCCGAAAAACATTTTTATGATAATACCGTAGAACCGAACTATTTCAGGCATTCTTTTTTCCTCTTATTTCACACTACGCCTAACGTATGCATCAGTGGTTGCTGGAGCGCAGCGGAAGCAATCCCCTGCATGCAATTGTTGTGCGTTCGTAATTATTGTCTGCTTTCTATTGCTTCTTCTATCCAGTCTGCAAGATTATTTTTTATGTCATCATATGCATCAGTGCTTTTAGGATTATGACACTTGACATAGTCAGATAACTTTTTCCCACTATCAAACTTAAATTGCTCAAATGGATTTGTCCCATTTGAACATGTTCCTGTTTTTGGGTCTTTCAAATTATGAATATAGATTCCTACAAGCCCTTTTTTATCCTTCCATGCTTTTACTATTTCATGCTTTACCCAAGGTCTTTTGTATGTATCTTCACCAACAAGGACAACAACACGGCTTTTGTATTTCATGTTATCGTCAATCCATTTTTCAATAGCCTTATCTCCACCTTTTTTTACCGTTTCCCATTCATTTTTTGATACAGGCTCATCTCCTTCCAAAGCGCCCATGTTTCTTATTTGTTGGACTCTAAAAACATCATTGTCATAGTGGAAGCTATAAAATACTTTTCTTTTTGTTGCCATGTTATCTCCAATTCAAGTTGTTAACGATTTTTATTACGGTTTGAATAATTGTAGAATTGTCAAGAGTTGAATCTCCAAGTGTTTTAAAGTCATCTAATAAATAATCGTGATTTGGGAAAAAGTCCTTGTATGAATTAATAACTTTATTCCATAAAATTTCAGACACAAAACCAGTTGCCCCAATTGGAATTAATAATAATCCGTTTTGGTAAGCAATATCAAATTCATCAATTACGCCACTTGCTTCTTCAATTTCACCAGTAGTTTTATTTTTCTTATTTCCAAACACAAAGATAGCAACGCCTGCTAATGGAATAAATCTTCTTCTGTACTCAGTCCATTTGCCCGGTTGTGCGTTTTGCACAACATCTGGCAGTTTTTGGTTGCGGTCGCGCCACCCTTGCTCCATGCTGCTACATGATCGGCATCCATTTCAACCAACTTCCAAACCTTACTCTTGTTGGCATCATGCCCAATGGCGCAGAGTGGGCAGTTTGATTCACCTTTAGTCTCAGCTTTCGTAGTCTGTGTTGAGTAGACGGATTTTTTGGTAGCCTCATCAAAAACTCGGACATCAAGCAATTTCGTGTCGGCAGCACCGCCAAGGATGTACTCAAAAATGCCCTTGCGATTTTTGACATACGGGTCACCGTAGAACTTACGCACTTCTTTAGACACGTTATCTGGGCCATACGCTTGCTGGTGATACTCTTCGTATAGCCGCCCCCACGCCAGCCCGCGCATTTCGCTCTCCACATCGGTAAATACAGTAGACACCCAGTCAATTACGCTGTTGAAATACGCTTTTAGCTCTGTGATGGTTTTATCTTTGCGATGACGGCTCATACAATCGTCAATGCTGCCTTTGCTGACCCAGTCAAGAGCGCATTCCAAGAAATCCTGCCGATTGACGCTGCCTGATATATACGCGCCCCATTTTTGAATATTGGAATTCTGGCTATTGCTAAACTCTTCCTTGCCAAGCGTTACAAATGTTCCTGAATACACGGCATTCAATATTTCTTGATGGTTGACGGGGACGCCATAAATATTGATGGTCTTGAACCAATCTTTTATCTCGGTTTCTTCGCCTTCACATTCGTAAATCAGCAGTTTCGTTTCCAATATTTTAGTTCGCTTATCAAGCGCAATACCGTCAAAATATTGTTGCATCCCGTTTTCATCCTGGATGGCAAATTTGTTGGTCACAAAGCGCCCGATACTGGTGATGCGTTGTTGCCCGTCCAGCACTTCCAGAACAGCATCACTCACTTTATTGAAATAGATCAAGCCCAGGGGGTAGCCCTTGAGGATGGAGTCGATGACGGCTACATCTCTTTTGCCGTCGGCATAGATATAGTTTCGCTGGTACTCTGGCTGAATGGTGAGTTTGCCAGACAAGCCGAACAAGCCCTTGCCTTCAAGTTCGTTATAGATAAAGCCCACGCAGACATCTTTGATAGTGATGTCGGTTTTTAAGATTGTTTTCATGTTGTAAGATTCTTGTGTTTTATAAGTACGCGGGCATATACCTGAATGTAATAACAATCATCAACTACATAGTACGTTTGGCCAGTTGGAGGAGAGTCTTGTCTAAGTGTGGCTCCGTCATTGAGTTTTGTTACTACGCTTCTTTTTCCATTTGAGTTGACCTGGATTTGGGGAGGATATGTCTTTATAGCTGTGCCAAACCAAGTTTTCGTCAAACCAATAATCTCAAACTGATCTGGATTATACTTATCCAAAAAACTAATAGGTACGCCCATAACTCCGTCATAGTCGCCTGGGATGGCATCAGTAAACGAAACATCTATGGCATCATAATTGTCGTATTCGTCATACTTATTGTTGCCTTTGATGTTCTTGTGTTTGCTGTATTTCAAATTGTCGCTCATTGTCATAAGCGGCAATGGCTGGTGGCGGCGGCCGTGGTCAAGGTTGGTGAACCAACAAACATTGCGGAATTTCACTAAACCTGTTTTTGCGTCAAAAACTCCAGTGGCGAAATCGCGTGTATTTGGCGTAAAAAAATACGCATTGCCAGCATGAAACCCATTACCTAACCACAACTTATTATTCTTTATTAGTGGAAATATTTCTTTGTAGGTAATCGCATTCATGCTGCCGATAATGACGAACATTTTATTATTTTCAACAAGTTGCTTGACATACTCGCGGAATAGGCTAAACGGAGGATTTGTTGCCACGATGTCTGATTGATTCAGCAGATTTATACATTCATCGCTACGAAAGTCTCCGTCTCCTTCAAGGGGCGTCCATTCGTTCTGTTTGTTTGCCTTTAATTGCTTGGCGACATCCTTTAGATTGAACTCGCCGTCGCCGTCTATGTCATGTACTTTGTTGATAATGAACTTGTTAGCGGTGACCTTTGGTCGTCCTTTTGACTTTTCGAAAAACTTATCATCGCCAAACAATTTCAGCTGTGTGTTGGCTATGGGTGATTGTTTGTAGCTGGTGGTGATCAGCTGTTTCAATCCAATCTTGTTGAAATTGAGCACGAAATAACGAAAAAAGTTGCTCTCAAACGGATCGTCGCAGTTGCAGTACACCACCTTGTTGCGGAAAACATCGGGGTCGTATTCCAAGTATGCTTCAATCTCTTTCTGAATATCGCCGTACTGGGTATAAAATTCGTCATTTTTTTCCCTTTTGGCGCTTGTAAGATTCTTATTCGCCATATTTTGATACTCCCCTCCTATTTGGTTTGTCTGGAATTACGGGAAGCAATCTACACTAAATTTTAGAAATTCAAAATGCCAAAGGAAGCCGTCAAATTTATGGGAAGTGTTCCTACCCTTGACGGTCGATCTTGGTGCCTAACACTGCGTTCAGCGGGCGCAGCTACGATCTCGAATTTAAAGCAATACCATCCTCCTCGCTCCGCTGGAACGTATTGTTAGGCAGGCTTTGGGCGACATAGTTCACTGGTCTACGCGGTTGACGAGATACAACTGTGTGGATAGATAACGATTGCTTCTTGCGAAAATCCTCGCAGATAGCGTGAAGGTCGTAATTAAACCGCTTTGCGTGCTCATCTCTTATACGGCGAACTTCTTCAACGATAGTATCTTGCCACATGACCTATTCCTCCATTAACTCCAATGGCGTGCAAATTACCGGCGGCTCATATCCAAAGGCTCTGCAAATAGCCTCTATTTTTGGTCGCATGACCGCATTTGCGATGTGTTTACAGTTCCAAGTGAGCAAATAGTCAATGCCATGAACTGTGGCGACAGCGATATGCAGTGCGTCTGTTTTTGCTTTTTCTGGTATGGCAGCGTCTGCAAGGAGTCGTGCCGCCAGCAATTCAGCTTCTTCTGATACGTCGAGTTCTGGCAGCCCTTCGATCACAGTAACTCGGCGTTTTGCTGCTTCCGGGTCGCCTCCGCTTGCTTCCTGAGCCACAATGTCCGAAATGAAGAGATCGTATCGCGGGCGAGCAATCTCCCACCAACTTCTTGTTGCCTCTTGGTTGGCGGCCATAACCAGCTCAGGACTTCTCCAAGCTGTGAGATAGCTTGGAATGGTAGTTTCAATGTAGACAGATGGTTTCATTCCTGACTCATTTCAAACCCGCCTAATGCAAAGTTAAGCGGGCGTAGCGTTAGCGAAGCTCCGCTGGAGCATTGAGTTAGACGAGTTTTCAAAAATCAATGGAGTTTGCCCCCATTGATCAGTTTGTTGAGGTTATCGAGAAAAATTTGATCAAAAGGTCGTTTCCACTGAATTTTCTTAAATTCCAAAAAATCCCCATGTAAATATTTAACCATAAGATCAACAACTCTTTCAGAAGAAAGTTTTTCAGTACATTCATTCTTCCAATGTCCTGTTCTTAATATTAGTGTGTGACCAGCTGATTGTTGACCTATCCAAATACTTATAAAGTGATCTTCATCAGTCATCAATTTTACTAAATCACTTTCCCTCGCTCCCTCTCCAGCATAGATAACGGCATCAAAAATGTTATCTTCTGTCGGGTTCTCAAAATGACCAATAGTATCTGTCCGTAATTTCATATCTATTAATTAAGCTACTTGCTATTTCTGGTGTGTACGTCTAACACAATGTTCACCTGCGAAGTCAGGTGCAACAGATGGTTAGGTCAAGAAACTTGAGCCAGCCCCCCGCATTTTTCACTGCACAATCTGGGATTTGGCCTTTGCTTGCTTGGCCAGCAAAGCATCTGTGCGTCGCCGCCAATAATCTAACTGTTCCTGGGGCGATTTTTCTGCCAACTGTTTTGCGACATGCTCAGCCCCACGCCGTTTTAATGCAACACATTCAGGTTCACGAGCCGTCATAGTTAATTACCTCCAGTGGTGAATAGATGCCTATTTGACCATAGTCATTCAGCATATTAACTGCGTTGTACTTTGGAATTTTGTCGAAGCGAACGATATGTTTAAAGTTCCAGCTAACAATCAAGTTGCATCTTGACACCGTTGCAACAGCTACATGCAGTGCATCCCCTGCGGATTTTTCCATAACAATGCCGGAGCTGATGTACTGCTGTTGAAGTCGGATCGCTTCTTGGCTTAGATGAGCCACTTCAGCAACTTTGATACAACGAGCGAAGAACTCACGGACGTACTCTGGCGCAGGCTCAATCTCCGCCTCAACTATTGCGGACGTTACGAGCGTAAATCGACCTTCATCGACCTCAGCGAAGAATTTCTTGCTTGGAATTGAAAACTCCACATCGAAAACGCCGCCAAACACAGATGTATCTGCATAAATTCTCATGATCAGCTAATATCACATTCCGGTAATAATTGCAACCGAACGGCGTGAACCAAAGTATTGCCGTATCTCTACTTATTGAAAATTCACACCCCAACCACTTAAAATTTCAGCTGTTACTACGATACCAGGTCCACCTGTCGTAGATACATTCCAACGCCATTGAAGCATACCTTTATCACTCCACAAAACTTCCGGTATAGTTGGATTATTATAAGTATGGCTGTTGATTAGACTTATATTCTTACTATCATTATGTTGCCCAAAAAAGACATTATATTCCCAATAACCAGTCGCGTACCCAAACTGATGAGTTGCAATTGTCACTCTGATTACACCTAATCCTGATGCTCCGTCCAATGTATTGACCATTGTGTTGGCTTTGTAATCGGAAGGCTGTAATTTATAATTTGAAAGACTGCTGATTTGTTTTTTCAACGCATTAACTTCACTGTAAATTGTCCCAAAATTCTCATTAACTTCCGACGATTTAGCAGTCATTCCCGGAGAAAAGGTGTGCGGAACGATCAAGTCCGCAGCATATGCACTCCTCGAAACGACAACCAATACAAACTCAACTGCCAAGATTGCCGCAATCTTTGTTTCTTTCAGTTTCATTTTGATTCTCTCCTCCCGCACTCGCTTGAACACGCCTAACACCGCGTTCAGCGGGCGCGGCGGCTACGAACATTTAATTCAACAAAGGCTGTCCTCCGCGCTCCGCTGGAACGTATTGTTAGGCATTCTTAAATCTATAAGTTTATTTCATCGCATACGCTTTATCATGTGGACCAATGGTTAAAAATACCACCGTATTATCAGGAAGTTCTTCACAAAAACAATATTCACAGTCTGAAATCCGACGACATTCTTCGCACACGACAAAAATAATCCGAAAATTGCGATTAATCCTAATACTTCGACATCCCTTTAAATTCAATTTCCCACTCACATCGTCCAGAAACTCTGTTTGCGTGTAGGGATCGGTGACGATCTGTTCAACACATTGTTGAATACGATCCCGTAATGAGGCATATCGTGGTAAATTCCGAGAAAACAGTCTCTCATACTTTGGCAGATACGGATTCATTCCACACCTCTTCATGCGAATATAAAACAATGTCACCTGCGGCCTTGCGATGGGCAATATCTTGCATATCTTCATATAACGGCATGTCCGGAGTCAGATAAAACGTCTGGGGCAATAATTTGATGACTTCCTCTCGAATGATACGTCGGAGCAATGGCTCTAAGACCCGTTGAATGTCTTCAATATTCATTGTAAGTTGTCGAGTACTGGTTATCGTCATATATTCCTCTCCTTCATTGCTATAACCAAAGATATTGTCTTCTCTACCCAACGAACTTAATTATTTGTCGATGGCAAATGTTCTGTTGTTAGACTTTTCCATTTTTGAAAAACGCCATTTGATTAGACGTGCAGTATAATCAAAACTGCCCCTCGCGCTCGCTGGAACGTAATGTTAGGCTGGATGCATTTACTGGCATATGCTTGCTGTTGGGTGATCCTGACAGACAATCGCCTTTAATGCCTGCATTTGGCAGTTCAGTGCATCAAAGTTTGCATTAACATCAGCAGCTTTTGCGGGTGTTCCTGCGGTGAACTTTACCACCCCACTTGAACATGTGCCTTGACCTTGGTAAAGCTGTTGAACTTCTGATGCAGAGAGAGAGCGATTGTAGACACGAATGTCGTCAATCTTACCATCAACGCTGTAAATATGATTTGGCCAACCGCTTATCATCATATTCGACGAAACTGACCTCGCTATTAAATAGGCCAGTAACTGAGAAAGAGATTGTTCAACTCCGTCAATGTAGACCTTATTTTGTTTAATATCACCGTTCGTAAAAATAGCGGCAATATTTACCCATCGATTGGCTAATCCAGAGAGTGAAGTGCCGTAAAGATCACTGTTAGCGGTATTAAACCCAAATCCGTCTCTGTGTATTATTATATCGTAATCTCGAAAACCAATTGGCATCTCATTGTCACTTTGCAAGGCTGCTAAATTGCCATTCCAATACATCCAGAAGACAACTGTTATTTGGCCGCCAGAATAAGTGTTGATAATAGGTATATGGGGGTATGCACTTGACTCCTGATACCACAATATGTAGTGTGCGGTATTGTGGATGATTTTCCAAAAAACCTTACTGACTTCAGAGAGCGCTTTTCGACAGAGGAGTCGTGTATTGACTATCTCATTACTTTGCGCTGGCCCAAGGGATTTGAATGCCCTATATGCGGTAGCCAGAAAATGCGTCGAACAACGAGAGGGCTGTTTGAGTGTCAAAAATGCTTGCGGCAGACATCTGTGACCGCCGGTACTCTTTTTCATGATACGAGGAAACCTTTGCGCCTTTGGTTTGAGGCGATGTGGCATATTACAAACCAAAAATACGGTGCCAATGCTTTGGGGTTGCAAAGAGTTTTGGGATTTGGAAGCTATCATACAGCTTGGCAATGGTTGCATCGATTGCGGCGTGCAATGGTAATGCACGGGCGTGATAATCTGTCTGGAACGGTTGAAATTGACGAGACATACATAGGTGGTGAACGTTCCGGCAAACGAGGGCGTGGCGCTGATAATAAAGCCCTGGTAGCTGTCGCGTTTGAAGATAAGAGCGAGACATCCACAACAGGCAAAGGCATCGGCAGGATTCGTCTTCAACTTATTCCCAATGCTTCGGGTGAAAGCCTTAATGACTTCATAAAGACACATGTAAACGAGGGCAGTTGCATCCGTACAGATGGCTGGAGCGGTTATCATGCGGTTTCGACTATCGGATATGAGCATGTCGTTGTAAATTCTATGGATTTGAAAATTGCGCACCTAACTATTTCTCTCCTGAAGCGATGGCTGCTGGGTACTTATCAAGGTGCAGTAAGCTCGGCTCATCTCAGCTATTACCTTGATGAATTTACTTTCCGTTTCAACAGAAGAACTTCCGGCTCGCGTGGCAAACTATTTTATCGTTTGCTTCAACAGTCGCTTCTTTCCGATCCCGTTCCTAATAAAGAAATCGTTGGCGGTAAAAGGGGGTAAATCGACGCTGTTGGTTGATCAATTTGCTAATAATTCTTAGTTTGAACATTCTAAAAATCCTCCTACCAATAGTCGGTTTTTACTATTTTCAGTGAAAAAATATGGCCAATTGAATCCAGAAGCCAACCTTTCGCAATAATCTCTTGATAGCAACTTTTTCCATGTCAATCATCCTAATTTATAGTTGTTTAAATTTTCCTCAATCATAAAGTGATTAAAATGTCCCGCTTACCAATAGTGTTGATTTGCACCCGCGGTAAAGCAGAACATTAGGCGACTATTAGTGAAGATGTTGGCGAGCATGGATGCCACATATAGTGGTATCAGGAGTCAAGTGCATACCCCAGTAGGTATATTCGTGTCAATATAGTTATCGATGCCATTAAAACTATATGCGCTATTTGCATTCCCGCTTCGATCAGCAGTCAAAGTCGCTCCATGCACTATTCCGTTATTTCCATTCCCACTCTCATCATTTGCATTTCCATTGAATGGATAATATGCCACCAATCCATCACTCAAGCCTGCATGTGTAATGCCACAAAAAAGAAACACAACCACGCAAACAGCAAACACTCTCGTTTTCATAACCCTCCTCCCGCAGCGCTTGGCTGAGCGCGCCTAACACCGCGTTCAGCGGGCGCGGCGGCTACAAACATTGAATTCAACAAAGCCTGTCCTCCGCGCTCCGCTGGAACGTATTGTTAGGCCAATATGCGAGCATGAACCATTTTTCTTATGCGGCTTTGAGCGGTGCAAC
>CAIMCT010000127.1 GCA_903839535.1 uncultured Desulfobacteraceae bacterium
AGATTGCTGCAATCTTTGTCTCTTTAAATTTCATTGTGATTCTCCTCCTACGCTTGATTGAGTACGCCTAAAAAGTGATTGTACAGCTTCTGTATATCTTTCCAAAATGCAAACAATATCAGGATGTGCAAGCGATATCTGTTTTTCAGCTCTACCCGCAGATAATCCCAAATCTCGTTCCAATCTTTTATGCATCATAAAATAATACTCGCCAAAACATTTTTATCACCTTATCTGTTTCCGTATATTATGCAGTAAAAATGAATATAACAGCTTCTGGCTATCACCGATGAACAGCATCTCGTTTCAGTTGCAAACAGATTTTGAGACACATTTGAGAAACAGGTCGGTTCCAACTGGCTTGAATCCTTATCCATCATCCTGCCCCTTGTTTTTCCAGATTCACAGTAACCACCTTGGACACGCCTTTTTGTTCCATGGTAATTCCCAGAAGCGTATCCGCAAACGACATGCTGTGCTTGTTGTGGGTGATCATGACAATCTGGGAATTCTTGCCGATCAGCTTCAGAAGATTATTGAATCTGAAAACATTCGATTCGTCAAGGGGCGCATCAATTTCATCCATCAGACAAAACGCGGCGGGCTTGATTAAAAATATGGAAAAAATAAAGGCGATGGCTGAAAGCGCTTTCTCGCCTCCTGAAAGCAGGCTGATTCGCGTCAGCTTTTTTCCGGGCGGCTGAATCATGAATTCGACACCTGTTTCCACCGGTTTGTTCGGATATTTCCTGATTATAACGGATTTGGGGGTTGCATTATTAACCGTCGTAATTTCGATTTATCAGCCCCGTAGTCGCGGCCTGTTTGTAGAAATTGACAGAATAGTCAGCAGACTCTCAACAGTCTCAATCCCTATTTCTTGACATCATTTGATAGATGCAGAAAAATAGGAATTCAGGCACCCTTAACACAACTTCGCAACCCTTATGCGCCATCAATGCTCCACTCCGTAGCTCTGGCCAATTAGCTCACCATACCCGCTCTACGCCACTATAATGATCGAGCATGGTATCACTGCTCACCACTGGAATCATTTCCACCAGGGACTGGGCAATAATCAAACGGTCGAAAGGGTCGCGGTGATGATATGGTAAATCCACAACCCGTGAAGTGTGTATTATAGAGACAGGCAAAAGCTTGAAATCATTGATGTGAAATTGTCTATCCCAGAACTGTTCAAAATGCCCCGGCAGCTCATATTTGCCCAGACTGATCTTGATGGCAATCTCCCAGAGGCTTGCGGGACTGACGAAAATCATCCCCTCCGTGTCAACAATGCTATCCATTGCCTTTCCGCTCAATCGTGGATCATCCAGAATAAACCATAGTAAAGCCTGTGTATCCAGCAGCAGGTTCATGGCATATATTCCTTGAAATCACCCAGGTGTCCATTGTCTTCTGACAGCACCTTCAGGATGCCTTTGGCGCTTCCTGGTCGCCGTCTTTTCTTCCGGAGCACATCCTCTTCCGGTAGCATAACAACCAGCCTGGTAAATTTCCCGTAGGCGTGCTGAAATGTCTCAGGCAGATAGATATGACCGTTTTTGTCAATCGTTGTTTCAAACTCTATGGCTTTCATGGACTATTCCTTTCTTCTGTTGGGCTTTTTTTCGAACCAACTCCAAAGACTCCCTGCCCATTTTTCATGCTCACCAGAAACAGCCGGGGCCCAACACAATGTTCACCTGCGAAGTCAGGTGCAACAGATGGTTAGGAGTTCGCAAAACTACGATAACTTAGGCATGATTTCAAACTCTAACTTCGAGCGGTAAAAGCAGACATCGAATTCCATAAAAAAATTAGTTTGTCCGAGAATCAGCGGCGCATCAGTCTTAACCCACGCAAAAACCAGACGTACAGGTTCAAAATCTCCTATTTTTGCTATCGCAGCCAACGGCGTTGCCGGAAAATTCCCCAGATTGTCTGCCAGCCGGATATTTGCTGTCCGGTCATCCCATATTTCCCCAAGCCGAATGCCTATTTCATACGGAAGCACACTTACCGTTGCGCCGCTGTCAACCAGACCGACAACCTCAGCCTGCCGATTGTTACAATGGAGAGAAAATGTCAGACGGGGCAAACTGTCATATTCATTTTGTGATGGGTCACTGACAGAGTATCTGAATTTCAAAATGTTTTATTATCCGTATCCGTTGTTTCAAGTTTATTCATCAATATTTTTGCCATTCCGAAAGTATTGTACGGTGTTGGCATATCATAAGTCTTATCCGATTCAAGCAGAAAAATATTTTCATCCGTATCAAGCTGTTCCGCTATAATCCGAATAAGTCTGAGTTTGTCAAGCATCCGTAGCTGTCGAACAAACGGAAGAATATCTGTCAAAGTCATAATTTCATATCTGCTGTTCACTGAAAATTCTCTTTTCATTGATGGATTCTCTTTCTACCATCATTATTATATTGGGTTGCATTTCAGGATGTACCCACCGCCTAACGTAGAGCTAACCGGGCGCGCTGATGATTTCTGGCTTTAAGCAAGTCACGCTGCTGCGCACTCCGGTTCAGCGGCGGGTTGGGCTGGAATAAACATATATTCGACAATGCTTTCTGATGCAGGTATGGACAGTCCATCTTCAAGTAAACCCTCAAGGTGAAATTGAATAGCCGCTAATAGTTCATTTTCGGTTTCCCCAATTGTAGCGCCACTTGCTATGCAACCAGGTAAATCGGGGAC
>CAIMCT010000128.1 GCA_903839535.1 uncultured Desulfobacteraceae bacterium
AAATCAGCGTTTCCCTAAACCATTTCGCGATGATAAATGAAAAATAGTTTCGAATCCCTCTTGTTTCGGGATCAGTTCTACCTGTCCAACAAACCGCTGGCTTTGTTTGATTCATGGGGCAGTTGTGATCTTCCAAACGGGTTTCGGTATTGCGGTCACCGGGGGCTGAAGCATCAGGTGATCAAGAGCCGGACCAATCCGATCCTGCTGTTGATTGTTGGCAATATTGTCTCCGCCGTCAAGGGGGAGAAGGTGGAGCTGCATCTGCGTCAAGCCCTGGACGCGCCGGCGGTGGAAATTGACGGCATCCTTAGACAGTTTCACAACTTCTGCGGCCGTTTTGCCGTGTTTGCCTTTGTCAATGATGAAGTCTTCGTGTTTAATGACGCCTGCGGTCTGATGCGCCTTTACTGTTATCTGGAAAGCGGCCTGCATGTTTATTCATGCAATTCAGCCCTCGTGAAGCATCTGACGGGAGATCGGGATAGCTCCACCAGTCTGGAGTACCGGAGATCGTATCACTACAGCCACTATCCCGAGCATTGGGTCCCAACGAATTGCGATCTCTACATAAAAACCCGGATATTGCAGTCAAATCACTATTTGCGGGATAGAGATGGGCGGCAGACCCGCTATTGGCCTTTGGAAAAGCCTCACTTCGTAAATCTGGCGGAGGCTGCGGACGAGATAACGGATCTACTAGCCAACATCGTGCGAAACGCGGCGGATGAGTCCAGTCTGGCTATTACTGTGACCGGCGGGTTGGATAGCCGGATTGTGATGGGGGCATCCATCAAAGGCGGATGCAGCGATTATTATTATACCTGGGCAAAAACCAACGACCTCAATCACTACGATGCCACGATGGGGCGGGCTATTGCTGATCTATGTGGGGTTAAACACAATGTTCTCGAATGGGAAAAGGAATCGGGCGATCTTTTTGCCGGATTTTACCGGATCAGCAACGAATACTATCATCAATACTGGGAGGATCTGGCCGCCAGCACTCTGAAAATATTTCCTGCTGGCTATGTTTCGGTGCGCGGCAACTGCTCTGAAGTGGGCCGCTCCTATTACCGGAAATACATGGGTGCGAGCAACAAGCTGGTTTCTGAATCGCTTCTCTTTTTGCCGGGGATGGTAGGTTGGCATGAATTGGGGTGTGTCAGGAAGGCCCTCGATGAATGGGAAAGTGAAATTGCGCCTATTTGCAATGATTTTGGCATTGACATTCTGGACATGTTATTTTGGGAACAGCGCATGGGCAGTTGGCAGGCCCAAAGCTTCAATGAATGCGACTTGCTTCACCCGACACTCTGCCCCTTCAACTGTCGGGCAATCCTGGAAAAAATGGTTTTTCTGCCGATATCTGACAAAATCGGGCCGGAATGCAAACTTCATCATCGCATTATTGCCAACTTGCTGGGCGATGATTTGGCCAGGAGCATTGCGGAAATGGCTTTCGGCAAAAAGAAAAGCCGATTTTATGCAATCTATAACAGCAAGCCTTTGATTTCTC
>CAIMCT010000129.1 GCA_903839535.1 uncultured Desulfobacteraceae bacterium
GTGGTGCGGTGCTGCTGATCGAAGATGAGGAGCCGGTGCGCAACATGGCCAGAATCATGCTCACTCGCCTCGGATATACGGTAATTGAAGCAAAAGACGGCGATGAGGGTCTGGAGATATTCAAGCAGCATCAGGATGAAATCCGCTGCGTTCTCTCCGATTTGACAATGCCGCGCATGAACGGATGGGAGACGATAGCTGCTCTGCGAAAGCTTTCGCCTGATATTCCTGTGATATTGTCCAGCGGCTACGACGAGGCTCTGGTTATGGCGGACGAACATACTGAACGTCCCAATGCGTTCATAGGTAAGCCTTATCAGCTTAAAAGCCTTGGCACAGCGATCCGCCGAGCAGTTTATGGTTCGGACTGGCATGGTTGAAAAGAAAATTCATAATTCGTAAAGTGGCGTACAATGAAAAAGAAGGCATGCAGCCTAAGGAAATTCGATGATGAATAGCTATCTGTTGTTTCACAGCCTTGCGGAGATGACCAGCATCGCCGTGGCAGGGTGCGTCTTTGCCATTACCTGGAACACGCGAATCTACCGCCCCAAGGGGAGCAGCTTTTTCCTGCTGATCGGTATTGCGTCCCTGTTCGCTGGCGGGATTGACCTGGTACACACCATGGCCTACAAAGGTATGAATGTGTTCCATGGCTTTGATTCCAATCTGCCTACTCAATTATGGATTGCCTCACGCTACCTTCAAAGCCTTTCGATTCTGGCGGCATCGGGACTGCTTTTTCTGCAAATATCCAGGGATATGGATATGAGCGCCAGCGCACAGTATTGTTTATTGGCCGGCTATGCTGTTATTACAGCTCTGCTCTTGTTCGCGATTTTTGCCAGGATTTTCCCCGACTGTTTTATCGAAGGATCGGGCCTGACTCCTTTCAAGCGTATCAGCGAGTATGTTATATGCCTGATTTTGACAGCCGCAGCCGTTCTTCTGCGACAGAGCCGTGGGTATATAGATCGGGAGATTTTGCGATCCCTCATGGCGGCCATTGTCTTGTCGATCCTGACCGAACTGGCCTTTACCCTCTACACTGACGTATATGGCCTCTTCAACATGCTGGGGCATATTCTGAAGACAATCGTTTTTCTTGCCCTCTATAATGCCATCGTCCATATTGGCATAAAAAAGCCATATACCCTCCTTTCCCGGGATATTCTCGACAGTGAGGTGCGCTACAGAACTATCGTGGAGAACAGCAACGATGCCTTGTTCATCCATGATTTCAATGGAAAAATTTCGGACGTAAACGAGAACGCTTGCAAAATGCTCGGATACAGGCGAGATGAGCTTGTCGGCGCAAATCTTTCTACGATCAGCAAGCCGAATGATGGTCAGTATATTCCCGAACAGATGACGACACTCCGAAATAATGATCTTTTGCTGTTTGAATCTGAAGTGATACTAAAGGATGGCGCACTGCTACCCATTGAATTCAGTGCAAAGGTGGTTTCGCGTAACGGCGATGGCATTATACAGAGTTTCGTCAGAGATATCACCAAGCGCAAACAGGCTGACGAGGCGCTTCGGGAATCTGATAAGGCGCTGCGGGCCTTGCTGGCGGAGAAAGATGTGCTGCTAAAGGAAGTCCATCACCGGGTCAAGAACAATCTGGCCGCCATCATGGGGCTGATTGACCTGCAAGGGCAGAAGATAGTTGACGAGTCGTCCCGAGCCGCCATGACGGAGCTGAGCAACAGGATCAGGTCCATGTCGCTGGTCCACGAGCAGCTCTATCAGTCCAAGGACTTATCCAGGATTGATTTTCAGAATTACCTCGATACATTGGTCTCTCATCTGCGTTTGTCCTACGAGCGTTTTTTTAACCTCCACGTCAGTGTGGTCGCGACAGGTGTCGATATGTGTCTTGATGCCGCTGTCCCCTGTGGTCTGCTGATAACCGAGCTGGTGACCAATGCTTTCAAATACGCCTTCCCGGCAGGGCAGCCCTGCATCGGGACCTTACGTTGTGAAATCGCCGTTACCGCAGAATGGGACGGCGCAACCTACACGCTGACCGTGGCCGACAATGGCGTTGGACTGCCTGCCGGTCTGGACTGGACGAAAACGAAAACCCTGGGTCTGCTGCTGGTCAAGATGCTCGGTCAGAACCAGCTCCAGGGCAAGATCGAACTGGATCGCACAGGCGGAACCACGTTCAGGCTGCAGTTTGCGCCCAAAATTGCACAATTATAATCTCTGAAAAAATAAAGGAAAGGAAAGATAAATGCGAGATACAAAACTTTTTGAAAGAATTTCATCGGAACCTGATATATACTGCGAACTGGCATAATCTGCGCTTTTCATAAACTCCCTCTCCCAGCGGGGGAGGGTTGGGGTGGGGGATCAAAAACGTAAAATTATGCCGGTTCGCAGTATACGTGAAGGTTCTCGACACTCGATATGGAGAAATATCAGGCTTGGCAATATGACAACTGTTCCACACCATAATGAAATAAAAGAATTTTTGGTACGAAAGATTTGCAATGATCTTGATATAGAAAAACCTTAACGCCAATAAGGATTAATCCTTACTTCTTTCATTTGTTCCGTTTGGTGCACTTCTTTTGCATTTGGAATTGATTACATGGTAATTATAAATAAACGGACGAGATATGGGCAAAAAAAGATATACCAGCCGAGAATTGATAGCGATGTCAGGAGAATATGGATGGGAATTGGTAAGCATAAAAGGGGATCATCATAACTTTAAGCATTATGACAGTCGTTTTATCGTAACAATTGTTCATCCTCAAAAAGATGTACCTGTAGGGAGATCATTAGATACCATAAAAAAGATAAAATTGGAGGTAAAATAATGCGTTATCTAATTTTGTTGGAACAAACCGAAGCTGGTTTCGCCGTACAGGTTCCTGATTTGGCGATATCAACTTATGGAAGGGACATTTCTTCTGCAAAGAAAGCAGCCATAAAAGCAATCAGAATCAATCTTGAAACTTATTCTGAAATTGGAAAACCTGTTCCAACTCCTATCCCTATTATAATGCATTTGGAAAATCTGGATGTTGCAGATATATTGTTTTCGTATGTGGAACTTGTTGAAAATAAAGAAAGTTTAGCCGCATAAATGTGATTGTGAATGAGAGATAAATGAACGAGTACATCGAAAAAAAAACCATACTGATTGTTGAAGATGACGGAGTTCTCGGTTTACAACTGCAAAATATGCTGGTCAGCCTGGGCTACAACGTACCGGATCCGGTGGCTACGGGGGAGGAGGCAATTGCTGCCGTGGCTGCCGAACGGCCCGATTTGATTTTAATGGACATCCAATTAGCCGGAGAGATGGATGGCATCACTGCTGCAGGACGTATCTGCTCGGTGATCGATGTACCCATCATTTTCCTGACTGCTTTCTCCCAAGACTCTTTGTTCCAACGCGCCAAGACTATCGCGCCTTACGGTTACCTGATCAAGCCCGTGTCCTTGCGGGAACTGACGGCCACTATCGAGATAGCGTTCTACAAACACTTGCTCGACCGGCAGCTCAAAGAGATCAACAATGAATTGTGCCTGGCACAGGTGGAACTGAATGCCGCGAGGGCGCGCTATTTCGATCTCTACGACATGGCGCCGGTGGGCTTATGCACCCTCTCCGAAAAGGGGCTTATCCTGGAAGCCAACCTCACCGCCACCACCCTGCTGAGCGTGGCCAGGGGCGCGCTGATCAAGCAGCCGCTAACCCGGTTCATCCATCCTGATGACCAGGATATCTGGTACCTGCATCGCAAACGGCTCTTTGAGACCGGTGAACAGCAGGAGTGCGAACTGCACATGCTGAAAAATGACGGGACAGTATTTTGGGCGCATCTTGCGACATCCGTCGTGCAGAGCGCAGAAGGCGAACCAGTTTACCGCACCGTGATGAGCGACATCACCGCGCGCAGGCGGGCGGAGGAATCGCTGCAATCAAGCAATGAGTTATTCTCACTGTTTTTTCGTCACTCGCCGATTTACATCTACATCAAAGAGGTGACTCCCACCCAGAGCATCGTACTGCAGGCCAGTGACAATTTTGAGCAGATGATCGGCATCCCGGGTTGCGAAATAGTCGGGAAGGCCATGACGGAGCTGTTTCCGCACGATTTTGCCGCAAAGCTTGCCGCAGATGACTGGGCTGTCGTCTCCAGAGGCGATGTAACTACGCTGGATGAGGAATTTAATGGCCGGAGCTATAGCACCATCAAGTTCCCTATAATCAGGGGAGATAAATATTTATTGGCCGGTTACACCATGGACATCACCGAACGCAAGCATATAGAGAATGAACTGAGAGAAGCCCGCAAAGACCTTGAGAAAAAGGTGCAAGAAAGAACATGCGAACTTCAAAAAACCAATGAGATGCTGACGGCCGAGATCGAAAAACGGATGAAGTCCGAAGAAACACTTCAGGAGAGCCAGACTCAATACCGGTTACTGTCGGAGCATACGACAGACGCTGTATGGCTGATGGATATGAGTCTTAATATCACCTACCATAGCCCCACTATGATAATGCTGCGCGGTTTCACGGTACAGGAAATAATGGACATGCCGTTGGAGCAGACTATCACGCCGGAGTCGCTTAAATTGGCTTATGAGTTATTTTCAGAGGAAATACCCAGGGTGATTGCCGAGCCTGACTACAATCCCGTCCGCACATTGGAACTTGAATATTACTGCAAAGACGGTTCGATCATGTTGACGGAAAGCAAGTTCAGCATCATACGTGATGAAAACGGCAGGCTGGTGTCTATCCTGGGCGAGGCTCGGGATATTCGCGAGCGCAAGCATGCCGAAGATATTTTGCGGCAAAGTGAGGCGCGATTCAAGAATTTACTGCAAGATGTTCAATCCGTAGCTATTCAAGGGTATGGGATTGATGGTACGACGCAATACTGGAATCGTGCGTCCGAGCAGCTCTATGGATACAGTGCGCAAGAGGCGATTGGACGCAACCTGTTGGATCTTGTCGTTCCGCCAGAAATGCGTGTAGATGTTGTTCAGGCTATGCAGCAGATGGCCGAGACGGGGCAGCCGATCCCGGCGGCGGAATTGTCGCTGATGCGAAAAGATGGTTCGCGCGTGTCGGTTTTTTCGAGCCATACCATCGTTCAGGTACCCGGACGGATGCAAGAATTGTTTTGCATCGACATTGACATCACGGAACGCAAGCAGGCGGAGCAGGACCGGATCGCCCGCAAAGCGGCGGAAGCAGCCAATCAGGCTAAAAGCATATTCGTAGCCAACATGAGCCATGAAATCCGCACTCCCATGAACGCAATCCTGGGGTTTGCGCAGGTACTGGAGCGCGACCCATCGCTCACGCCTCAACAGGCCGAACATGTCCGAATCATCGCCCGCAGCGGCGGGCATCTGCTCCATCTGATCAACGACATTCTTGACATGTCCAAAATCGAAGCCGGGCGGATCACCCTCAATGAAGCCGATTTCTGCCTGCACGATCTTCTAAGCGACCTGGAGTTGATGTTCCACTCACGCGCCGATGCCAAGGGATTGCAGCTTCTTGTCGAGCGGGATGAAAGCGTACCGCGTTATGTGACCGCCGACGAGGGCAAGCTGCGACAGGTATTGGTCAACCTGATGGGAAACGCGGTCAAGTTTACGGAAACTGGTGGAGTCGCCTTGCGGGTCCGTGTCGAGGCGGTCGAAGGAAAAACACCGGAAGACAAAGCATCCCTGCGGCTAATGGTCGAGGTGGAAGACACCGGCCCTGGAATACCCGACACGGACATGGACCGGATATTCGATCCTTTTCAGCAGACGGCGACTGGCGTGAAAGCCGGCGGCACCGGACTGGGTCTGGCCATCAGCCGCAAATTTGTAGAAATGATGGGCGGTGAACTCACGGTCACAAGCCAGATAGGCGCAGGCAGTTGTTTCCGGTTCAAGACGCTGCTGGCGCAAGCTGGGGACATTGCCGAGCAGGAAAAACCGACATTGCCTTGCGTTGTTGGTTTGGAACCTGGCACCGGGCCGTTTCGAATCCTGGTGGTGGACGATATACCAGACAACCGCACCCTTCTGTGCGAATTGCTCCGACCTGTTGGATTCGAGATTGCAGAGGCGCGCAACGGCGTTGAAGCCTTGGATATCTTCAATAGTTGGTCGCCTCATGCGGTACTCATGGACATGCGCATGCCAATCATGGACGGCTACGAGGCCACCCGACGGATCAAGGCCACGGCGGCGGGCGGTGCCATACCCGTCATCGCCGTTACTGCCAGCGCCTTTGAAGACGATTTTGAACAGGTGATGGCCACCGGCATGTATGCCTATCTGCGTAAACCCTTCCGAACAGAAGATTTATTTGAGATGCTCGGAAAATGCCTGGATCTGCACTATGTCTTTGCTGACGACACAACCGATGCTCCTGGCCATATAAAAGCCGCACCGCTGACTGCGGAGTCCATAACTGCGCTGCCAAAGGATATTGTCGAAGCAATGCGGCAGGCTGTGGAAGATGGCGACATGACCCGTTTGACAAAGATTGTCTCCCAGGTGGAAAAGATTGATAGCGCTACGGCCCGTGAGCTGCGGGCGTTGACTGACCGGTACGACTACGAAGAACTTGGCCAATGGCTGGAAAAAGGGAGAGACTGACAAATGACTATGAATAAGATGCCGGAAAGCACAAAATAGACATCTACGATCTAACCGAAACCAATAAGTGTGATTGAATGAAGGCACTACAGTGAAAAATGCGATAGAAACACAATTTTTTCTCCTAATGTTAATCATCTGTCTGGCAATCATGGGACTGGCCGAGGCCAGTGTTGATCATCTCCCTATGCTTGCTGAAACATTTGTCGTAAAGCACCGGAACGAGTCGTTGTCGGCGGATAGCATTGTAATCAACCGGCCTGACACCTTCTACTCGCAGCACAAGAAATACGTCTGGGTGTCTTTGGGTATCTTCATCACCTTTTTTGTTCTGATGATCATTCTTGCGATCCTGTTACGAAAAAGCAGGATTCTTGGCGCAAGACTGCACACAGAAAGCGAAGAACGGCGGAAAGCGATGGTGGAGCTGCAACGATATCAGGATCACCTGGAGGATAAAGTCGCTGAAAGAACTGCCGCCCTCAGCCAGACCAATCACGACATGGAAATAGAAATCACCGTACGCAAGCATGCGGTTGAGGCGCTGTTAGAGTCGGAAGAAAGGTATAGGGTGCTCCTTGAGGGAAGCACGCATGGCATAGTGGTGGTCGATATCGAAACGAAGATGTTTGTTTTTGCCAACCCCTCCATCTGCCGTATGTTCGGATATTCAGAAGAAGAGCTGCCGCAGTTGGGTACAGCAGACATCCACCCCAAGGATTTGCTGGGCCATGTGATGTCAGAGTTTGAGGCTCTGGCACGAGGTGAAAAGCATACGTTTTCCGCGCTTCCATGTCTGCGGAAAGATGGCGCCGTTTTCTATGCCGATGGCGCCGCTTTCCGCGTTGTCATTAGTGGACGGGCCTGTCTCGTGGGCTTCTTTGCAGATGTGACTGAGCGCAATAATATGATGAACGAACTGGAAGAAGCCCGCAAAGACCTCGAGAAAAAAGTGCAAGAAAGGACTTATGAACTTGAAAAAAGCAATGAGATGCTAACGACCGAGATCGCAAAACGGATGAAATCCGAAGTATCTCTCCGGGGTGCCGTCACTTACAACCGGAGTCTGTTCGAAGCAGGCATAGACCCTTTTGTGGCCATAAGTTTTGAGGGGAAGATTACAGATGTCAACAAGGCGGTGGAAGCGGTCACGGGATTGTCGCATGATGAGCTAATCGGGTCTGATTGGACCGACTATTTTACAGATCATGACAAGGCTATTGCCGGTTTTCAAAAGGTGATTTTCTCGGAAGGAGAGGTTCGCAACTACGAACTCCAGCTCCGGCATCGAAACGGGAATATCACGCCCGTGCTTTGTAACGGTTCCCTATACCGTGATGAAAGCGGCAAAATCCTCGGTGTTCTGGGCGTGGCTCGGGATATCACGGAGCGCAGACAGGCGGAGCGGGACCGGATCGCTCGCGAAGCGGCGGAAGAAGCCAACCGGGCCAAAAGCTTATTCTTAGCCAACATGAGTCACGAAATCCGCACGCCCATGAATGCCATCCTGGGGTTTGCACAGGTCCTGATGCTCGACCCTTCGCTCACGCCCCGGCAGGCCGAACATGTTCAGACCATCGCCCGAAGTGGCGCGCATCTGCTCAATCTTCTCAACGACATTCTTGACGTGTCCAAAGCAGAGGCAGGGCGGACCACCCTCAATGAAGTCGATTTCTGCCTGCACGACATTCTAAGCGACCTGGAGATGATGTTCCGCTCCCGCGCCGACGCCAAGGGATTGCAGCTTCTTGTGGAGCAGGATGAAAGCGTACCGCGTTATGTGACCGCCGACGAGGGCAAGCTGCGACAGGTATTGGTCAACCTGATGGGAAATGCTGTCAAGTTTACGGAAACGGGCAGGGTCTCCTTGCGGGTGCGTGTCGATGCGGTTGAAGGAAAAACCTTGGAGGACAAAGCATCCCTGCGGCTAATGGCCGAGGTGGAAGACACCGGCATAGGAATACCCGACGCTGACATGGACCGGATATTCGATCCTTTTCAGCAGGCGGCGACTGGCGTGAAAGCCGGTGGCACCGGACTGGGTCTGACCATCAGCCGCAAGTTTGTGGAAATGATGGGCGGTGAACTCACGGTCACAAGCTATGTAGGCGCAGGCAGTTGTTTCCGGTTCGAGGTGCTGATGGCGCAAGCTGGGGACATTGTCGAGCAGAAGAAACAAGCACTGCGCTGCGTCATTGGTCTGGAACCCGGCGCCGGGCCGTTTCGAATACTGGTGGTGGATGATATACCGGACAACCGCGCCCTTCTGTGCGAACTGCTCCGACCCGTTGGATTCGAGATTGCAGAAGCGAACAACGGCGTTGAAGCCTTGGATATCTTCGATAGTTGGTCGCCTCATGCGGTACTCATGGACATGCGCATGCCAATCATGGACGGCTACGAGGCCACCCGGCGGATCAAGGCCACGGCGGCGGGCAGCGCCATACCCGTCATCGCCATTACAGCCAGCACTTTAGAAGACGCTTTAGAACAGGTGATGGCTACAGGCATGTATGCTTATCTGTGTAAACCCTTCCGAACAGAAGATTTATTTGAGATGCTCGGAAAATGCCTGGGCCTGCACTACGTCTTTGCTGATGATATAGCCGATGCTTCTGACCATATAAAAGCCGCACCGCTGACTGCGGAGTCCATGGCTGCGCTGCCAAAGGATATTATTGAAGCAATGCGGCAGGCTGTGGAAGAAGGCGACATGGCTCGTTTGACGGAGCTTGTCGCCCAGGTGGAAAAGATTGATAGCGCTACGGCCCGTGGGCTACAAGTGTTGACTGACCGGTACGACTACGAAAAACTCGGCCAATGGCTGGAAAAGGGAGGGACTGACAAATGACTATGAATAAGATGCCGGAAAGCACAAACATCATGGTGGTGGACGACACCCCTGCTAATTTGAAGCTTTTGCAGGAGATGCTGCAGGCCAAGGGCTACCTTGTGTTGACATTTCCGCGTGGTGCGTCGGCATTGAAAGCCGCGGCAAAGAACCCGCCAGATCTCATCCTGCTCGACATCAACATGCCGGACATGAACGGTTTTGAGGTATGCGAGCGATTGAAGGCGGATGAAGTGCTGAAGGATATTCCCGTGATCTTTATCAGCGCTCTAACCGAAACCGCAGACAAGGTCAAGGCATTTGCAGTGGGCGGCGTGGATTATGTGACTAAACCGTTCCAGTTCGATGAGGTGAACGCCCGCGTGGAGACCCATCTACGCCTGCGAAGGCAGCAGCTTGAACTGCAAGCACTAAATGAGCTGAAAAACCATTTTCTGGGAATGGCGGCGCATGATCTTCGCACTCCGCTTTGCGGGATCATGGGCATCAGCGAATTGCTGGCTAACCAACTCTCGCCTTTGCCGGCCGAGAAACAGTTCAGATTTTTCGAAATGCTCCTTGCTTCGAGTCGATTCATGGCCGGTATAGTCAATGATTTGCTTGATGTGTCCGCGATTGAATCCGGACATCTCACCATCGAGAGGCGGATGGTTGATATCACTGTTCCGATCAAGCAAAGCGTTGAAATCAACGAGATGTTTGCTTCCCCCAAAAATATATCAATAGCCATAAACTGTCAGGAGCAGTTGCCTCAGGTTTATGCTGATATCAATAGGATCGAACAAGTGATCAACAATCTTCTTTCCAACGCAATTAAGTATTCTCAACCTGGAACCGATATTACCGTCCGTCTGCGTCATGAGAACAACGAAGTCATCATCTCGGTTGCCGACCAGGGCCCCGGCATTCCAGAAAAAGAACAGCACAAGCTTTTCCATGCCTTCGGGAAAACATCTGTCCAGCCTGCCTCGAAGGAAGATCGCAGCACCGGACTTGGCCTGCTCATTGTAAAGAAAATAATGGAAGCGCATGAGGGGAGATTATGGCTCTATTCGGAAGCTGGAAATGGGAGCGAGTTCTTTTTTTCTCTTCCGGTTACGCCATAGCGGGACATAAGGTGATTTGCAACAAAGAAGCTCGGACAACAGGATGTATCTAATGGACGCATAGGTCCATAAGTGTTGGCATTGCTCCAAACGTATCATTCTTAAATGTTGCGGAAAGTGAAAATTTTTGTTCGCAAATGGAATACCAATGATTGTATAAGCTGATTCAAAATGAAACCTGAAAACACTACCAAAAAAGAGGGAAGCTCTTAAAAAATGGTGGACCAAGGTACGCCCTTTTTTATTATCTGCATCAGGCAGCGTTAAACACCTGGTTCTGGCAAACCCGACCTTGCAGAGTGGATTATTTGGTGATAGAATAGCTTTTGACGGCTTCATCCCGACTTGCTGATTGATCAAATCAAAAGGAATAAAGGAAGATCATGCACAATCCCAAAACACCCTTCCCTGTTTAAATGGCTTATCGCCTCGTTTACTGAAGATTTTTTTGAACATTATTTTCCGGATATCAATGTTAAAAAACATAAATTCTGTGATAAGGAGTTCATAAGTAAATATGAAGCACTCAAGGAGAGTCTGTTAAGATACGAATAGTGTAACGCTTTTTTTTGAAGAAATGACGAAATAGTGTAACGTTTTATACCCCGCTGTCAGTCTTTTAAAATACCCCGCATATCCCGCCAGGCCTTACAACTGTTCAACTAAAGTTAATCATATTATGCTTGACATAACACCTATGATAACCTATATCTTTGTCTGATCGTATCAAAGTCTACATGCCCCCAGTTGGAGACAAATTCTCGCCCTTATCACGGCAACAGCCCGATTTTACATATAAAAACATAACTATTCGATTTATCAGCCAATCGTCATAACTATTCGAAATTTATCACTATATTTTTATTTTATCCCTCCGTTTGGGTTGTTCCTAAATTTGAAATTTTGTAAAAACGTTACAGTATTTTGTCACTCAAATGTTGTGCGTTGATCCATAATAAACTGTTTTAATTAAATTTAATTGATAATGACAACTCAAAATGTTTAAAAAAAGCGTTACACTATTCGTATCTTAACAAGAGTCTGAAAGATGACCTGTTTCTGGTCATGGAAGTTGAAATAGAGGAGACCTTCCATGAAGTTGTAATCCAGATTGAGCATAAGAGCGAACGGGAAGATGTTTCCATGCGAATATATGAATACCTCTGCTATGCCTGGCTGCTAAAAAAAAGGCCTGTCTGGAGCATTGTCATTTATACTGATGACGCCATCTGGAGAAAGCCGGTTTCTGATACGTTCTGGTATGGATTCAGCAGTAAGATGAAACAACAGTTCTGTCATTTTGATGTCATCAAGATCAAATCTGAAAGAAGCGCTGATCTGATCAAAAAACATTCGCTGATGTGCAAGCTTCTGGCGTTGAAGGCGGATGACAGGAATATGGATCATGAAACCCTTGTTTACGAGATTTACAGTGCCGCTGAGAGTATGGCCGATCTTATCAATAATGATAAAAAACTGCTCATTGAACAATGGGTAAATGCCTATAGCGACGTACCGCACACATCTGTTGAGAAAATAAAAAAGGAGGTAAACATGAGTTATACAGCTA
>CAIMCT010000130.1 GCA_903839535.1 uncultured Desulfobacteraceae bacterium
CGAACAATGGTCTTGCCCAAAAGTTGACAAGGCATGAGCAGTCCATACCAGGCTTTCAGGGTCCAAGCCAGAGAGGCGATGACCATATATGCCCAATTGGAAATTAAATTGTTAGAGGGTGCGTGAAGTGCCCTTGTACCATTCTTCAACTGTGCGATATCGTTTTCGTGGTCAGCCCGGTCTCGGTAAAATTCGAGGACCTCACTGGCGGAACGAATGTTTGTCTATTTTTTTTGTGTATCTTTTCGCACTCGAAACGCTCCTTTCGGTTATTTGTCTAAGTTATAGTTATATATTATAACACATTGAAAGTAGAGCAAACAAGTTCTTTTTATTGGAATTTGCTATTTATACTACGCTTGTTTTAGGACTAACCTGACGGCCATGCACTATTCCTTTCCCGATGGCCGTGGCAAAGCCTGGAGAACGTTGTTTTCAGACACCTTAGGGCGCAGACCGAAGACATCTTTTTTGCCAGAAACGGCTGAGAATACAACTTCGCTGTTTTCCCACCGGGCCGTTTAGCTCAGCTCATCCAGGTGACGGATCGGCTGGATAGCGACAACATCGGGCGGGAAATGAAAGGACTGGTTGCCGACAGACAGTTGATTGGAAATGCGGAAGGGTTGCTGCTGGTTGATACCATTGAGCCTGGATTGGATATTCCACGGTGGATTCGGGTGCTGACAGTTCAGCAATGTTTGTTGGGGTAACCGTTCACTCCCCCCCCTTTTTTTTCATTTGTATTGGAAAAAATCTTGACAAAAATCCGATATAGCATATTGTATTGTTCATGAGCCTGTTAAAAAAAGAAGATATTGCGCAGATGAATCGTAACTATTTCCAATCTCTTGAACCAGAGATTCTGGTAGAGGTTGCGTGTAACCTGCATGAATTAGCTGTGGATCAGATGGAGCGGCTTGAGCAGAACTCAAAAAACAGCTCAAGACCCCCATCTTCCGACAGTCCGTACCAGAAAGGCGCAAAAAAAGATTCCGTCGAAAATAATGTTGAGAACCCAGACCCAAAAAATACCGATGAGAACAATGCTGAGAACCCAGACCCAAAAAATACCGACGGAAACCGCGCTGAGAACCCAGAACAATCGGTAATTGATACAGACGAGAAAGGCGCTGCCACTGTAAATGAATTGGTGGAACAGCCAATGGCAGATCCAAAGGCAGAAAATCGTTGCGCTGGCAAACAGCCTGGGGCACAGGGGTTTTGGCGTGATGCCCCGCTCATACCTGAGGGTACGATACCGCACTATCCCGAGCTCTGCGCAGCCTGTAATGTTCCGTTACAGATACATGTGGATCAGTCTCCGTACATGGGGTACCATGTGTTGGAACTTGAAAAGACACCATCTGGGATTCGCATTTTCTGTACGCTTCATCACTATTATGTTGGCGTGTGCAGTTGTGGTCATGAAACAAAGGCATGTCCAAGTGAAGGGACTGTTTCTACTGTTGAGGGCCGCAAGAAGGATCTCAAATTCACTGAATACGTTCTGGTCGGCCCCATGTTTGCGACATTTATTGCAGCCTTGTCGAATAGGCACAGAATGTCACGGGTAAAGATTAAGGAATTCCTCAGCTGCTGGATGAAAACTGAGCTTGGAGTTGGAACCATTGACCGATGCATTCGAGAAGCTGGGATTGCTTGTTTTCCGGTTGTAGAAGAGCTTGTGAAAGAACTTCAGGATGCAAAGATTGTCGGATTGGATGAGACACCGTGGTATCAAAAAGGTCAACTGAAATGGCTTTGGGTGGCAATTTCCAGTACCATTGCAGTCTTTCATATAGGTACCCGCAAAAAAGTAGAACTGCTGAACTTGATTCTTGTCAGCTTTGCTGGATGGCTTGTGACAGATGGTTACAGGGGTTATCTTGATCGTGAAAGACATCAACGGTGTTTGGCTCATCTTATTCGAAAAGCAATCGCCCTTACGGGCGCTTTAGACCAAAAGGCTGCCAAGATGGGGGACTGGCTCTTAAAAGAGCTAAGGGGGCTCATACACGCCATGGCTGAAGGTGGCGAGGATGCACAGAAAAAATGCAGCCCAATCCTCGCCAGACTCAAAAGGGCATGCATCCTGGGAGAAAAAGAAGAATACTCCAAATTGAGAGCTCTGGCGAGGGAGATTCTCAATGATTGGGATGCGGTGGTGGCGTTCGTCAAAAATCCTGACCTTCCTCCGACCAACAATGAAGCGGAACGTGCGTTGAGACATGCGGTGATTTCGTGCGGAATCAGTTTTGGAACCCGCACATCTGAAGGTAGCCGTGCTTATGCTGCTCTACTGAGCGTTATCGAAACATGCCGGTTATGTAACATTGACCCTTGGTCTTATATTGCCGAAACTATCCGACTTGCTCGCAAGGGCATCGCTCCTATTCCAGTTCCGTCTATTGTTAGCGCATAATTAGAATGGGGGGGAGTGAACGGTTACTTGTTGGGAGCGTAGGGGCGACCGGCCGGTCGCCCCTACTACAGGAATTAGCGTTATTTTTACTGTGCAGCCTCGTAGAAAACCGTTCACCGTTCACTGTCAACAGTCAACGGTCAACGGTCAACGGTCAACGGTCTTGAAAGATGGACTTTGCGCTGAAAAATCTTAGCAATACCGACTCCCCAATCCTTCAGGTTGATCAGGTATCCATGCGTTTTGGGAAGGTCGAGGCGGTGTCTAAAGTCTCTTTTTCGGTTCAGGCCGGATCCATTTTCGGATTTGTGGGATCGGATGGGGCTGGCAAAACCACCCTACTTCGAATGATTGCCGCCATGATCAGGCCCTCAACTGGCCGAATTCAGATTGATGGAATGGATGTTGTTCAAGACAGAACCCGTGTGAAGGAACTGATTGGTTATATGCCTCAGCGCTTTGGATTGTATTCAGATCTGACGGTTGCAGAGAATATGGATTTTTTCATGGATATTTTCGGTATTTTTGGATCTGAAAGAAAAAAGCGAAAAGATCAGTACCTGGGTTTTTCCAATCTGATGCCGTTTCAGGACCGTCTGGCCCGTGATCTTTCCGGAGGGATGAAACAGAAACTGGGGCTAGCATGTGTGCTGGTGCATCAGCCAAGATTGCTGATTCTGGATGAGCCAACCAACGGTGTCGATCCGGTTTCCAGAAAGGAATTCTGGGAAATTCTCTGCGCCATGCAAAAAGAGGGTATGACCATCCTGGTGTCCACAGCCTATCTGGATGAAGGCGAGAAATGCGACCAGATTGTTCTGATGCACAATGCCCATGTATTGGATCAGGCCGCTCCGTCCGCATTTCGTGCGGATTTTTCCAGCCTTGAACAAGCCATGATCCATCGCATTGAGGCCGCAGACCGGATGCTTTCAGGAGACCATTTTGGCATCTGAAGCCGTTGCCGTTCAGAATCTTGTCAAGCGCTTCGGTCGCTTTGTCGCCGTTGACCAAATCTCGTTGGTTCATCGCGGATTAGTGGGAAAACCATACCCTGCAAACAGTCGCAGCTTGAAGTTTTCAAAGTTTCTGTAGCCTAATGCACTGCAGATAATATTTCTGATTGCCCCATTGAGTCCCTCTACAAAACCATTTGTCGTATTTTCGATGAAGTAATTCAAGATTTCGTTCCACCAGTTTTTCAGAGTTGTCAGGAACTTACTCAGATATTTGTTCCCTGTGAATTGGGCTTTCACGCATAAGTCTATATGTTGTGGGTTTTTCTAACACCTTAATATTCAATGAGAAATGACAGTGTGAATCTCTTTTGGCGCGATGCCCCAATCAATGATACTGTAAGCGAAAACCTTACAA
>CAIMCT010000131.1 GCA_903839535.1 uncultured Desulfobacteraceae bacterium
GATCTTAAGCTCGAAAAAATCGTTGTTCCGGAGCCCCTAAGAAATTTATTTCTGGTCTCATTTTACCCCCAGGGCAAAGAAGACAAGACTCAACCTCCCGACAGCGCTGTGAAGGCTTCGATACACATTGACCAAGCCAGTGAAAAAGAACAGCTTGAACAGGAGCATTTCTTTACCAAGGAATCGCTTCGCGCCACCATTGAGGAACTGGAAACGTCTAATGAGGAGCTTAAATCCACGAATGAAGAACTGCAATCCACCAATGAAGAACTGCAAAGCTCCAATGAGGAGTTGGAAACAGCCAAGGAAGAAATGCAGTCGCTCAATGAAGAGCTGAGTACCGTTAATAGCGAATTGCAAAACAAAGTTGAATCGCTTACCGAGACCAGCGATGACATGCAAAATCTATTGAACAGCACAGATATTGCCATCATTTTTCTCGATTGCCATCTGAAAATAAAACGGTTTACCCGTCAGGCCAAGACTATTGTCAAGCTGATTGACGGCGATATTGGGAGGCCGCTTGGCGATCTGGCTTCAATCCTTAAATATGACCACTTGATTGAGGATGCCAAAAAGGTACTGGAAACGCTGGTCTATAAAGACACTGAAGTGCAGACAATCAACGGAGACTGGTATCTGTTGCGTATTCTCCCTTACCGGACGGCGGAGAACATGATCGATGGGCTGGTAGTCAGTTTTATTGATATTGGCCGACTTAAAAAAGCCGAACAAACGGCGCAGTTGGCGCTCCTGACAACGGCGATTGTCAATACGGTAAGCCAACCCTTGCTGGTGCTGGATGATAAGTTGCTCATATTCACCGCGAATCCGGCCTTCAATCAGCGATTTAATGCGAACGATGAAAACCTGATCGGGCAATCCCTCTTCGTAATTAATGGGTCAGCCTGGGACTGCGAACCATTACGCATTCATTTGACAGCGACATTAACCCATAAAAGTGCCTTTGATAAATACTATCTGGATGCCGAGTTTCCAGATATTGGCAGAAAACGATTGATGATCAATGGCCGTATTTTGAAGCAATCACCGGACAGTCCCGCGCTCATTTTGTTGGCTATAGAAGATGTCACGGAGAGGCCAAGCTTTTGATTATATATAGGGGGAGCTTTAGACGCTCCCACGATAAGCCCAGGGCAATGAAAATTTGTCATTATTTCACTAACCTCATGGAAAGGCATATACAATGACTACCCCAGCAATTGAGAAGCGGGATGCTGAAATTCTCAGGACAAAAGCCGAGCAATTATTGATTGACCACCAGAACAAAGTCCGAAAACGGGCGGAATCTCTGCTGAGTAAATCCGGCGTTGATATTGCCCGGATGCCCACTGTGGACATTGAAAAATTGCTGTTTGAGTTTCAGGTTCACCAGATAGAGCTGGAATTGCAGAATGAGGAGCTTAAAAGGGCCCATCAGGAATTGAGCGATTCCCGTGATGATTTTGCACGGATTTATAATTTATCGCCGGTGGCTTACCTGTCGCTGAATGAACAAGGCATCATCAAAAAAGCCAATATTGCTGCTACCCGACTGGTGGGCAGTTCAGTTGAGTCGCTGGTTAGCAAAAAGCTGGCAAAATTTATTCATCCTTCAGATCAGGATAATTTTTATTTTTTTATCCATGATTTGGTGGAGGAGAAAAATACTCAAATTCTGAATGTAAAGCTGGCAGTAAAAAACAGTATGTCCATACTTCCTGACTGTCCGGGTTTTGGGCTTTA
>CAIMCT010000132.1 GCA_903839535.1 uncultured Desulfobacteraceae bacterium
AGCCGATGCGAAGTGTTTGTATATCTGACCGTCCAGTTCCTGCCGGTCAGTGACCACCACAAAGGTCCAGTTGCCCGGTATCTTACGAAGCACCTTCTGTGCAAAGAACATCATCGCGACACTTTTACCGCTGCCCTGTGTATGCCAGAACACCCCCAACTTGCCGTCTCTTTGCCGGATATCCGCCAAAGCCTCCATCGCGTTATTCACACCCAGATATTGATGGTTCTTGGCTGTCAGCTTGATCAAACCTCCGGGGACTTCTTGAAACAGGCTGAAATTCTCTATCAGATCCAACAGCCGGACAGGATCGCATACACCCCGAAGCATGGTCTCCAGAGATACCCGGCCCCTTTCAATTTCGCTGCCTACCTTCTTCCACTCGGCAAAGTGTTCCCATCCGGCAGTAATGCTACCCACACGGCTCTGGCTGCCATTGGAAACAATAATAAGGGCGTTGGGCCAGAAGAGCTGAGGGACAGTGTCTTTGTAGTCTCTCAGGTTACCGGTAAAGGCGGTTTCCAGGCGACGGTGAGCGGCCTTAAGTTCGATCAGAACCAATGGCAGACCATTGACAAAGCCCACCAGATCAGCCCGGCGGGTGTGCATATCACCGGTGATCCAGAACTGGGAGCAAAGCAGAAAGTCATTATCGGACGGATTGTCCCAATCCATCACCCGGATCACTTCCACCGTCTCACCATCGCCCTCGGGGTCGGGAACAGGAACCCTCACGCCATTTTTGAGCAGGTGGTAGATTTCACGGTTGGCTGCCGTCATGCTCATGCGAGAGCGGTCACGGGTCAATTCCTCAATGGCCTGACTGATGGCTTGATGCGGGGCGCGCGGATTGAGCCGCTGCAAAGCAGGACGCAGGCGGGCGGGAAGGATAACCTCGGCCCGGGCCTCACGGCCCAGCGTACTCGCGCCGTGGTCAAATTCGTGGTAGGCGTTGACCGTCTCCCAGCCCAGTTCCGCCAACAAGGAAATGGCCGGTCGCTCAACCAGAGCATCTTCGGTGTAGCCGGTGAAATGGGTCATGGTTGCCGCGCCTTTTTTCCTGAGGAGATAAAACGATTTATACTGCGAACCGGCATAATTTTACGTTTTTGATCCCCCACCCCAACCCTCCCCCGCTGGGAGAGGGAGTTTATGAAAAGCGCAGATTATGCCAGTTCGCAGTATATATGACTAAGGATTAATAAGAAATTTCCTTGACTTTGCTGTCTGCGTCAATTACTCTTAATTCAGCTCATTTACCATGTGTAAAAGGAGTTACGAAGCCGTCCAACTGGGCGGCTTCAGCCTTTTTATGGTCTGTGTTTGTCTTGAAAACCTCAATGCTATCGGTAATTCAGGCCGACACCCATCCCTGCTGTTCCAACCGTTGTAACGCCTTATGGATATGCTGTGGTTTCATCAGGGTTTTCTTCCGTTTGTTCCATGATTCCACTTTTATCCGGATCGCGTCAAAATCACCAAATGTACATTTATCATGTTTTACTACCCAATGCACTGTGGAGAGCAGCTCCATACCGTAGGGAGTTTCGAATCCCTCGATAAGCTTTTTTACGCGCTCAAGGTGTTCTTCAGCCTCTGTATTGTTCCTCAGGAAATCTACAGCCCGGTATATTGCATCAGGCATCAATCGTATCTCTGCCTTTGCTGAGCGATCACCATATCCCCTGATAAAATGCCCCTCAATATGTTGCAGTGCATGATGAAGGTTATCAGCGTAAGGACCAAAATGATGAGCCTGAAATTTCAGACGCATTGGCTCGCCTGCTTCTTGCAGGAAATAAGCAAGCTTTTGCACTTCTAAAAGACTGTGCCGGTAACCTTGGCGCCCATAGATATCCAGGAGGCGAATCAACAAAGCCCGTCCGGGAGTCATGTTTGGTTCTTTGGTTCCTACCGGCATCTTATCGGCTAAAGGCGAACCTTTGGGCTCATACAAGAGTACCTGTATGTCGGTCAAATCGGCGAAGGTTGATTCTATCCGATCCTTCACTTCCGACCAGTTCAATCCACCTAACCCCGCCCCAAGCGGTGGAATCGCTATGGTGCGTATGCCTATAAGTTGAATCTGAGATTTCAAATCCGTCAGACCTGAATCAATGTCCGTCATCTTTGACTTTCCCTTCCAATGGCGTTTGGTGGGGAAATTAATTATATACTTGGGGTTAAAGATGCTGTCGGTCTTATAAATCAGGACTCGCCCAGGCTGCATCCACCCGCTCTTGCAGGATTTTGCATAATATGAATAGTTATCAGGGAAGGCTTGTTTAAATTGCAACGCAATCCCCTTGCCCATCACTCCGACGCAATTCACCGTATTCACGAGGGCTTCGACATTAGCCTCAAGCAGGTTGCCATGTGTGAGTTCAATCATAACTCCTCCTCGTTTCAGTAATACCAGTGATGTGATAAATGGGAGTTGGATTCGGGTATGCAAAAGATGGATTCATTCATCGGCCTTCTTGGGAACAGGGATGTCCAGTTCCGACACATCTACATCGCCGGAGATAAGGCGGGGGAGCAGTAGGTCGCGGGTGCGGCGGAGGATGATGTTTTTCTGTTGCAGATTTCTATCATTATCAAGCAAAGGCTCCACCATTTGTGAAAACTCATGCATTAAACTTTCCGGCGGCCGCAATGCAGGAAAATTCTTAAGCACTACTTGGCTGATATTCTGTTGCGCAGCTCCCTGCCCAAGACTAATCAGTTTATCTCGGTTTTCTCGAAGAAATAAAAAAGAAAATGCTCGTCCGAATCCTTCTTCTTTCGGCAAAATGGCAACACATGCCTGGTTAGTGGCAGAGGATATGGATAATATTCCGAGTTTTCCAATTGTTGCTCCATAGATTGCCAGAATTACCGTGTTTGCAGGGAAGGACTTTGCTGATGATTTTTTCAATCCCAAATCTGTAACCGTCTCTTCTGTTTCAAAAATGAATCCATCATTGAGCTCGCGAGTTTTAACCCAAGGATGAGCTCCTCCATAATACTCAGAGACTTTCCTGCTTGGTGTTCCACCCGAGCTTGTCATATATAGTTCACCGAAATTAGCCACCGCCCACCCCTCCGGAATCCTCCCCAGGGGGGAATCGATGAAGCGGGTGTGCTGGTGGCCTGGGAAGCGGAACTTGACGAACCACTCGCGGTAGAGGTTCTGCGCCATTTCCTCCAGAATCTTTATCCGCCGCATGTTGTTCTCGATCAGGTCATCGTAGGCCGAGAGGATTGCGGCGATTTTATGTTGGGTGGGGAGGGGGGGAACGACCACTTCGATATTTTCAAAGGAAGTCTTATTTACAATTGGAGTGGCTGCACCACCAGCAATACTTTTGACTGCCTCAGCATATGTCGATAGAAGGTAATAGACAAAAAATGGATTATGTCTTGTAGTATCCACTACAACACTGTTGATCTGCTGATTGGTTAGGCTCTTTTTTGTGGTCAGGCAAATTTTGCCAATGGTTGCGCCGATGCAGACGAAACAAACAGACCATCGAGGCAATATCTGACGGCGAAGCTTGAGATAACCTTCTTGGGATATTCCTCTATCCGTATGAACAATTCGCCCTGTGCCCATGTCGGTAGGCGTTATGAAAGGGTAGTCATCACCGAAGTGTTCGAGGTTATTTGAGGATGGAGTTTTACCAGTAATTACAGACCCGAAATCAGCGATTCGTATAGTTTTCCACATCACTGCGCCTCCAGCTTAATTTTGCACACAGCGCGTGCAAAATCGTTTCATCGGGAAATATTTCAGCGAATTTAACCATGTACGCAAGATTGCGTTCGTTCCAGCCACGACCTTCTTTAAAGGCGTGATCCGACCCGAATCATATTTTTTGATCGCCATCACTCAGCCTCCAGCAACTTTACCACATTCTCAGCGATTCGCGCTTCCAGCTCCCTGGCTTCGGCATTGAGGATTTCCAGTTCTTCGTTCTGCTCCTCCAGCCGAACCTTGAAGTCAAAATCCTCCTCCTCTCGGGCAGCCACTCCCACATATCGGCCGGGGTTGAGGCTCCAGCCCTGGGCTTCTATCTCTGCCAGGGTTGACACCTTGCACAGACCGGGAATATCGACATATCGGCCATCAGGGAAGTATTCAGTCAGAAGGTCTGCGCTGTCATGCAGGTTTTCAGCGTTCTCGCCTCTGTAGAGCCGAGCAATGTTGGCCAGGAACTCGATCTGAGCCGGAGTCCAGTCGCGGTGGGCGCGATCGATCTGGCGGTAAATATGTCGGGCATCAATAAAAAGCACCTGATCAGCCCTGGAAGTGCTCCCGGACTTGCCCTTATCCAAGAACCAAAGAGTACATGGTAGGGTTACGGTATAAAAAAAGTTGGACCCGACGGACACCATTACATCCACGGCCCTGGTTTCGATGATCTGTTTGCGGATATCCAGCTCCGACCCCCT
>CAIMCT010000133.1 GCA_903839535.1 uncultured Desulfobacteraceae bacterium
GATAACTTTATTTTAGCTACTCATGAAAAACCAATTGTTTATAAAATTGGTTCAGAAAATAATTTAGAGTTTTTTATTGAAAATATATTTATATATAAAAACAACATGTTACTCTTACCATGCAAACCTTATGCAATACATCAGCAATACTTATAACCTGTTGATAATACAATCAACCCCCAAATCCGTTATAATCAGGAAAATGAGGCTCTGGCAAAGGCTTTCATTACGATGCTGAAAGCTGATGAAGGGATGAATATCCTGAAGAAATACGGGTTTGAAGGTGCCCAATAGGCATATCCCTCATGGACAGCTCAACCTTGTTTTCACTAAGGCTTTCCCTTCAGGTGGCGGCGGCTGCCACAATGATGATGGTCTTCTGCGGCATTCCCATTTCCTACCTTCTGGCTAGAAAAAGCTTCAGGGGCAGGGAGGTCATCGACATGCTCCTGACTCTGCCGCTGGTTCTGCCGCCACGAGCGCAGGCAGCGGTGACTGGTCAAAAGCCAACATGATGGTCATCTCCCTTACCGCATTGTCCGGAATTGCTCTGTATTTTGCGAACAAATTCAGCAAGAGCCATTGATGATGGCGCATCCTGGATGGCTTTTTCATACTGGTTCAGACTGCTATCACGGACACCGCGTGATCTTCACAGGCATGGTCCTGCGCGATGAACAGCTCAAGCAGTATTACGACACCGCAGTGTATCGTTTCATGATCAACTGCTGTGCCGCAGATGCCCTTCCCTTGGCAATTGCAGTGGATTCGGATCAAGCAGGGGCTTTCGCCAACGACCAGTGGGTTCAGGTGGATGGAATTTTTTGGATCATGTTGGCCTAAAACACAGGGCTACAATCCACAAATGAAACGAGCAAGATCGTTTTTTTCTCCCAAACCGCCCCGCCCGGTCCACCTTTTTCACTTTGATTCAGAGGAGTAAGCATAAAACTCTGCACTAACTGGATTGAAGGCATGAATTATTATCAGTATGTTTTATTCTTTCCCTACCGATTGATTTGTTTGAAATCACCTTCCAATGCTTAGAATGGGTTCTGTTATGAAGTTTGAGTGGGACAGACAAAAAGCGATATCCAACTTCAAAAAACATCAGATTGATTTTGAGGAGGCGGTATCCACATTTCGTGATCCGTTTGCAAAGATATTTAATGATGTTTGGCATTCTGAAAATGAACACCGTGAATTGATAATTGGTTACTCTTACAAGCATCGATTACTTCTCGTATCTTTTATTGAGAGAGACGAAAATGTCGTCCGAATCGTCAGCGCACGAAAAACAACTGCAAGGGAGCGCCTGGACTATGAAGAAAATCAGAGACAATAATATACCCTTAAATGATGGTCTATTGCCGGAATACAGATTTGATTACAAGCATGCGAAATCAAATCGTTTTGCTGACAAACTGTCACGAGATATTGAACTGGTGACACTTGATCCGGATGTCGCGAATGTATTTAAGGACGCAGAAACCGTAAACGCAGTGTTACGTGCTCTGCTTACAACCATGCCACAGCCATCACGCACAAAACAGGTTCTGAATCAGTTGAGTAAAAAACGCAATACTCATTATTAACAGATAGTTATGTTGAAATTTAAAAATATATATCCTAAAAAAACCCAGTTTGTACAACTATTGTACAACTTTTTTTATTTCCGGTAATCCCGAAACGAAAAAAAGGCCATCACCCGATCACCAGGCACGGCCTTTAATATTTGATCACCAGCACATAACACAGTTCATCATCTGAAACAGCCTGCACATGATCCTATGCAGAGGACACTTTACAATATTATAAAGTAACCCATGCTTTCCTAAACCATCATGCTTTCATGACAAAAACAGAGATAATTTGCTCTTTTCAGGGTAACTATCAGGGTAACTTTTTGAGCAATGCCAGAATATCGAATCATTAATGTACCTTATAAGGCAATAGGATAGAGTATATTCTGTTTTTTGATTCGTTCAGCACTTGAAACATGCTGTGGATGGCCCCGTGCACAGACGCGATCTTTTCCATGCAAGTAATGAAATAGTTAAGCTATTTGGACTAAGACTGAATAATAAATTGGCTACTATTAAAGATAAGGTCATAAAGGAGACTGCTGCTCTGGCAATAATGATGGAGATGGGTAAGGATATTTCAGTAATTGATAAACAAAAAGCATTAATTAATGTATTAAATCAAGAAGAAGCTGTTGTTGTATTAAGCATCGATAGATATAGAATGATTCTTAGAGACATATCTATGGTAGTTCATCCTTTTGACATAAAAACAGGTAGTATAAAAACATCTGGAAAAACCAGGCAGAAAAGACCAAGAGTCCTGAGATCAAAAAGGAATACCTTGCTGCATGGCAGAAAGCTCAAATCGTTCTGGACAATAACTGTCTCACCCAGAAACTCACAGCAGAAGAAAAGTCACGGTGGCAATCCTGGGGCGAATGGATGATCGCCAAGTTTCAGCGAGCCTCCTCAGCCGTTGAGGGCAGAAACGGTTTTCTCTCCCAGATGCACCATAATGGAAGAGGAATCTCGGGAAGAAGGCTAAAGGTGCTTACAGTGATCCATAATTTTGTTATCAGAAGACCTGACGGAACCACAGCTGCTTAACGACTTTATCAAACCGATTTTCCGGACCTCTTTGAGTGGCTCATCACTCAAATGCCGGAATTGCCACTGCCTAGGCAACGTAGGTTGGCTGCTCCCGTAAGTATTTGAGATTAGAAGTGTCCCGCCTTATGTGGGTAGCCGTCAATGGCATTGCGCATTGTCTTGCCATCAATGGCCAGAGCCTGGTCTTGTTCGCCATGGACTTGATTCCAATGTTGCTGGTTCTACCGGATTTTATGGTCATGTATTTTCGGGTGCTTATGAATTGAAAAATGATCTCGGAAGCGGTTCAGGAAAATCTTTTGAGGACATTTCAGTCATTTCGGAGCATGAAAATTCATAGATTATCTCATAACAAACATTGCACCCACTGGCAGAACCACAAAATCCGTTAGAACCAGCGACTTTCCTTTTCCGTCGGGCAAAGAAACCCGACCTTCTGACTCCTTTCTACTCTCTATTCAAAGAGTCCCTAATTAAATTCGCCAGGCGAGGGGCCGCAACCTGGAGGCTGTAATGGGCTTCAACATCCATCCGGCCCTGACTTCCCATCGCCTGCCGTAATTCCGGGTTTTCCTGCAGCGCACGCAACGCCTGCTCCCAATGCTTATCCGTTGAAGCCAGATAACCATTAACGCCATCTTGCACAATCCGAATATTTGCACCCACACGGGAAGCCACGACCGGCAACCCGCAGGCCATATATTGAATTAGCTTGTAGCCACATTTTCCATAAGCCCAGAGCTTATCAGGAATCGGCATGATGCCGACATCAAAGTCCATCATTTGCGCTGCTTCGGTTTCTTCGGACCAGGGCCGGTATTCCACCGGAAAAGCACTCGGAATGTCCTTCGGATAACCGCCCACCAGGACGAGACGAATTTCAGAACGCCGGCTCAACTTACACAGAACGGCATACAGCGATTTCAGATAGTCGGCTGTGGTCGGTGAACCAATCCATCCAATCGTAAACACATGGCGATGGCTGAATGGCTTCAGGCGGTAACGGGTCGAATCCACAACCGTCGGAAGGCATTCTACCAATTTTGCACCGGATTGAACTGCCTTTTCAAACAGATACATATTGCCGACAATAACCAGCCGGGCATTTCGCATAACCGCATCAATCTTGTGCCCAAGAAGGAAACGGACCCACGGCGACGCATGCTGATCATAGCGGTGAAAGATGGCATCGTCATAGTCCACGATATAGGGGATCACCCCGCGAACCAGGATTTTTTCCAACCAGTCCGGAAGCCACGGCAGTACCTCGTATTCTATCCACAGCAGGTCATAGGCCTTACAAGAAATAAGCAGATAGATTCGATGAAGGTATGCCAATAGAATGGCAGCCGGATTTTGAGATTGCCCTGCGTTCAGCCGTTTCAGATATTTTTCTTCAAACAGCGGGTAAACATCAACCACCACTCCTTGCTCATTCAGGAAGGGAAGATATTGATAATACCGCAACCGGCTGCTGGCACCCGACCGGCTGTACCGGGTCAGCAGCAGCACTCTCATGACATGCCTTCACGATTTCCGGTTCCAAGGGCAACCGGCCGGTGTGAAATATCCCTACACACTCGAAACCAGTTCGGCAAATCATGCCAAAGCATCCGATAGGCATTCAAGGTATTTCGAAAATGATCGAACGATTTTTTCAACCCGGCATTCCCAAGCCGCGACCCTGGCTCAATAAACAAGACTCCGAGCATCAGAAGAAATGCAGTGCCCCATATATAATGTTTAAAACCATAAATAATCTGACTTCTCAGCGTATAATACAGGCGGATATCTTTGACGGCATCCGAGGCGCCCCCACCCTTGTGGTATGCTCGAAACTCCGACAAATAGCAGGTTTGCCACCCTTTTTGAAAGGCGCGAAGAGAGAAATCCAGTTCTTCGTAATATACGAAAAACCGTTCATCAAATCCATTCAGTTCCTGATAAAGCGGATTGCGAACCAGGAAAAAAGCGCCGATCACCTGATCCACGATTCTTGTCTGCAAATGATTCCAGTCGGTCATCGCAAGAGAAACAAATTCAGCAGGAAACAGACGATCCAAACCGGTAATTTTATGGAAAAACAATGACGGTGTCGGAAATCTGGCACAGGATCGGCTGATGTGATCGGCATCGTCCATAAGCTGAATGCCCATGATTCCGGTATTCCGGTGAACGGGTTGAATCATGGCTGCCAGAGGCCCCGTCAAAGATTCGCGATAGAGACGTGTATCCGGATTAAGAAACAAGAGATAATCCGCTGAGCTGGAATTGGCACCCCGATTGCAAGCAGCGGCAAATCCATGATTGCAGGCATTTTTTATGAGCGTTAGCGGAAGCGTCCTTGCTGCCAACTGATCGGCAGACCCATCAGTTGATGCGTTGTCCACCACCACCACATGTTTCAGCTCGAAAGACTCCTGATCCGCCTCAGCAATTGAGTTCAGGCAATTTTGAAGCTGTACTCCGGTATTCCAATTGACAATGACAATATCCAGTGAAGGAAACATCAGTTAGCAAATCCTCCATGCCTATTTTTCAGCTACCACCGCAAGCTCTTCGCCTGCCGATGGATGATGCCAAAGCAGCCCCCACTCAACCATCTGCATGATCCTGGCCCAAAACTTTACGGGAAAAGGCGTTGGACGGTTCGTTTCAAAGTGGCCCGTGTTTTGGATCGATCGGCTGGCAATCATGATCCATCCGGCGCCATGAATGCTGGATCGCAAGTCAACCTTCCGGAATCCGGCTTGATGGATCAACCGCAGAAGGGCGTTTCGATTAAAAACAAATAAATGGCGGGGCGGCTCCAGACCTCTCCAGTTTTTCTGAAACAGGGAATGCCCCCAGCTTTCATGGTTGGGCGTTGTCACCATCAGCCGCCCGCCGGTTTTCAGTATCCGGTAACAATCCCGAAGCAATTTTGTCGGATCCGTAACATGTTCGATCAGATGGTTCATGGCAATAACATCCATGTCATTTGACAAAAAACCGGCGGTTTCAAGGGTGCCACAATATACCGACAAATTTCTGGATCGGGCTGTTTGAACCGCAACAGTATCCGTATCCACGCCAGTTACAGTCCACCCCTTTTGTTTCATGAATACAATCATATCTCCACTGCCACATCCGATTTCAAGCAGCCGACCCCGGGCCGATGCCTGAAGAGACATCACTTTGAAATCCCAGTCCTCACGAAATCCCGGGTGAAACCGAATCAGGGAAGACAACCATTTCTGGAGTCTGCCCGTTTGATCTGCATCGTATCCGAATCGACCTGCCAGGTATCCCTGAAGGAGCCATTGATAGAGGCGATTCCTCTGGATGTCGGATGCAGAAGATTGATGTGTGTAATAGGTGGTATATGCTTTTTCAAGTACATCGGAATCCGGAAAAGGAGCTATCCAGATCACCCCGCAATCGGATCTCCTGCATTTTTGCAGATTCCAGCATCCGGGTGATCCGAATATCCGGTCCGTCAATCCCTGGTAAATTAATTCACCTGAAAACCCACACAAAGGGCAAGAATGCAGATTCACAAGATTCATTGGGAATCGCTCCATACATAGCGGTAGGCCATACAAAACAGCAAACCGGCATCCAGCAGCGATCTAACACACCAGGCCATTGCCGCACCGTCAATCCCCATTTTGGGGATGAGAAACCACAGTGTCAGCAGATAACATGGCAGCTCGATCAGATGTATCTTGGCCGTAATATCCGGGCGCCCAGCCCCCTGCAACAGCACAAAGGGAATCTGCGCCAGACTGTTGAACAACACACCGACAGAAAGCCACTGCAAGACATGCGTGCTGTTTTGTGCAAAGTCCGCATTCAGCCACCACCTTAACCCCTTTTCGGCAAAGAGGACAATCATCGTCACGATGGGGAAAACAGCGGCAAAAACGTATTGAACGCCTTTGCCGAAAAGAGCCCGGGCGTAACCCCGATCCCGAATCAAATTCATGGAAAAAGCCGGATACAAGACACCGGCAACCGCACCCGGAATGATCAACAGTCGCGTCACCACTTCAAACGGCGTGGTGTAATAGGCGACAGCCGCTACTGAAATCGTTGCACTGATCCAGAACCGGTCTATATAAATCATCATCGGTCCGATCATGTTGGAGACGGTCATCCAGGAACCAAAACGCATCAGTGGTAGAAAGATATCCTTTCGAAATCCAACCCCCGTCTGCAACTGCGGTACAAGGCGAATGCAGAAAAGAAACAGAACGGCTCCGGCAAGAACCCTTCCCGCCATCAGGATACCAATGACGCAGGAAATATCCTTTGTAAACAACAGCCCGACCAGCGGCGCAGCAAATGTATAAATTCCCAGAGAAGAACGCACGGCGCTGGTCAGATCAAAACGATGATATGCCTCTAAAATTCCAAACAATCCGGTAGAAACAATGATCAGCGGGATGGACACGAGAAGCACATGGAAGGCATTCAGCGTCTCAGGCTGCAAGACCGCCGGAATATTGATCCCTTTCTGAACGACCCACGGCACAAACGGAATCCCCAGAAACATTCCCGCAAGGCCCAGACCTGCCATGGAAAATAAGCCCGTCCATATCAGCGACGGAATCTCGGAATGCTTGCCCGCACCTATCTTTTCTGCCACAAGTCTTGTTAAGGCGCGTCCCAGTCCCAGATCGAACAGGCTGAAATATCCAATAACCATCCAGGCCAGCGTCAGCACACCGAAACGCTCTGTTCCCAGACCGGAAATGAGTCTTGGAATTGAAAAAAAAGCGACCAGCAAGGGAAAGAGCTGACCGGAAAGATTCAGCAGGGTGTTCCGGGTAAAACGGGTTTTGGGGATAACGATTTCTATTTTCAGCTCCTTGTTAGGTCAGCTTATACCCAAAACATCATCGGTATAATTTCTTAACGAACTTCCAGGTCTTTTCAATCCCCGTTTCAAGGGAAACCGACGGCGCCCAGGAAAGTTCCTGTTTCGCCCTGCAAATATCCAGATAAATGCTCGGAATATCAAAAGAGCGCTTTGCTTTGTGCACAACCTTGATTTCCTTGCCGGTCACCCTCCTAATCACATCAAGGATTTCGTTCAGTGAATGGCCGATTCCGCTGCCAAGATTAAAAACCCGCGAAAGAGCATTAACGGAAACCGCCTTGTACATTCCGTCAATAAGATCGTCAATGAAGATATAATCCCGCACGACCTGGCCATCACCCCATATTTCAAGGGATTTTCCCTGCGCGATCCTGCCGAGAAAAACTGAAATGGCCCCCTGAATGCCATCCGGGTTCTGTCGCCCGCCGTAAGGATTGGAGGGCCGCAAGACAACATAGTCAAGCCCGTGAAGATGATTGAACAGGGCCATATACTTTTCAACAGCAAGTTTTGTAATGCCGTAGGAGCATTCCGGTTCGGTCGGACAGTTCTCGGAAATAGGCAGAGATAGAGGATTTCCGTATATCGCTCCGCCGGAAGAGATGAAAACCACTTTCCTGATTTTATTGGTGACACATTGTTCCAGTAAGAATATCGTCTCTATGACATTGGACTGAACATCAAATACGGGATCATCATTTGATGTCTTGGGAAGCGTCGTACTGATCAGATGAAACACTATATCAATACCTGTCAGAGCCTCCGACAGCATCCCCCGATTCCCAAAATCGCCGACGCAGTATTCTACGCCAGCCACAGGTTTCCGATAATGCTCCTCATACTTGTCAAAGACCCGGACCCTATGGTCTTCGGCAAGAAGCCTATCCACAAGATGGGAGCCAATGAAACCATTACCACCTAAAATCAACATGTTCATTTATTGTCTGACCTTTAACTGAATTTTTAGCCGCCACAAGAGCGTTCACCGCAAAGGCGCAAAGATAGCAAAGAAAATATTCAGTGGAATTATTGTATCATTTGCGTCTTTGCGGTGAATTGAAAATTGTTGCTTATGCACAGTATATCAACTGATCGTAGAGCGATTCGACATCTTTCAGCAGACGCTCTTTCGCATATCTTTTTACCACATAAGCACGGGCGCGTTGAATACGGGCTTGCTTTATCAGTAGTTCTTCTTCGGCAAGATAAGTAAGCCCCTGGAAAAAACCCGCTGAATCCTGATTGGAACAAATAATTCCCCGCTCACATACAGTAAAACCGCAGTTCTGAATCGAAGTGTCAGCCGGTTTCCCCATAAGATCCTGAATCCCTCCCACCTTGGTGGCAATCACGGGAACTGAAGATGCCATGGCTTCAATGATCGAAACTGGAGTGCCTTCATTCAAAGAGGAAAGAGCCAGTATATCAAGATCGGCGTAAACAAGTGAAACGTCCTGAATCCATCCCCAGAAGACTATATGACGAGTTAAGTTTTTCTTTCGGCAATATTCCTCAAGCCTGCTGCGGCATTCGCCATCTCCGACAACAACGACCTTAACATCACTTGCAGGGTGTGCCTTCAGGAAAAGATCGATTGCCTCAAAAAACATTTCATGATTTTTTATGGGAACCAATCGTCCAATGATTCCGATCAGAAGCGTTTTATTGCTAACGCCAAGTTTCTTTCGGAAACGCCCTTTTAGTCTGGCGCTGGAAAGAAACGGTCCAAGATCAAAACCCAGTTCAATGATTCTGATCTTTTCCGAAGGGGCGATATGATACTTTTCAGCCAGATCTTTTTGCTGGGATTCGCTGATGGCGATAATCACATCTGTCACCCTCGCAAGAAGCCTTTCAATTTGAATAAACAACCAGGATTTTGCTATGCTGAAATATCCATCAAAGACATGACCATGAAAGGTGTGAACAATCTTGACATTTTTTCTGAAAATCAGATTGTAAAGAAATACGGTGATACGGGCCGTGAATCCGGCTTTTGCGGTATGCGCGTGGACGATATCCGGTTGAAACTGGCAAATGATCTTGAATATTCGATGTATCACCCGAATATCCATGGGGATGCGAATGTCCCGCTGCAATTCTGAGACCTGATAGGGTTTATGGATACTGTCCTGAAATAAGTAGGCCATATCACCCTCCTTCTCGGAAATCATACCAGTAACCAGATGCGTTTCAAAGCGCCTGGCATCCAGCCCTGTAGTTAGTAAATACACATGAATGGACGGCCCTCCGATATTGAGCCGCGCGATGACGCGCAAAATCTTTACTTTCCTACCCTCGTTCTGAGCAATGTAAGGCGCACAATCACTTTTTCTCGATATTCGGGTTTTAAGAGGAATCATATTTAATGCGACCATCAGACAAAATCGGATAAACAAACCAGAAAGAACCATGATTTTGAAGAGACTGAACAGCGAAGGATTGTATTTATCAAAAAGCAGAAAGACGCTTCTATGAAATTCAATCTGAGATCGAAGCGCCGCCTTATTGCTGCTGGCTCCAACATAGTGAACAACTGTGGCTGTTGGGAAATAAACAACTTTCCAGCCGCCTTCCCACATCCGCCGACACCAGTCGGCATCCTCCCAATACATAAAAAAGCGCTCATCAAAAGAGCCGATGGCATCAATTGCTTTTCGACGGACCACCATACAGGCCCCAGATACCCAGTCCACTTCCATTGGATGCTCGTCATTGCAGGCTCCGGTCAGGATATTGGCGCTGGTAATTGAATTATTGGGAAAGAATCGGGTGAGAAGAGAAGATCGTCCAAACAATGCTGTCATCGGAGATGGAAAAGCTCTTGCAGATCCCTGGATTGAACCGTCTTCATCAAGAATTCTGGGACCCGCAATGCCAACCTGAGGATTTTTTTTCATGAATTCGATAGCTTCATGAAAAAAGCCTTTCTGAATATAAGAATCAGGATTGAGCAGAACAACATAAGAAGACTTGCTACTTTGCAATGCCTGATTAACACCCGCTGCAAATCCAAGATTTTGCTCATTTCGGGTAAGAACTGCAGATGGAAACCGGTTGGCAATACGATCAACGCCATCAGAAGAGGCATTGTCAACCACCCAAACCTTGGCGGAACAACCATCCAGATTACTATAAACGGATTCAAGGCAGTTCAGCAGATAGTCCGTGCTGTTGTAGTTTACAATGACGATATCAATCAAAATCAATCCTTACGCTGTCTTCCTCTTTAGCCGATGTGTCAACCTTGGAAACAATCGTTCAGGCTCAAGCAGTTTCCATATAACCACATCTTTCACCCTTCGATTGGATTGAATCCGCCTGCGTTTATTCCAAACATTTTTCCATGCCTTAAGGCTGTCCCATTTGGCCCGGATATATGAAGGAGCAACTCCTTTTGCAGCAAAGAAGAAAAACGCAGCAATCCCATATATCAGATGGCTCCCGATGGTTCGGATTATCAGTGGCAACGGCATATTCTGGAAATACACCCATTCCAGATTCCGATGACCATAATACACCGATGTTGGCGAATCATAGCCAATGGTTCGACTTGCCAGATGATAAACAACCGCATTCGGAACATATAAACAGCTATAACCTCTGAGCTGAGCCCTGAAACTGAGATCCACATCTTCATGAAGGAGAAAAAAATCCTCATCAAACAGCCCGATATCCCGAAACATGGATGTCCGGTATATGGCTGCTCCGGCGCAGGCCCCGAAAACCCATTCAGTGCGGGAAAAAGTATCCGCAGGCTGTCCTCTTCCCCTAAGACTCCCGACACCAGCCGTTGTATAGCCATCTCCAGCCCGATCAATGGTGGATGGAGCATCGTGATAGAGCATCAGGGATGCGGCAAACCCAGCCTCCGGATGCCCGGCCATGGCGCTCATGAGATTTTCCAGCCAAAAGGGATGGGCCACGGCATCATTATTCAAGAGCGCAATATAATCCGTATTCACCATACGAATGGCAATATTGTTGGCCGCAGCAAATCCAAGATTTTCAGGCAACGCCAGCAATGTAATCTCTGGAAATTGCTGTCTGACAGCCTGAACAGAACCGTCTTTGGACCCATTGTCCACCACAATAATCGCTATATCCTGAAATGATTGATTCCGGAGCGCCTCCAGACATCTGAAAAGACAAGGCCAGGCGTTCCAGTTCACAACAATCACCGTAATCTGTTTGGCTTCCGCCATGATTTTCACTTTTTCCCCAAATTGAAAGCCTTCATGTACAGACGAATTAGCCATTGAGATTTACCCTGCTGCATCCTTCGCCTGAGAATGGACTTAAAAACCTCGCCTTCAGACGTCATGATTCGATCCAGCAATTCTTTTTCAGAAATCGTGGAACACCACCTTAGATTATTTCTGTTTTTAATCGTGTTGGGCAACTCCTGAAATGCCTGCTTCAGTCCTTTGAAATAAGCAGGTGTTTGATGGTTTACCGCCGCCACAAAAAACCACCAGATATGATAGATGAGTATTTGCGGCCATTTTTTCTGGATAATGGTTAGGGGATAGTTTTTGACAATCACATGGATGGCGTTTGTTGTGGTATGAGATACCGTAAAAGGGTTTAGCCGACTACCGGTCGTTTGGCTTCCCATGTGGTATATCTTTGCATCCGGAGCATACAGACATTTAAGACCGAGACGCGCTGCCCTTAGATTGATATCCACATCTTCAAGATACGCAAAAAACGATTCATCAAACCAACCGACCGTATCAAAAAAGGATCTTTTATAAAAAGCAGCCCCTGCGCAGGCCCCAAAAACCGGTCGAAAACAATTGTATTCAGGACAGTCCACCTCCATCGTCCCGATTCGGTATCCCGCTCCCCCAATGAAAAGACCATCTCCAGCCCCATCCAGAAGATGACGCTGGAAAAAATTGACCATTTTAAGGGCGAAAAAATCAGCTTCAGGATATAATTCCGCTGAGCGAATCAGCGCATCAAGACAGTCCGGTGCAAGCTCTGTATCATTATTCAGTAGAAAAATCCAGGGTGCTTCAGACTGCCTGATGCCTTCATTCACAGCGGAGCTGAATCCCCTGTTGTGATCAAAAGCAATTAGATGGATTTTGGGATAGTCTTTCTGGATAAGCGCAATGGAACCATCACTTGAGCCGTTATCTACCACCGTAACAGAAAAATTCGCATAGCTTTGGTGATAAATCGATCCCAGGCAGGTCTGTAAAAGCTTACTGCCGTTGTAGTTGGGAATAACGATGGTAATCGCGGGAGATGCCGTCATACCCTTGTGATCACTCTCCGAACTCCCTTTGAGCCTTCAACATACCCAGTTGAAGATAGGTTTTTAATATACGATCGTGGATACGGCAAAAGTCTGCTTTCGTATGTTCATCCAAAATTTCAAAGAAATGAGCGACAATCCATAATAAATGCTTTGAATACGCCAGTTCAGGTCTGATTTTTGTGATCAGCAAAAAATCAGAGAGTTCGGGATGCAATCTATGAAACTGTACGGCTGAGTAGCCAACCTTAAACTGTCTTTTACAAAAAGATGTCAGGGTTATTTCGTGCAGGTGATAGGCGATGGCGCCCGGCTCATACCGCAATTCCATACCGTTTTTTTTATAACGGTATCCCAGTTCCGTGTCTTCCCAGCCATACTCCCTGAAAGATTCGTCAAACCCTCCATATTGTTGATAAAGAGAACGGGAAAAAGATAGATTCGATGTATAAAAAAAATTAAACGGAACGTTGTTCGGAGTGGTGATGAGTCGAAAGCCGAACTGCTGCCCCCATTCGTTGATCCAGTAACGAAATGGAGTCTCCTTGATTTCAGGGTGCCAGAATGTACGGCCAATGGCGGCGTAATTGGAAGGCCGCCCTTCCTGGACATAACGTTTCCAGTGGGTGAACAAAAATTCAGGAGACGGAATGATATCATCTCCAAGAAAGATAAAAAGCTCCCCTTTGGCCAGTTTCATTGCGGCATTTCTGGCAGCACCCTGTTTTTTGTTTTCCTGCGTCAGAAATGAAAGCCGGGCATTTCTGTTCCGATATTCCGTTAGAACCCGCTGTGTATTGTCTGTAGAGCCATCATCCACGATGATGACTTCCCAGTCTGGAAGCAATCCTGTCTGTTTTTCACACAGGGATGCAATAGTCCCTGCCAGAATATCCGAACGGTTATAGGTTGGTATAATGACGGTAAACTTAGGCTCCACCATGAACATCCTTTATATCCGCAAACCTGAATCCGATTTCAGCAGGCAAAAGATCCCTGAAACAGGTTGAGTTAAACAGCCGTTTATCGCCAGGGTAAGTACTGACCACCCAGGGAGGAAACGCGGTAAAAAGCACTTTGTCAGAAACCTTACGATACGCCTGCGATTCCAGTCTTTTTTTATATATGGGTTCCAGATTGGCCAGTATGTACCATATCGCCTGAAGTTGCGAGACGATGTGAGGATGCCCCATGTCTATCTCGGGACAGATGCTCTGATAATTCCCGCCAGTCATTTTTTGAACCCAGAGCCCTATTCGCTCCAGATTCTTGCCGATGGACCAAAGAATTCCTCTTGTTCTCAGACAAGTCAGGAACTTGTAAGACAGATTGGTTTCTGCAGGAATGTCATAATTTGCAAGACCTGGATTCGAAAAAGGAACCTGACCCAGGATCGCGCTGTTGGAAGCATTCAGGGCAATAATTTCACGAGTCCTGTGAATGAGTGTGAGCCAAGCTGTATGCAACATACTGGAGAAGTAGGGATCGTCTATATTTTTAAAGAGATTCAGGAATGCGTTTCTTTCATACAAAAACCCGCGGTTATAAACCCCCAGGTTATTGGATGTCCCCTGATGATGGTGATAAACCGTCGCCTCCGGTGCGAAATAAATGGATCTTCCCGATGCGTTCAATCTCCAGGAAAAATCCACATCTTCGGTATAGGCAAAAAACATATTGTCAAAACCGGCAAGTTCAAGAAACAATGAGCGCCTGACTGCCATGTTTCCGCCGCAGGCAATAAAAGTCTGTACGATTTTCAAGTCAGCTACCGAGGAAACCGGCGCACCCTGATATCTTTGCAGTGCATGGCCATCAAAAAGGAGAATGCCTTCCAGGAAATCAATTTTTTTTGCATCCCAGCTCAATATTCTGCCCGTGATGCAGTCCGCCCCTGCCCCATAAGCCACATCTTCATAAGCAGACAGCCAATGAGGGCTTACACGCATGTCATTATTCAACAAAACCAGAAACTCGCCTTGTGCTGCAGTTGCGCCGCTGTTTATAGCCGACGCAAACCCAGTGTTTATATCCAACCTGATGATCCGTATACCTGGCGAAAGTTCTTGGGCGAATTCAACAGAGCCGTCGATAGAGCCATTGTCCACCAGGATGATTTCAAATGCGTTTTTTTGATAATGACAATTTTCAATGGATGCGAGGCATTCTTTAAGAAAATGCCTGCCATTGTAATTGGGAATGATAATGGAAAATTTGAGACCTGACAACCTGCCCCCTCCCTTCAGTTCGTCCACCTGAGTAGTTTCAAACGTCGGACAATTTGGCGCAATACTGAGAAAAACACTCTTTCTTTTAAAGAAAACAACCCGATATTTGCATCGTTCCTGATAGCGGTTACTGCCGCTCTGCGAGGTGCGTTACAAAACTCGATAAGGGGCAGAAGTGACTGGCGCCATGTCATATTGCTTTGCACCCACAGCCTGCCGCTTTCGCCCATGCATTGCCTCAGTATTTTATTTTTTAGCAAAGAAATAACCGCTCTCTTCAGAGCATCTTGGCCATAAGGCGGCACAAACATGGCTGCACCTGCTTCCTTCAGGATTCTGCCGCCTTCGCCGCCTTCTGTGGCGATAATGGGTATGCCGGCATTCATGTAATCAAGTACCCGGGTCCTCAGGGACAATGCCGTCTCAAGGGATGGTTTATGCAGGCATACGGCAATGTCAACGTCGCGCAGGTACGCAAATCTGTCTCGGTAAGGAAACCATGGAATGAAAAAGACACTGCGATTGATCCATCCATTTGCATCCGAAAAGTCCCTTACCTTCTTGAATACGCCTTGCGGTGTGGTTTCCTGGTTGGGGTTAACGCTGAAAATGACCCTTAGCATCGGAAAACTCAGAATAACTTCACCCAGAATATTCATCAGTGTCTCGGGATCATACCAGTCGTAAACGCCCCCAAAAAAGAGTACTATATCATCCCCGGTGATACCCGGAATACAGTCCTTGAGTTTCCCGCCCATAGCCCGAAGCTTTGATTCCGCAATAGGCTCTATTCCGAATGGCGCCACGCCAATCAGACTGTAAAGCCCCTTGTCACTGTGATAGACCGGGGGCGTGATGCGACCCGCTCCGGTCATGATTCCCAGATAAAACATGCGCTGTATTTCGGAAGACGCCAAAAAAAAGTCGCCCAGAGCCAACTGTTTAAAAAGTACGGCCCTGTCCCTGTAGAAAATTTGCTCGCCCAATTCCTCGGTATATTGAAGATTCTCGATCAGAAACGGATCATATAGATCGACAATCAAGGGCGGAGCTTGAAGTTGATAAGCCGCAATGGCTTCAAAATACTGCTCTGAGATATGACCGTGTACTATCACAGCATCCGTTCGGATGATTTCCGCTTTGAATGCTTCGCCGGAAGGAAACAAAGATAGCGGCACATCCCTATCCTTTGGAATATCTTCATTACAGGTCCAGACAGTGACATGGTGATCCTGCTTCAGGATTCCGGCCATTTCAAGAAACCGGATTCCAATACCCTGAACGCAATGACGTATCGGCTCAGGACATATCAGCAAGATATGTTTTTCTGGCATTACCACCGACCTATGTTTGAAGGTGTGTTGCCGGAAATATTGTTGTTTCCCTGATCCCTAAAGATAGCTCCCTGGGATTCAAAAACAATAACCCCATAGTTCATATTGTTGGAAATCTCAGATGAACTCAAAGCTGCCGTACTGCCCGAATCATTGATTCCCAATCCAAATCCGTTATTTGCCGAAATCATCAGGCCACTTCCATCAAGCTTGGAGCCAGACACAACAGAAATCCCGTTTTTTCTATTTGAGGAGATATTCAGGCTGGTTAGCTTTGCAGTTGCTGCATTCGCTACGAGGATACCCAACTCCTGGGCCGTTGTGATGATATCCGATGAAAGTGTGATCCGACTTGCCTGCCCATCTACACCAATTCCAATGTTGGCCCCTGTAAAGGTGTTCCCATTACCCGATACGATGCCGCCATTCGTGACAGACAGATTCGTGTTGATGTTGTGTAAAAAAATATTCTGTTGCAGTTCAAGAATACTGGCGGAACCATTCACGGATACACCCGACACATTCCCGTTTATCATGTTACCTGAAACAAGACTGATTGTGCTACCCTGACCACCTGCGCCGATTCCATCGCTTCCACAATCGGCTATTCGGTTGTTACTGATATTTTGAACAGTTGATCCCTCTCCCACGAAAAGACATGCTTTTTGGTTATTGTGTAGAAAAGTACGTAAAACAGCGCCCGAACTCTGCGTGAAATATCCAGCACCGACACCAAGATTTCCTGACGTTTCGCAGAAATCAATAAAGAGCGATGATGTCTTTTCAGCACCAAATCCGTCAAAAGCATTTCCTGTGGCCGTAGTCATGATAATGGCGCCTGCGGAGTTCTTTCCTATCGTGGCGCCATCATAGCTGTTCATTTCCAAATACGATGCCAGGATATGAAGTGATGCCCCATTATAGGCAACTACCCCGCCGCCTTTGTTTTTTGAGGATAATACGTTGGTCACCACCGCCGATACCGGGCCATCCAGTGTAATACCGCTTCCACCACTGGTGTTTTCGGTTTTAAGAGAAGATATGAACGTGTTCTTTCCGACAACAAGAACAGGAGAAAGTCCGGATGTCGCTATTTTTGAACCATCCAGGATGGTGCTGTTGAGGCCTGCGCCCCATATAACCTGGTTGTCTTTTAATCGCAGCATGGTGTTGTCGTCAATCATATACCGTCCGCCTGGGATGTATATGAAACGATTGGCGCTGTCTTCCACAAGCTGCCGCAGCTTCTTGGAATCTCCTGCCGGCGGTGATACGATCGGCGGGCTCCCAACGACAAGAATCGCATTGGTTGAAAATATTTTATCCTGTTGATTGCGAACCCCGACGCTGAAAAAATAAACGCCCATTGGCAACAGACCCGAAGGAATCAGCGCCTTGGCGGTTAAAGCATAATCATTCATGGTCGTGATTTTCAGATTGCTCAAAAACCAGGACGTGATGTCAAATTCATTGAAAAAAACAATAGCTTCCTTTAATCCGCTGGACGGACTGATCAGTCCTTCCGTGTTCTCCATATATAAATTGATTTCAAATGGTTGATTCAGCTTATCCTGTCCCAGGCCCACGGAATATTGTTCTGGTGAAAATGATATGGTAAAGGCAAAAACCACATCCGAGATAAGAAATAAGATACAACAACTCACGATTATAGATATTCTCATCATTAATGACTCTCCGTTAAATTTATAGCGTAGGAATTCCATCTTATTACCCATCAAATCATCAAGTTATGAAAGCCAGCCCGAAGGACGCTAAGTTCAGGTCTGACGGTTTTATAAGGAGTCGCCACTGTTCAGCACCTTGATGCAAAACGAACATAACCATTTTGGCAACACCTGTCATCTTGGATGGCAGTAAACTGTAAGGAACGGCTGTTGGTCACGATTCGGGCAATCCAGTTCCAGCCTGTATGTTTTTTGCGCCGAATCCGGTATCAGATCAAATCTAAAAGTCGTTGGATAATTATCCACGACATCAATTCCGTTGACACAGGAAATCCTTACCGGTTGGTCACGACCGATTTCATAAATCACTAATCGGATACGACATGCGAACAGCCGCTGGTCGGATGATAAAAGTATATCGACTCGGGAAAAGTTATTCAACTTGCAAAAGGTGGTAAATGCCAAAACATATCCGGATTTCAATTGGAATGCGATCTTTCCTGTTCTGAAGTCTCCATCAATAATTTCAACCCAATCTTCCACCCCAGCCAGGGAAACAAAGGTTGGGTAGATATCCGACAACGGACGAGTACCAGAAAAAGAAAAGATAGACGCGCTTAATGGTGTTGTCATTGCGCAGAATGCTATATCTTTGCAAAAACATGAGGTTGCGTGATACATATCCTCATCTTTCAAGACAATCCGTTCCAGTCTGTCGCTGATCGTGGCAAGCAACTGTTTGCACCACCAGTTGAAGGGCAAGATATTCCTTATATTTTTTCCGGTATTGCAGAGGCCTAAAAGAACATGCCGGATATTTCTTTTCAGTCTAATGACATTTTCATAGGAGTTGCACGGATATATCCAGTCTTCACAGTTCCATTCCGCCACAGTATCTGGCTGAGAATGCAGAAGCTCCGATGTGCTGTCTTTTATGACAACCTGCTTTATTAATTTTTTTATTTTATCAAGAAGATGGAAATAGCCCATGCTTTTTCTAAAACGAAAACTGTCGGATACCTGCCTCAATTGCGCGGATACCTGCCTCAATTGCGAATTTAATTTCTGATTTTCACTGATGTACAGTGTCAGCCTGCCGCGTCGCTCCTGGCTGATTCTCCAGTATTCTTCCAAAACATTGAGCCTTTCCGTCTTGGGCAATGAGATGATATGTTTTTCAAGAATTTTTTTAAAGGCAGTGGTCCATTCCATGCGATTGGCAGTATGGGTGACTTGTCCGTCCCATAATCCATACTCTGTGGTGATTTGATCAAGATGATAAAACTGGCTGTGGGATGAAAGCCGGATCAACATATCCCAGTCTTCAAAAATATCATAGGATTCATCAAATCCATGAATCTCATGCCACAGAGAGCGATCAATCAATAGATTAATTAGCGGAATGTAGTTTTCGTAACGTAGCCGGGAAGGATCGTACGGATCATTATATTCAAGAACTTCGCTTTCTCGAACCCCGTTCAATTCTCCGGCAATATCCCGTTTGACCACACGGCAGCCGGAATACGCCACCCTATCGTCAGATTGAAGCATGGCCTGTTCAAGGTGATTTAAATGGTCCGGCAAAAACCGATCATCATCGTCCAGAAACCCAATGACATTACCGCAAGCCGATTTAACTCCCAGATTTCCGGATATTGCTCTCCCCTGCTGCGTATCATTTTGGATCAGATGGATATTCAAGCCAGTGAATTTTGCCACCACTGTATCCACTGGAATGCCGGCATCATTGACAACTATGACCTCATCAGGGCGACGAGTTTGGTCGTAAAGACTTTGCAGACACTGCATCAGAAAATGCAAGCGGTTTTGGGTGCGCACCACAATCGAAATGGTTAATTTATCGGTCAAGGTTGGGGCAAGCTTTCCTTTTGTTTTTCTCCGTATCGGAGTGGGTTGGGGCGAGGATAACCCAATACATGGACTCTGATTTAAGTCTGCATCACAATTAAAAAATAGCCGATAGTTCTATCGAAATACCCTCAATCGACAGATCCATGTCGGATACTCGAATGTTGTTCACAATTTTGCTTTTATACATTTGAAGCAATCCAAGGTTTCTATCTTTAACAGTACTCATTTTTAAAACAGAAAAATTATTGACACGTATCGCATTTAGAAAATCCGTTACGGTCATCTTGTTCAGATATTTGTATTCGGTCCAGAGCCAATCATCAACCTTATTTCTAAAGCTTTCTTCGGAATCCCACAGGTGCTGCCAAGGTTCTATGGGAAGATGACTTCCCGCAGATGAATAAAATAAAGGGTCTGTGAATATGGCTACCCTCGATTCTTCATTCTTCAAAACAGATTTACAAGCACCAAGGCAACTGTGAATGTCGCTAATGTGCTCAAATGCATTATTCGACAACACAAGATCAAATTTCATTCCCGCTGCTGCTATGTCTTCTGTCAAAGCCTGATGCACTGTATATCGCTGGATTAGACATCTGTCAGAAAGAATATTATTAAGAGGCTTCATGCTCCGTGGCGCAGGATCGACTCCAACAACGTTTTTTGCGCCTTTCTCTATACACCAAAGTATTTCTGTTCCCCACCCAGAACCTACTATTAGGACAGACTTTTCCCTGGGATCAGCAATTTCGTTTAAAAAGAATTCGCTATGTTTTCTGGAATTTATGATGTATTCCTCAATGTCTGGTGGAAGAAGCTGTTCTTCCTGAGCAAAACTGATACAACTGTTCGAGATCAGGTTATTTGTCAAAATGGCGCACTCTCCTAAGCCGATACTGAAATACAGTATGAAGAAAATATAATAAAAATCAACCAGCAACAGGTGCAAAACTGGTACAGACTTAAATTCATCGAAAACAAAAGCAACGTGGTTCTGCTTGGTAGGTATGGAACTTGAGAAAATACACATCAACAACGACAATATGGAACTGATAACAAAGAAACAGCCAATTATCAACGCTTTTTTTCTGAAAAATTGGATGCCCTGATGCCGGTAGTGCGATATATGCAAATGGCGATACGTTAGGCCGTTGGAGATCAAGTCCGGTCAGACCATTTCATCCGATTATTTTGCCTCATTGAAAAAATGGAGTGAACTTGCTAGTAGAGAAGATAAACCAGCATTGCTGGTTTATGGCGGAAACCTGGAGATGCAGAACGGCAATGTCACGATCATCCCCTGGCGCATATTACCAAAATTGGCAGTACAATTGGGAATCTGACATACGAAAGTGTGTAATTATCGCGTCTAAAAAATTCTGATCCTTGTCAGTAATTTTGTGGAGGATTGTATAGCATTCTCCCACTGGTTTTGATAACATAAAATTGACCAGCAAGGCATACTACGAACGGGCACAATTTTGGAGTCTGTATATGAGCGAAGACATATCACCATCCCATGATGAATTTTTCAAGAACATGATGGGCCGGGTGGCGATTGCCAGAAAGTATATCCAGCATTTCCTTCCGATTGAAATAACATCACTAATGGATATGGATACCCGGGAAGTGGACACTGAGGGTTATGTGGATGACCATTTGAAAGAGTATTTTTCCGATGTCGTCGCCACTGTTCAGTTAACCGATGGCCAACTGTCTGACATTTATATTCTGTTTGAGCATAAAAGCGGAGTGGACAAGCTGGTTCGGCTTCAGGTACTGAAATACATGGTTTCGAAGTGGTCCAAATGGGTAAAAGACAAGGATATATTTGAAGGATATCTGCCCATTGTCATACCGATCGTGGTGTATCATGGCGCTGCGAAATGGCAATACAGCACGGAATTCTCGGATATGTTCAGGTTGCCGTCTGAAGATTTTCGATTGTTTACACCCAAATTTAACCATATACTGCATGATATATCCCATGTCGATGAGAAATCTTTCAAAGCGTCAGTCGATATTCAAGTCTTTTTGCTGCTGCTGAAATATATTTACCGGCCGGAGTTGAGTCATAAACTGTCGGAAATTCTGTCTCTGCTGAATGAACTGAAAGACAAATATCGGATAACCGAATATCTGCCGATCATCATCAAATACATATTAAGTGTCGGCAAGGTAAGTTTGGATGAAATAAAAGAGGCCGTAAAAAGTCTGCCCAAAGGAGATGAAACTGTGGAAACAACCGCATATCAATTGAGACAGGAAGGCATCCAGATTGGAGAAGTAAGAGGAGAAGCAAAAGGAATACAAAGCATGATTCATGAACTCCTCCAGGAACGGTTTGATATAATTCATCCGGTACTGGCCGAAAAGGTTAAAAGAGTTGAATCCACAGAAACTCTGAAATGGCTGTTCCGCCAGGCATTGAAGACAGAGAGTATACAGGAATTCAATCGGGTAGTTGACAGGATATTGCAGCCACTTTGACACCAAACGTGAGATATATTGTAACCTTTGCCAAAAAACAGGCTGATAGGCCGTTCGATCAAAGAAACGTGCCTGTATCTGTTTTTTCCACTTACTGATTTTGGAGTCTGTATATGAGCGAAGACATATCACCATCCCATGATGAATTTTTCAAGAACATGA
>CAIMCT010000134.1 GCA_903839535.1 uncultured Desulfobacteraceae bacterium
CCCCCTGCGTCAGAATAGTTGTCGCCTCAAATTTTTAATAAAGGAATTTGAGATTAGTAATGAAAACATATAATAGATACACCGAAGGCTTCAAAGAACAAGCCTTAGTAAAAGTTTACAATCGTACCAATGATCAAACTATTGAAATGGTCGCAAACGAATTAAATATCAACGTAACTACATTGAAAGATTGGATGAGACAAAGTAAAAAGGCCAGTAATAAGACTGCATCACCCACATCAAAACGTCCTAAGGATTGGCGTCCAGAAGAACGGCTTGCTGCGTTACAGCAAAGCTATGGTTTACTCGGTGACGACTTAAATACCTGGTGTCGTGAACGGGGTGTTTTTACTCATCAACTGGAGCAATGGAAAATAGATTTCTGTAGTCATGTTGATATAAGAGAGTCGCGTGAAGAAGCGCAGACCTTACGCGCATTGAAAGTAGAAAATCAAAGTCTTGAGCGAGAATTATTACGCAAAGACAAAGCCTTAGCAGAAGCCGCCGCGCTGTTGGTACTGCAAAAAAAGTTCCGAGCGCTCTTGGGGGGAGAGGTCGAATGACTAATCACGAAGAGCGCAAACAAGTGATTACTTTACTCAATGAGTCAGTTAAAGCGGGCGCACGTCAAGATAAAGCCTGTGAAGTCTTAGGCCTAAGCGAGCGTACGCTACAGCGTTGGCAGACCAGTGAGAACGTTCGTTGTGATCAACGTTCTTTACGCCAATACCAACCTGCACATAAGCTAACGGCCACCGAGCGTGCCGAAGTACTAGCCGTAGCAAACTCCGATGAGTTCGGCCATCTGCCACCGAGTCAGATTGTACCTCGCCTCGCTGATCAAGGGAGATATTTGGCGTCTGAGTCAACATTCTATCGTATTTTACGAGACGAAAAACAGTTGACCCATCGACGTAGCGAACGTCCGCCTCAAACACGGACTAAACCACGCGCCATCTGTGCCACAGCGCCTAATCAACTGTATAGCTGGGACATTACGTATTTACCATCACGCATTCGTGGACAGTTTTTTTATCTGTATTTATTTGTTGATATTTTTAGCCGAAAGATCGTTGGTTGGCAGGTCTATGACGAAGAAAGCAGTGCTTTGGCTGGTGAGCTATTGCGAGACCTTTGCCATCGTGAAGGCATACAGTCAAATCAATTGATTCTACATTCAGATAATGGCAGTCCCATGAAAGGATCAACTATGTTAGCGACTATGCAGCAACTGGGTGTGATGCCTTCTTTTAGTCGACCATCAGTTAGTAACGATAATCCGTACTCAGAATCATTATTTAAGACCTTGAAATATCGTCCTCAATATCCCTTAAAACCCTTTGCTGATGTTGTAGAAGCACGTCAATGGGTGACACAGTTAGTAGAATGGTATAACCATGAACATCGCCACAGTGCTATTGGCTTTGTCACGCCAGCACAACGACATGATAACTTAGATGAAATGCTTATAAATAATCGTAAAGCTATCTACGAGGCTGCTTATGCTAAAAATCCACAACGTTGGAGCGGTAACACTCGAAATTGGCAAAGAGCCGAAAAAGTTCATCTTAACCCTGATAAAGCAAAGGAGGGTAATGCCAAAGATATAGATACCCAAGCAAGAAAAGTGGCATAAATTTTAACCATCGAGGCGACAACTACATTGACAATTTCCGCTCCATAATATGGGTATTGTCCTTGCGTCCTGTCGCTCTTGGTTATGGGCCGCCTAAGTGAGTCAAGGATTTCCACAACTTCGCTCAGTGCAACATGAGGATATTGAGATAATCTTTGATCGCCCTCCCTATACCGCTCTCCACTCAGGTTATAATCCCCATTCTCCGCAATCTTCTCTTTCTGCACAATCAACCCAAGTTCAGGCTTTCCACCCTCACTTACTTCTCCACTACCAATAGTCTTTAAGAACTCCGCTAATTCGAGTTTAACCTGACTCAACTGCTCCCCTGCCACCGCCCGACGTTGAGCACCCAACCCAAAGCCATCATTCTCAATCTTAAAAAAGGCCACACGGTCACTTTGCTTAGCCAAAGTCTTATCCAGAATTAATATCGAAGTCTTTACCCCAGAATACGGTTGAAACACGCCGGCGGGCAAAGAGATAACCGCGACCAATGCCGTATCCACCAGCATTTTCCGTAAGGCTTTATAAGCGGTCTGACTCTGAAAGATAATCCCTTCGGGCACAATAATGCCAGCCCGTCCGGTGGGCGTTAAATGCTCTGCTATGTAATCGACAAACAGCACTTCACTGCGTTTGGCCTGAATAGAAAAACGCTTGTGCGGTTTGATACCCCCTTTGGGTGACATAAACGGCGGATTAGCAAAGATGACATCAAAATATTCATCCCAACGCGCTTCACTGGTCAGCGTGTCATACTCAACTATGTGTGGATCATTAAAGCCA
>CAIMCT010000135.1 GCA_903839535.1 uncultured Desulfobacteraceae bacterium
GCTTCAATTTTAGCGGTAATAACATTTTATTCAACCAGGAGAAAACAGGGCATGTCATCCGAAAAGAAAAAAAAGGAAAAAGAGCCGGATATCACGTTTTTTCATCCCGATCTGCTGGAGATTCCCCAAGATGGTTCTCTTCCCTATCTCAAGGGGTACCGGTGTACGCGCTGCGGTCAGTTGGATTTTCCCAAACTGAATCCCTGCCCAGGCTGCTGGGGCGAGGAGTTTGATATGATTCCGCTGTCCCGCCAGGGAAAACTTTACAGCTTCGCCGATATTCACATCGGCCAGCCGGGCATGAACACGCCATATATTGTCGGATATGTGGATCTGCCTGAAAACATTCGAATTTTTGCCCAATTAGAAGGTGAACTCGGATCGTTTTGTTGTGATCAAGCAGTTGAGCTGACCGTCGGTCCGATTCGAATGAATCAGGACGGCCTGCCCATCACCAGCTATAAATTTAAAAAGGCCGCTGTGCCGGAAGAGAGGAAACCATGAAGCTTCAGCGGGATGTTTATATCGCAGGGGTTGGTGAAACCGTGTTTGGCAAACACAAGGAGGATTATGATGTGCTGGGGCGGCAGGCGGCTTTTCAGGCGATTCGGGCATCCAATATTGATCGTCCGGATGTCATTCAAAGCGCCTATGTGGGCAACGCCCATAACGGGATTGTAACCGGGCAGACCATTTTTAAGGATTTGGGAATGCTGGGGAAGCTGCCCATTATCAATGTGGAAAGCGCCTGTTCCGCTGGCGCCATGGCTGTTCATCTGGCGATCAAGGATGTGGCGACCGGCGTCACGGAAATTTCCATGGGTGTCGGTGCGGAAAACCACACGCTTCGGCGTCAGGCCGGAACTGCATTTATGCCGGCCATGAATGACATTGAGGCAGTCCATGGTGGTGTCATGACCGGAAAATACTCCATGCGGGCTACCCGGTATATGCATGAAACCGGAGCGACCATTGAGGATCTGGCCATGATTACAGTCAAGAACCGAAAACATGCCACCAACAATCCCCATGCCTGGTTCAAAGGCAAAATCACCGTGGAAGAGATTGTCAATTCCCGCATGATCGCCTATCCCCTGACCCTGCATCAGTGTTGCGGTGTAGCGGATGGGGCAGGTGCGGTGGTGGTGTGTTCAAAAGACATGATCAAAAAACTTGGAATTAAAAAGCCGGTTCGGGTTGCGGGTACGGTGGTCACATCCGGCCCCTATCACAACCAGCCGCGGGACATTACAGGCGATGATATCACCGAAATGACCAGCAATATGCTGTACGAGGAATCCGGCATTGGTCCCGAGGATGTAAATATCCTTGAACTGCATGATGCCTTTACCATTGCTGAACTTCTCTATTATGAATGTATGCGGTTATGTAAAAAAGGAGAAGGATTAAAATTTCTCCGGGACGGACAATCCACTTATGGCGGAAAATGCGTGGTGAGTCCGAGGGGTGGCATGCTTTCCTATGGGCACCCCATCGGCGCATCGGGTGCGGCCCAAATTGCGGCCAATGTCAAACAGTTGAGAAACGAGTGTCCCGGATATCAGGTTGTGCCGATACCTCGTGTTGCCATGGCCCATGTGACCGGCGGCGGACTTTCCGGGACCGAACATGCAGCCTGCACCATGCACATGCTGGTGTCTGAGTTCTAAAATTTCAAATTTAGCTTGATTCATAATTCATAATTCATAATTTCAACGGGGGGTATCGATCATGGATATAGTCAAGGACAGAGTTGCCCTGATATCCGGCATCAACGATGGGATTGGAAGGGCAATTGCCGTTCGGTTTGCAGAAAAAGGGGCAAAGGTGGTTATCATTGGTGACAACCAGAAAAATCTGAATGAGTTGGCATCCGGAATAAAGGCTTCGGGAGGGAACATTGAGCAAATCACAGTAGAAGGCAAAAATTCAGGGGAAATCCACAAAACAGTAGGTGCGGTAATGGATCGATTTGGACGAATCGATATTCTGATCAACAATGCAGAAAATTCATCGGCACACGGTATCTGCAACATGACGGATGACGACTGGCATCAGTCTCTATCCGACAATCTGGATCCCATGTTCTTTTTGTGTCGTGAAGTCATACCTGTCATGCGGGAAAAAAAATATGGCAGGGTGATCAATATCAGCGATTTAAACTATATCGGATGGCCAGGAAAAGCCAATTATTCCGCTGCCAAGTCTGCGATTTTCGGATTTACCCGCTCACTTGCCCTTGAAGTGGCAAAAGACAACATAACTGTCAATTGCGTGGCCAAAGGGGATATTCGCTGTGCTGACATGACCGATGAAGATGTGGAAAAAGCAGCGGCTCGTCTTCCTGTCAAAAAGCTGGGAACACCTGAAGATGTGGCTTTGGCTGTCGGTTTTTTTGCCTCTGACACGTCACCTTATGCAACAGGTCAGACCCTATTCGTTTGCGGCGGCAAAAGCATGTATTTTTCCATGTCTATTTAGACATAATTCCATTCAGGAGGAGGTCAAGCAAGATGGGAATTCAAAACAGGGTAGCCCTGATAACGGGTTCTGCAAGCGGAATTGGCAAGCAGACCGCCAGACGAATGGCGGAAGCTGGCGCAACCGTCGTGATCAATGACATCGCGCTGGAGATTGTCGAAAAGACAGTGGCGGAATTCAAAAGCGACGGCCTGTCCGCAATCGGAATGGTCGCTGATATATCCAAAAAGGCCGCGGTGGATCAAATGATCCAAGAAACTGCTAACGAACTGGGCGGTATTGACATACTGGTCAATAATGCTGGAATGGAGCGAGCCGGAGCGCTTCGCAAACTTACAGAGGCCGACTGGGACATCACCATCAATGTGAATCTGAAAGGCGCGTTTCTGTGCAGCCAGGCCGCTCACAATTTTATGGTTGATAAAAAGCATGGCCGCATCATCAACATCGCTTCCCGTGCGTGGCTGGGGGGAGCCGGCCAAGCTCCGTATTCATCAGCAAAGGCTGGCATGGTCGGATTGACCCGTACTCTGGCTCTGGAGCTGGGAGCCAAGGGAATCACCGCCAACTGTATCGCACCAGGGTTGATCGAAACTCCACTCTGGTACGAACTTCCGGAAAAAAACCGCAATTTTCTGATGTCCAAGCAACCGACCGGAAGACTGGGTCATGTTGATGACATCGCCAATGCCGTGATATTTCTGGCCAGTGACGAGGCATCGTTTATTACCGGCCAGGTACTGTATATCTGCGGCGGCAGAAGCCTGTTTTCTGGCTGATTCGTCTAAAAAAGATGACAACCAATGTAGGGGCGAATCTTGTATTCGCCCTTTCGATGGGGCGAATAACAAGACGGGTCGAATAACAAGACAGGGCGAATACAAGACAGGGCGAATACAAGATTCGCCCCTACATAATTTTGGCAGGGTGCAGGGTACAGTTTTCTTTGTCTCTGTCACATGTCCCTGCCACCTTCTTCAAGGAGAGCGATCAATTATGGGAATCGACGGAAACGAGCATTCTCTTTCAGATATTCGGGTTCTTGATTTTACAGGAGAACTTGGCCCATATACCGGAAAGATGTATGTCGGTCTGGGCGCGGATGTCATTCATCTGGAGCCTGTAGCCGGTGATCCGCTTCGATGTCGGGGTCCCTTTTATAAAGGTATCCCGGATCAAAACGGAAGTCTTCAATTTTTGTATTATAATGGCGGCAAACGCGGAATGGCCCTGGATCTGAAATCTGAAAAAGGACGGGATATTTTTCTTGAACTTTGTAAAACCACAGATCTGCTCCTGGAAAGCTTTGCACCGGGTTATCTGGATCAGTTGGATTTGTCATATAACCGGTTGAGCGCTGTCAATCCGGGGTTGGTTCAGACATCCATCACGCCATTCGGAAATTTTGGGCCTTACCAGAACTATCCAGGATGCGATTTTACCACATCGGCGCTGGGCGGCTTTCTGTTTCTGGCAGGTGTGGAAAATGAAAAACCGGTCCGGGCCTGTGACAATCAGGCATATCGCATGGCGGAATCTTATGCGGCCGTCGGCAGCTCGATTGCTCTGCTTTTTGCCAAAAGAACAGGCATTGGCCAGTTCGTGGATGTTTGTTGCATGGAAGCCGTAGGCATGGCCCTTGAAAATGCAGCCCAGTACTGGGATCTGGAAGGAAAAAACAGACGAGGCCGAGGCACGGAAGCCGGATCAGCAACCGTTCACCCCTGCAAAAACGGGTATTTTGCCATTGTTGCGATCATGGGCAAGAACAAGATCATGTGGGATCCGTTTGTTCAGTGGATGAAAGAAGAAGGGGTCGAGGACTGGGAGGTGTTTCAGGACGAGCGGTGGATCGAACCCGATTACCGGCGGTCCAAAACCGGGTATGAGACATTCTGCACAGTATTAGAGCGATTCACCATGAAGCATGACAAGCTTACGCTTTATGAAAAAGCTCAGGCCCACCGGGTGGCGTTGACACCGGTCAGCAATGGAAAGGATCTGCTGGAAAATCCACAGCTTAATTTCCGACAGTTCTGGCAGACCATCAAACACGATTACCTGAATGCGGATATCACCTTTCCGGGTGCTCCGTATGAGTTTGGAAACCTGAAATGGCGGTTTGGACAGCCGGCCCCGACACTGGGTCAGCACACGGCCGAGATATTGAAATCGCTTGGCTATGATGAGGGTCAAATCCATGCACTGGCAAAGGAGGGAATCGTCTATGTTGGCTAATCTGAAACGGGCTCTGGACGGCGTTCGAATCTGTGACTTTTCATGGGTCGGGGCCGGCCCGATTGCAACCAATGTGCTGGGCCAGTGCGGCGCTGATGTTATCAAAATCGAAAGTGTCAAACGCCCGGATATTCTGAGAAAAGGCGGACCTTTCAAGGATGGTATTGGGGAAGGCATGGAGCGCAGCGGGTATTTCGCCAACCGGAATCCCAATAAAAAATGCATCTCACTCAACATGAGCCACCCCAAGGCGCGTGATGTGGCAATTCGGCTGATCGAAAAAAGCGATATTATCATCAATAATTTCCGGGTGGGCCAGATGGAAAAGTGGAATCTGGGATGGGAGGATGTCAGACATATCAATCCGCGTATCATCTATGTCACCATGAGTCTTCAGGGAACATCCGGGCCGCATAAATCCTATATGGGCTTTGGTGTCAATCTGAACGCCCTGTGCGGATTGACGGAACAATCCGGATTTCCAGGATCCCGACCGTTTGGAACCGGCACCAATTATACGGATCATGTGATGGTTCCGACCCATACGCTGTTTGGTATCATGGCTGCCCTGCTGCAGCGGGAAAAAACCGGACAAGGCCAGACTGTATCCATATCCCAGTTGGAATCGGCAATCTGCATGAAGCCGACAGATGTCATTGCATATTCCGCCAATCAAGAGGTGCTGCCTCCCCTGGGTTACAGCGACCCCGATGCCGCACCACACGGGGTATTCACCACGCTTGGGTATCGAAAATGGATAGCAATTGCAGTATTTACCGAGACTGAATGGCAAAGGCTCAAACAGGTCATGGGAAGTCCGTCCTGGGCGGATGATGAAAAATTCAGTACTCTAACCGGACGAAAGCAGCATGAGGAAGAGCTGAACGCCGGCATTGAGGCATGGACGAAAACCCGATATGCCGACTTGCTGATGAAAGAGATGCTGAATCAGGGTATCATGGCAGGTGAGGTGAACGATGCCAGGGCTGCAATTGATGATGAGCACCTTCGGGCAAGAGGCTTCTGGTCTTACCTGGATCATCCGGTGGTGGGATCGACCCTGTACAACCGGGCACCAATCCGCTTTTCCAAAACTCCCATTGAAATGGTAAGCGCAGCTCCTTTGCTCGGACAGCATACGACCGAGGTACTGACCGGGCTTTTGGGGTATTCCGAAGATGAGGTGAAACAGTTGTCCGCCGAGGATGTCTTGACATAATTTCATTTACTATCAAACAAAAAAAGGTGAAAAATGGATTTCTCTATTCCGGAAGAATATATGATGCTCAAAGAGTCCATGCGGGAATTTGTCAAACGGGAAATGATGCCGCTTGAAAAACAATTCCTGGAACGGGACATGGGGTTATGGACAACGCCCGGACCGCTTCTGCCAAAGGAAGACACCCAGAGACTACTTCAAAAAACCAAAGATTTGGGGTTCTGGGGTCTGGAGGTGGAGGAAAAATTTGGAGGCCAGGGGCTTGGGATGCTGGCCAAAACCTTAGTCATGGAAGAGCTGTCCCGATGCTTTGTGGGGTTTTCCCCTCACGGATTCATGCTGCCGCCGGATGCTCCAAACCTGTACTATCTTCATAGCTGTTGCACACCGGCCCAGCAGGAAAAATATTTTCTGCCCTACTGCGATAACAAACTGGAATCTGCAATGGCTGTTACCGAACCGGGTGCTGGATCGGATGTCAGCGGCCTTAAAACCACAGCCGTGAAGAAAGGCGACAAATGGATCATCAACGGCACTAAAACCTTTATCAGCAAATGTGATAAAGACAATGTCTTTTTCATTCTGATTGCAGTGACAGACAAGGAAGCTCAGTCCAAGAATCGGTTTACCGCATTTCTGTTGGATAAAAACACACCCGGAGTTCGGGTTGGCAGAGAAATCCCGGTCATTGGCGCTATGCCCACATGGGATTTGATTCTGGAAGATGTCGAGCTTGGTGATGATGCCATTCTGGGAGAAATCGGCAAGGCGTTCATTCCCCTTCAGAACCGGTTCGGAGTTCGCCGTATCGAGCTGGCCTCCCGCTGCACAGGCATGGCGGAACGCCTCATTGAGATGATGATCGAGCAGGCCAACAATCGTGTGACATTCGGTCAACTGCTTGCCGAACGTCAGACCATTCAGAACTGGATCGCTGATTCTACAATGGAGTTGGAGAGTGTTAGATGGATGCTGTATTACGCATCCTGGAAGAATGATCAGGGATATACTGATCTACGCATTGAAGGTTCCAGCCTGAAAGTCATGGCAACCGAAATGCTGACCAAGATAGCGGATCGCGCTATCCAGATTCATGGCGGAGTTGGGCTTTCCAAAGAGCTTGGTATTGAATATGCGGCCAGAATGGTGCGAATCTGGCGGATTCTGGAAGGCCCGTCCGAAATTCACAGGTGGACCATTGGCCGGACGATTCTGAAACAGAAAAAGCCTTATAGCCCATTCATAGTGGCGAAAGAGTCATAAGAATTTCAAATGCCGATACTTCCTAACTTCTTTTATTAGCCGAAGGAGAATCAAATGCCAGTCGATTTTAAACAAGAAGGACATGTGGCGTATGTCACATTGAACCGGCCAGAGGCCATGAATTCACTTGATCCGGAGTCTGTAACCCAACTGACTCAAATATGGTCAGAAATCAAAAACAATTCCGATATTCGTGTTTCGGTTTTGACCGGAACCGGCGAAAAATCCTTCTGTACCGGAACAGACATGAAAAAAACTCCGCCACCAGATGAATGTATGGCGGCTATCTGGCTGCGGGATGGGCAGCCTATCATTCCACACATGAAAATGTGGAAGCCCATTATCTGCGCCATCAATGGGTATGCCATCGGCGGCGGACTGGAAATGGCGCTTGCCTGTGATCTTCGGATCAGCAGCACCAAGGCGAAATTTGGACTGACCGAGGTAAAGGTAGCCAGTCTGGCCGGATTGAACGGAACCCAGTGTTTACCTAGGGCAATTCCCCAGGCAGTGGCAATGAAAATGCTTCTGACCGGAGAGATGATTGATGCTCAGGAAGCGCTTAGGGTCGGTTTGGTCAGCGATGTGGTGGAGCCGGATGCCCTGATGGATCTGGCAAAAAAATACGCTGAAAAAATTGCAAGCAATGCGCCGCTGAGCGTCAAGGCGGCCAAACAGGCCATTATCATGGGCCTGGATATGCCGCTTGATCAAGGTATTGCATTTTCGCATCTGCTGTGGGGCGTACTTCGGGACACAGAAGACAGGAAAGAGGGATTTCAGGCATTTGCGGAAAAACGTGCGCCCGAGTGGAAGGGAAAATAAAGAATCTGAAGTTTTAGGAGATACAGATATGCATATTGCTGTGCTTGCCAAGGTAGTTCCGGATTATGCGGTGCCATCCAGCGATTTCGAGCTGGTGGATAACCGGGCTCATGCCAAATATACTCGCATGATCGGGCTTTACGATGAAAATGCCATCGAAACAGGGGTCCAGCTCAAACAAAAATACGGTGCCAGCCTGACGGTCATATCCTATGGCAGGGACAGCGATGTGCCGGTTCTGCGAAAAGCACTGGCCATGGGTGCAGATCGGCTGGTTATGATACAGGGTGAGTCGGACGACGCTTACACGGTAGCCGCCAATTTAAAGCTTGCGATAGAAAAACTGGGAAACGTGGATATGATTCTGGCAGGCCAGCAGTCTGCGGATATGGACAGAGGCCTGGTTCATGGTTTGACAGCCGGGATGCTGGGATGTCCGTTTATCCCCCAAGTTAGCCGGATATCGTCCGAAAATGGGGTGTGGACCGTCGATCAGATCATGGAAAACGGGGTTCGTGAAATGTCTGTTTCTGGAAAGGCAGTGTTCTCCATCACCAGTGTTCCGGAGAATGTTCCCAGAATACCAGCGGTTCGGGACATATTTGGGGCCAAGAAAAAACCGGTTGAAAAAATGGTGTCCGTCAGTGGAAACGGTGCATGCGTAACAGAAATCTCAGTTGAAATTCCTATACTGACATCTGTCTGTGAACTGATTCCCATGGATGATCCGGGTGTTATGGCTCAAACATTATTGAAAAGACTCCGGGAGGCGCGTTATCTATGAAAACACTTATTGTGGAGATCATCGAACCAAACCGGTTGGGCGAGCTTATGACTGCAAGCCGGAAATTCTGCGACCAGCCGGATATAGTCGCCATAGGAACCGGGGATATTCCTGGTTCCTATCATGTAGCCTATCAGACACAGGAATGTATCGGCGCCAATCTGACAGCCAGCTTGGGCGATCTGATCAAAACCAATGGCTATGAAATCGTTCTGATGAGTGCGACAACCCTCGGCGCCAGCATCGCCGGACCTCTTGCCATTCTTCTTTCGGCATCAATCATCACAGAGGCGACCGGTATCACCGACGATTCCATGATTGAAAGGCCCATTTACGGCGGAAAGGCTGTGGCCCGGTACAAGGCGGACACCTGGCCTCTGATTCTGACCATTCGCAGGAAATATTTTGAAAAAGATACACTAAATGGCCAAACATCATCCATTCCCCTGCCTGTCTCTGCTGGTCCGGTCAAGCTTGTGACTGAAAAAATCGAGAAGGCTGAGGGCGTTCCGCTGGAGGATGCCGAGGTCATTGTCACTGGTGGACGAGGAATGGGCGGTGCAGAGAATTTTTCCATGTTGAAGGACATGGCCGGATATTTTCCCAAAGGTGCGGTGGGCGCATCCCGTGGCGCAGTGGATGAAGGCTGGGTTTCGCCATCCCTTCAGATCGGTCAGACCGGAAAGATCGTCGCGCCTTCCGTGTATTTCGCCATTGGGGTTTCCGGAGCAAGCCAGCATCTGGCCGGAATCGCCAATGCAAAATGTGTAGTAGCAATCAACAAAGATGAAGAAGCCAATATTTTCAAGCGCGCCAGGTTTGGCTTGGTGTGTGATTATAAAAATGTGATCCCCGAGATTGTTCGGGCTCTTCGGGAGGAATCGTAAATGGGTCGTATTCCGTATTGGAATATCCAGTGTGGCATCATAATTGATATTCTGGCTATTCCAGTATTCTGTCTGCTGAGCTATGGGTTTTACCGTTATTGGATGAAAATAAGGGTCGGAAAGGACAGAATTCCCCTGGGGCTTCGTAGCGCTGCTATGAAAATCGGGCCTCTGTATATACGCAGTTTTTTTACCAGGGGGATTCTTGGTGCCCGCATTTACGACCAACTTTTCACCGGAATAACGCATGGATGCCTGTTCTGGGGAATGGGGCTGCTATTTATCGGAACCATTCTGGTGATTTTGAACATAGTTTTTGGCCTGCCAATTTTTGAGGGTCGGTTCAATAAGTGGTTCATGTCCTTTACCCTGGATACTGCGGGACTCATGGCTTTGATCGGGGTTCTTGGTCTTCTGATCAACCGGCTGTCACCATCTAAAAGACTTTCGGCGATCAAACTCCGAAAGGGGTTTATCCCGATGGAAATTACCATCATCGGGATTCTGGTGTCCGGTTTCTTTCTGGAAGGCCTTCGCATCGCGAGTACAGTATATGAACCGGGCGCATGGATTGGAAACATGGCCGCAGTACTGGTTTCCGCCATTCCGAACGGACTTGTCTGGCATCAGGTATTCTGGTGGGCGCATGGTCTGGCCGCACTTGCTTTCGTTACATGGATTCCATTTTCCCCCCTTTCGCATCTGTTTCTGGCCCCGCTGAACACCGGACTATCAGTGCCCATTTCCGGTCCTAAGATGGGTGTCCTGGATTTCAGCGCGTTCGAGAATGATGATGCGACGGAAGAGCCGCGTCTCGGTGTCAGCAAGCTGAGTGATTTCAGCAGAAAACGATTATTGGATGCTTCGGCATGTCTGTGGTGCGGTCGCTGTCATGAAGTCTGCCCTGCGGCTCAGACCAACAAAGCGCTTTCGCCCAAGGCGGTCATGATCACCATGTCCGAATATCTGAATCAGGAAAAGTATGAGGACACATCGCTGATTGATGATATTTCCAAAGATGCCATTTTCAACTGCACCACCTGCTCGGCCTGCATGGAGGTGTGTCCGGTTTCGATCAATCAGCCAAAGGCCATAATGAGACTTCGTCAGCATCTGGTCATGGAGCAATCCGATATGCCGGATATCATGAGCCAGGCATTAAAAAGTCTGGAAGCTCGGCAACATCCGTTTTTCGGAGCGGCCAGCGGCAAAAAAGATTGGCGAAAAGACATTGATGTTCCAATTTTTGAAAAGGGTAAAACCGAGCATCTGCTCTGGATCGGATGTGCGGCAATCTATGAGGAGCGCGCTCAAAAGATTGCAAGAGCCATGGTGAATATTCTTCAAAAAGCCGGTGTTTCGTTTGGTATTCTGGAAGATGCGCGGTGTACCGGGGATCCGGCCAAACAGATGGGAAACGAGTTTTTGTTTCAGGAAATTGCAAAGCAAAACATCGGTGACTTTATGGCGCTTGGTGTCAAAAAAATCATCACGTTGTGTCCCCACTGTTTCAATTCGTTTACACGACACTACGCGCCTCTTGGCGGATTCTATACCGTAATCTCCCATGCTGTGATGATTGATTCCCTGATTCAGTCCGGCAAGATTCAAATTCGAAGTCAGCTTCAACATCAAGCCAAATCCATCGCCTATCATGATCCCTGTTATCTGGGCAGGCGGAACTCCACTTTTGACGAACCGAGACATGCCCTGTCATCTGTGGGAAATCTGGTGGAGATGAACCGCAGTCGAAATCTCAGCTTCTGCTGCGGAGCAGGCGGCGGTAATTACTGGAGTGAGGAAGAAGGCGAACGAATCAATCAGATTCGAGCCAAAGAGGCATTGGATACTAATGCTGAACAAATTGCCACATCCTGTCCGTTCTGTCTGTTGATGCTGACAGACGGTGTAAAAAAATTCACGGAAGAGCAGAAGGTTTTTGATATTGCCGAGATAGTGAATGCTGCAATTGATTAAATGAGAAAAAAGGAAACTACATGGTTCCAAAAGATATGTTAAAATCCATCGTATTTTTCGAGGATCTCTCGGATGAGATGCTTGAAAGAATGGCTGCAATTGCCGATTTGCGACACTACACAGAAGGGGAATATCTGAATAAGCGGCGCAATCCCGCTGACAATTTTTATATCATTCTGGAAGGGGCTATTTCCCTGGAGACAGAGGATATAACTGGAAAAAAACACAATCTGGAAACGCTGATGGCCGGAGCGGCGCTGGGCTTTTCATCTCTTATCGAGACCGAGTCCAAGCGGTATCTATGTGATGCCAGGGTCATCACTACCCCGACCCGTACTCTTCGTTTCAGGGCCAGCGATCTGATATCCATGTTTTATCTGGATTTTGAGCTGGGGTTTCTCATTATGAAAAAGATTGCCCTGATTGCCAAACGCAGACTTCTATATCGCACCCTTCCATTGGCATCTTTGACAGCGTAGGTGCTTTATCGGGCTTCATTATCCGATTTATCTGACTAATAGGCAGCTTGTTGTGAAGTGCGGCGGCCATTACGATCAATTGTCCCGAAATCCTGGACTGGACAGATACAGAACAGGGCCGCCCCATGTAAATTGGATTTTGAGCGGATCAGTCCGGTTTCCTGCGAAACTCCTCAGCAACGATACCCAGACGACGGACTATTTTTTGTATAGAGCCCGCTCGAGTCCGGACATTCTTGCAGCCAGAGAAATGTTACCGGTGGTTTCCTCCAGAAGACGATGGATGTAGGAACGGGTAAATTCTTCCATGAAACGCTCCTTGGCTTCCTTGTATGTCTCAAGCGCGGGATGTCCGGGCCTGAACCCTGCGCAGAGGCTTCCATCAGACGTACTTGGGCCTGGGTGATCAGCGAACCCCTGCAAAATACCGCAAGACAGCGGATAAAGTTCAGCAACTCCCGGACATTCCCTGGCCATGTACATGTGGAAAGATAGTGCAGAGCATCCTGGGTAAGCTCTTTTTCGCCAGCGTCCAGTTCACGACAGATCTGGTGCAAAAAATGCGTCGCAAGCAGCGGAACATCCTGGGGCCGTTCGCACAGAGCCGGCAACCGTATGCTCAGCACGTTGAGCCGGTAGTACATATCTTCCCGAAAATATCCCGAGTTGATTCGGGACTCTATGCGCTGGTTGGTTGAAGCAAGAATACATACATCAATGGGAATGTTCTGGCTCCCCCCTATCTTCACGTTCCTGAAGAGCCCCTTAACAGCTTGGGCTGCAAATGAAGCGGCATATCGCCGATGTCATCAAGAAGAAGCGTTGATCCATCGGCTTCCATGAACAGTCCTTGCCGGGTTTTTTCTGCGCCGGTAAAGGCTCCCTTGAAGTGGCCGAAAAGCTCACTTTCCAGTATCTATTCTGGAATTGCCGAGCAGTTGACACTCACAAACGGTCGTTCTGAACGGCGGCTCAAATGGTGGATGGTGCGAGCGACTATTTCCTTTCCATATCCGGATTCACCCTGGATGAGTACAGAGTAGTCGGTGGCGGCCACGGCCTCAATTTACTCACGCAGGCGACGCATGGCCGGACTGTCTCAGATAATGGTCTGCCGGGGATTGCAAGTGGCCACCAAGTAACGCAGGCGTTTATTTTCATGTAAAAGTTCTGTCCGTTCCAGCCCTCTGGATACCACGCGGTAAAGACAGTCCTGATCAATTGGTTTGGTGAGGAAATCATAGGCTCCAGCCTTAAGGGCTGTAACAGCGGTTTCGATGGTCCCAAAGCCAGTCAACACGATCACGGACATGGACGGCTTTATGGCATGGGCCTGTGTCAACAGTGTAAACCCGTCCATCCACGGCATTCGCAAATCGGTGATCATGAGCGCACATGGCCGTTCCTGCATGAAGTTCAGGGCAGCCTGACCCTCCGCCTTCACCACTACGGGATGAGAAGGAAAGCCTTTCTGGATGAGGCGGGCCAGTCCTCGGGCAAAGTCCGCCTCATCATCTACAACAAGGATGGCATCGCAAAGTTGGGTCATCAGATGTTTTCTCCCCGGTTGCCTTGAAAGCGATTGTGAATATTGCTCCGTCGTGATTATGCACTTCGATGTGACCTTCCACATCCAGTCCATAGACCACGGATAGCCACCCCAGCCCAGTGCCCCGGGCTATTTCCTTTGTGGTAAAAAAGGGATCAAAAACCCGTGAGAGATGTGATTCAGGAATGCCTGGCCCATTATCCATAACGGTCAGTATTACCTCATTGGTTTTCCGGTGTTGGATTTCAAATTACTCTGACTGGCATTTTCTGATTATTTTGGATCAATCATAAAATTTTCAATTTCGATGGACTAAGGAATTAAAAATTATTAACTCATCGACTAATAGCTTGTGATGAGTTTATTTAACGTTGTAGTTTTTAATACTATAGATGAGATATTTA
>CAIMCT010000136.1 GCA_903839535.1 uncultured Desulfobacteraceae bacterium
ACCACCCACCACTATTTCACATCCAAATCGCAAACGCGCTCATCTGAAAGTAATCAAGTAACATAATAGAGAAGGTGTAATCAACTATGAACTATTCATTCTAACTATTTTGTCGTTGTTGCAAAAGAGCCGCACCCAAAACAATATGCATCAATAATGGAGGTACGATCAATATTGACAATTATGGAAAAGGGGATGGTGGTTCAATTGTCATTCATGCTGATAGTCTTGTCGTAGATGAGAGTAGTGTTTCTGCATCGGCTTTTCATGGAAAATCCGGCGATATCGATTTGACGGTCAAGGAATTGATGTTGACTAATGGAGGTATGCTAAGAGCAAGTTCTTATGGAGAAGGATCGGGAGGATCGATTCATGTTCTGGCTGAAAGCGTTCTGATAGATGGTGAATTCTCCAATTCACTCTGCGGCATGTTCAGTGAAGCAAGTGGGGCCGGTTCAGCCGGTTCCATCACTGTACAAACACCCACTTTGAATATATCCAATTCCGGAGAAATCAGCACGTCCGCGTCGGGTACAGGGCCTGGAGGGAACATCGACATTAATGTTGCTAACCTGAACATGACTTCCGGTGCAGTCATCTCTTCCGCCAGCACCGGAACCGGTGACGCAGGCAGCATCATTATTGCTGCAAACGATTCGATGTTGCTACATGACGCGGCCATTACAGTTGAGGCAAGCAAAGCAAGTGCCGGTGATATCAAAATTCAAGCACTGAATTTGGACATGACAAAAACGAGTCACATCACCGCCAGCGTGTCAGGCGGATCAGGATCAGGCGGTAGCATTGATTTGAATGTGGATACGCTGTCGATCACCGAAGGAAGCCGGATAGAAAGCAACACTGCCGGCTCAGGTTCGGGGGGTAACATTACAGTTGCGGCAGGCACCAGCGTGACAATTTCCGGTAAAACTGAAGAAGCCAGCGGCATGTATAGCACATCGACAGGTGCCGGTTCAGCCGGTTCCGTCACTGTAAAAACACCTTCTTTGAATATATCAGATACCGGAGAAATCAGCTCGTCCGCGTCGGGTACAGGTCATGGAGGAAGCATCGACATCAATGTCGCTAACCTGAACATGAATTCCAGCGCTGTCATCTCTTCCGCCAGCACTGGAACCGGTGATGCTGGTAACATCAGCCTGACAATTGCAGACAAACTGGAAAGCCGAAACAGCACCATCACCACAGAATCAACCCAGGCGGACGGTGGCGACATCACTATCACCAACACCGGCTTTTTAACCTATCTGATCAACAGCTCCATCACGGCTACTGTCGGCGGCGGCCCCCATACCACCGGCGGCAATATCCGTATCAATTCGCCCTACGTAGTACTCAAAGACAGCCATGTCATAGCCAACGCTTATGAAGGAAAAGGCGGCAACATAGGCATAACCGCAGATACCTATTTGGCGGACTGGACCAGCACTGTCAGCGCATCTTCCGCCCTTGGAATCAGCGGCCAGGTGGACATCAATTCTCCCTTGGTCAACCTTAGCGGATTGCTTTCCCCCCTGCCCACTACTTTTGCGGACATCACCGAACTTCTGGCCGATGACTGTGAGACCCGCTACAAATACCGCAAGGTTAGCAGCCTGGTCGTCCGGGGCCGGGATGCGCTGCCTGCCCAGCCGGGTGACTTGTGGCCAAGTCCGGTCATGATGCGGTAGGAATTCGCCATCTATGAAACATAAACGGGAACAGCGACTGGATTCTCTATTAATCCGGCATCCATAATAGCTTTGACATATCCGGAAAAAGGACATAACATGCAGAACACAACTACAATCCAAAGCGCTTATCACCTGATGTTTCGGTGCCAGTTTTCAGCTTATCTGACACATCTGATCGCTTGCGAAGTTACCGTTTAAATTATCGAAAGACCCGCGCACCGGAATCATCCGGCGACATCATCTGGACGAATGCGGCTTACAGCGTGCGGTGAAATCTGCGGCGCAGAAAGCCAAAATCAGCAAAATGGTAAGTTGCCATACCTTCCGCCACAGTTTTGCAACACATCTGCTCGAAAGCGGATACGACATTCGGACGGTTCAGGAGTTGCTGGGGCATAAAGACGTAACAACGACAATGATTTACACCCATGTTCTGAATAAAGGCGGACTGGCGGTTCGCAGTCCTTTGGATTGATGCCGCATTCACCGACAATTCCGAATCCGGTTTTCCTACACCGCAGAAGACTGGATAAGCCACTACACCAAGGCCATGGCTTTTTCCGGACATATCTCCTGGCAACAGAAACAGCGGATGCAGATTTCCGGATCAGCAATCGGGTAATTCTCATTCATCAAAAGAGCAGACACCGGGCACTGATCAACACAAGCGCCACACCCCGTACAGCGTTTCTCATCCGCCCTGGGCCGAAGCAACGTCGGTCTATCAAGAACCGCCTGAATGGACTCGTTATGAGTGATGGCCTCACCACCCAGCGGGGGTAGTTTGAAATCAGTCAGTCGTTTGAGTTCCCCGATAATTTCAATCGTTTCAAGATCATAATCTCCCAGGCCCACGTTTTTGGCCTTCCGAAGAAACCCCAGCTTGGCCGGGTCGCACCCCATCATGGTTGCAATGACAGCATCCAGGGCCACGGCATTGTCCGAGGCCAGAATCAGTCCGATATCCCTCAGCTCCGGAGATGCCGGACCATTTCCTTCCATTCCAACCACCGCATCCACAATGAACAGATCCGGCACCCGGAGCCGGAACACATCCACAATCATTTCGTGGAACCGCGCCGGACTGCCCGCAGCCTTGTGAAGCCGGGCTTTTTGAGCGCCTGGCAGGAAACCGTAACTGTTTTTGATGGCTCCTGTCATTATCGTCAGCCCGTGGGTTTTGAATTTGGGCAGGCTGATAATGATGTCCGCCTCCAGAACCGCCCGCGATAGACTTACCGTCGGCATATATTCCGGGTTAAAATCAATTTTCTGAGCATCAATGCCTATATTCCGGTAGTAACCCCCGGAAGCCGCCATCAGGCCAGTCTTTCTAAAACTTTCCTCGTTGGCTCCATAACTAAAAATGCCCGGATTATCCCCCACGATAATCGAAGCCGGTTCCATGGATTCAACCCTTTGCACTACTGCAGCCAGCACTGCGGGATTTGTTACAATCGCCTCATTGGCCTCTGATGCTCTCAAGACATTAGGTTTGATCAATATTTTTTTGGACTTCAGGTTCAGGGGGAAAATCTCGAATGCCCGGTCTATCGCTTTCCGGATGTCTTCATAGGTTGCTGGCTGGATCATTACAGTTGACATTGCGGGTTCCTCAATGCGTGTTGGGTTGAATGGATAACTGACTTCAAGTTTGATGATACTTTAAATCATGCTCAGCATCCATAGAAAATTTCTCATTCGACATGAATTTTCCTGGCCACTCTCGGCCAGCATGGTATGATTCACAATATTATCTGATGTGGTTGGGCCATCTGTTTGATACCCTAAGCTGCTATGCGGAACGTATTGCCAAAGTCGTTCGGGATACGGGGTGTATTTCAGAACCTGTAATCCATAGTGAACATGATGCTTGTCTGTTCAGACCAGCTTCTGACTCCGTTGTCAAAAGTAAGGTCAACATCAAATGCTTTGTTTATTAACTGGTGACTGCCTGTTGACTCGATCTTCAGCCAGTCAAACTCTATGCCTGCAGCAAGGTGCGAGGTGATATCCATCTTCAGTCCAGCCGAGCCGTGCAAAGCATCTCCAGTCGTGTTTTCAAAGGTGTATCTCGTACCTTCTCTAATCAGATGGTGATCCTTGTTGTCCCCATTCGCATATCCCCAGTCAAATTGACAGTTAAGATAGGTGTTTGGTAGAGCGAATGGCCTGCCAAGTCCAAACTTGCTTCGTATCCCCGCAAAGTAGTTCCACCATGTTTGATTGAAACGAAGCACATCCCCTGGAAGCAGCTCAATTGGAGTGGAACCATATAGTGTATACTGGATACCGTCATGGACCATGAAATCAAGATACTGCCAACGAAAACCAGCAAGAGGCCTGATGTCAAGCCAATCAGGAAGTTCAAGCCAGTCAGAAACTTTTAGGTCGATGTCCCCCTTAACCATCCAGCTTCTTTCCTGACGGCAAGAAGATTCTGAATAGATGGTCTTGACTGTCGGATTCTGCTCATCGTCCCAGTCAGAGTCTTTCATTTTGGAGTCTGCATCCCCTGAAATGTTTGTCAGACCTTCAATGCCGATCGAAAACCTGGGGAAATCCCTGCGCAGTTCTACACCTCCCCACCAAGTGGCAAGGGGAAACTCAAGGCGACTAAGAGGAGACTGACCAGGCGGGAACGGGTTGCCAAACTCGTAAGATGTATGGCTCCCCGGATTGAACACAATTTTCGGGGTAACAGACCATGGAAGTTGAACCGGCGGAGTGACTGCAGGGTTTTCAGATGCATCGGAATAACCGGCTAAAAGCATACATGCCAATACTGCTGTTAAAAAGAATCTTGACGAGGATCGTTCATGCATCTCAGTTTCCTTTCAGTTTCCTTTCAGTTTCCTTTCAGTTTCCTTAATTCGGGTCGAGTACATTCTTGTGCAGGATTGGGGGCAAGATGAGGTACACGCAGGCAATATCAAGCAAACCGTAAGTAGGGGGAACCCCTCACACATTCGTGTCATAAAGTGGCTAATGCTCCACATAAATTGCGCCGCCAAAAACATTGCCATGAAGCGCCACCGAGCTTCCCTGCGTGCCTTGATGCGGTTGTTAGACATCTCCATGGAGATGAGTCGCTGCATAATTGGGAAGTCATTCATGTTTATTCAATCAAAAAAACATTTGCAGTTTTTTGTTAGCCACTCTAATTTAATAGCATTATTACTTTTTCTTCTGATGTTTATAGTCGGAAATGAGTTTTGTTACTAAATCATCAACACTGCAGTTCTCTGTTTCCGCCAATTGGTTAAGCCTTTTAACATTGGCAGTGGAAATTTTATCGTCCAGCACTCTTACACTTCCGTCATTCCATTGAAGGACATTCCTTTTGTCCAAAATAAACCTGTCTGGATACAGTTTAGCAGCTCTACTTTTCGTTTCGTCCCAAGCTGCATTAATATCTCTATTTGAAGACAGTTGTCCTATTGAACCCAGTCGAAATGTAATATTTTCTTTCAGGTTTTTAGCGCCAGTAGGAAGTTGCAACAAGATGTCCAACATCATCTTTGTCAGTCTGTTTTTTGATAATAGTGCCATATCTATCACCTCAATCTACTTGCATTCAATCGTGCTGACGCCCCAGGGCTAACAGATACCCGCCTGGCGTTGGATGACCTGATTCGTATTATCCTGCTTTTGAACCAGCTCATTCCATTTTCGATCTACTTTTTTCTGGGTGTAATCAATCATCTCATCCGTAATCAGTCCGAATCGCCCCTGTGATTTTAAATACCCCTTTACGGAGACTTTTCTTTCAGGAAAGACATTGATGGTGTATTCCCAATCTTCTTCAAATCGCTGATTATCCTTTGAAAACCGTAATTTGTTAACTTCATAAATGGGAAATACATTGGACTGGGTCGCCATTCGCATAACCTGTATCGAATTGGCAGGGTCGATACGCCACCCTGGGGGGCAGGCGGACAAAAGGTGAATGAACTTCATGCCGGTAATCTGGCGCGCCTTCCTGAATTTTCGGAACATGTCATCCGGATAGGCTGCCGAAGCAGTGGCCATATAGGATATGTGATGCGCCAACATGATCTGCTCTATATCTTTTTTGGATTCTTCCTTGATGGACCCGGCAGGAGTGGTTGTTGTCCATGCACCCATGGGGGTTGCACTGGAGCGTTGAATACCGGTATTCATATAAGCCTCGTTATCATAGCAGACAAATAGAATGTTCTCGTTGCGTTCCGCAGCTCCGGAAAGAGCCTGCATGCCAATGTCGAAAGTGCCGCCATCCCCTGCCCACGCCATTACCACTACATCCTTTTCCCCCCGGACATCCAGCGCTGCAGCGGCGCCCGAAGCAACAACAGCGGCGGTTTCAAAGGGACAATGGATAATTGGAACCTTGAGGCTCGAATAAGGATATCCGCCAACAAACACAGCGAAACAACATGCAGGAAGCACGACAACCGTTCGTTCCCCCAAGGCTTTCAAAGCTATCTTCATGGATATGGGCGCTGCGCAACCTTGACATGAGGTCATTCCAGGCTGCATCAATTCCTCTTCAACCAATACTTGCCGGGGAATATCAATCATTTTTTGCATAATAAGCCTCTATTGTTTCAAGCCCCAGAACAAGGGCTCATCGGATGGTTTGTCATGGGTAAGTACATGGTTCAAAATCCCTTCCACATCCTCCGGAGTAACATCGCGCCCGCCCAGACCGGCGATCACGGAATAAATCGGGGGCCGATTATCCGAGGCATAGAGAGCGGAGCGGATTTCACTGGCGAACACTCCCCCCAAACCAACGGACATGTTGCGATCAATGACCACTACCTTCCTGGCTTTTCCCAGAACATCCCGCCAGCAATCGACGGGAATGGGCCTGAACATGCGCAGCTTCATAATGCCGACTTTTTCGCCCTTGGCCCGTAATTTATCAATGGCGATACGGGATACCGAGGTAATAGCGCCTGCAGTAACCAAAATGACTTCCGCATCTTCTGCTTGATAGGTTTCAACCAGATCATAAGCCCGGCCGAAAACGCCATGAAATTCCCGGCAAACTTCCGGATAGTAGCGCAATGCCTCGTGAGTAGCCTGCTGCAGGGTATAGCGGTGTTCGTAGAAATAATCGGTGGCGAAAAAGCCTCCGAACATCCTTGGTTCATCGAAATTCAGGCTTACCGGCGGTACATAAGGCGGAATGAACCGATCCACGAGATCAGCATCCGGAATATCGACAATTTCTGTTGTGTGGCTCAGGAAAAATGCGTCGTAGGCAATCATAACCGGGAGCATAACCTTCTCCGCCAGTTTGTAGGCCATGATTACAGCATCCAGAAGTTCCTGGCTGGATTCGCAGTAAATCTGAATCCAGCCAGTGTCCCGCTGCGCAAGGGAATCTGTTTGCTCGGCCCAGATGTTCCATACGCCGCTGACGGCCCGGTTGACATTGGCCATTACAATGGGTAAACGGGCGCCTGCGGTCCAGTGCAACACCTCGTGCATCAGGAGCAGGCCGTTGCCGCTGGTTGCCGTAAAGGTGCGAACTCCGGTGGTTGCAGCGCCGATAAGGGCCGCCATTGCCGAGTGCTCGCTTTCAACCTTGATAAAGCTCGCATCCAGATCTTTACTTGCGCACATTTCGGATAATTCTTCCACGATCGTCGTCTGCGGGGTGATAGGATAGGCCGATATTACGCCCACCTTACTCAGCTTTACGCCATAAGAAATCGCGTGATTTCCTTTGATTGCCTTTTTCAATTATACCTCCTTCAGTCTTTAGCTATAAACATGCCGGTATGCCGGCATTCCGCCTTTAGCCTTCAGCGACCATGGTAATGGCATGACGCGGACATTCCGTAAGACAGATGCCGCATCCTTTGCAATAGTCATAATCAATGGCGTATCCGAATGTTTCACGGGTTTGATCCAGAATCGACACATCTGGGCAGAAAATCAAGCAGTTATCACATTCCGTACAACGACCGCAGTGCATACATCGCTCTGTTTCATGAAGTGCTTCTTCCACGGAAAGAGTAGCGTGATAGGGTTCAAAAGAATCCTTACGCAGATCGGCTGGTTGAATGGTTTTTTCGCATCCCGGCATTTTGATGAAATAATCATAAACGATTTTTGTTGAATCCACCACTTTCTGATCATTCTGTAGTACGGGATTCACCGGAGCCCAATTCATATATCTGGAAAAACTGAGAGCATCGCCACTGCCGATGCGAATCTGATTCAGAACATCAGAAAATGCAACACCTCTTCGGTCACAGTCCATGGCGATGGCGGCTTTTTTGCCGGAAGCAACGGCATGGACAACAGTATGCGGGATGTCTATCATGTCGCCGCCCGCAAACACCTTCTCTCCATCGGTATGATCTGATAGAATTGATAAATCATCCCCGGTGCGAATGATGGTATCGCTTGAACGGACGCGCCTGCCAAGATAATCAAAATCCGGATTTTCCCCGATGGCGACCAGGATGGTGTCTACTGGTACGTCAAACGTCACGCCCTCCTTGCGGATGGGCCGGCAGCGCCCGCTCTCGTCAGTTGGGCCCAGTTCCATTTCACAGCATACGAGATTTTCAATCGTAGTGTCCGCATTAAGCGTAATATCTTCGGGGGCCGCCAGAAAACGAAAAATGACGCCTTCTTCCTGGGCTTCCCGGACTTCCTCCGGATGAGCCGGCATTTCTGTTAACGATCTTCGGTAAATAACCGTGACATGGCATCCCATGCGAATGGCTGTTCGCGCTGCATCAATTGCGGTATTGCCACCGCCGATCACCGCCACCCGCTTGCCCAGCGCAACGGTTTCGCCCCTGGCTACCTGCTTCAGAATGTTCATGGCGCTCATGATTTGACAGCAGGAGAGGTTTGCCGTCAGTTCCATCTGAACGCTTCTATGCGCTCCGGTGGCCAAAAACACATAGTCGAATGTTTGAGTAAGGGTTTCCAGTGGGATATCTTTTCCGATTTCCGTATTCGGCCGCAGCTCAACGCCCATAAGGGATAGCCCCTCAAATTCAGATGCAACGACCTGTCTGGGAAGGCGATAGTTAGGGATACCCAGCCGTAGAATACCGCCCAGCAAGGCTTCTTTGTCAAAAATCGTCACCCTGAATCCGAGCAGTCTGGCGAAATAAGCCACAGACATGCCGGATGGACCCGATCCGACAACAGCCAGACTCCTTATTTTGTCAGACTGGCCATTGTTATCGGGCAGCTCCGGATGGGGGGTTGCGGGAGCGAATTGATCTCCGACAAACCGCTCCAGTTCCTTGATCTGGATACAATCATCCAGTACCGTCCTGTTACAGGCATCCTCACAGAATTTAAAACAAACCCGGCCCAGGATCGCCGGAAAAGGTTCTTCCCGCTTGAGATGCCAATAGGCTTTTTCATATTCCTTGTTATTGAGCAGTTTCACCCAGCCTTCAATATCATTACCCGCCGGACAGGCGTTCTGGCATGCCGGAATCTTGTCTTCATAGATTGGCTTGATAAAACGCCAACCGCCGGTTTTATTGTGAAGCATGTTTCCCAGGGAAACATGCATCGGGGTGATGTCGCGATACGATTTGAACTTGTGTTTTATCGCCATTTCACTGCGTTTTTTCGCCGCCATAAATTCTCTTCCTTTCCTCTGGCTGATCCCTACAAAACAGATGTCTCTTTTTTCCGGAAACCCGTCAAACTTTCACCACCTGATTATATGCTGCTTGCGCCGCCTGCTGGTTCTGCGCTTTTTTTACCGGTACATAAGCTTCAATGGCCTGTAGAATGGCATTGATTCCGACCAGACCTGTGGCTTTCGAAAAAGCGCCTAAAATAGCTGTGTTTACAATTGGGTTGGCCGCGGAACCGAGACGATGCGAAACGGCGATAGCAGCCGCATCAATCACGAAAAGCCGATAATCATCGCCAAAAAAATCCTTATAAAATTCCGGTGTACGGGATGAGTTGATCACAATGCTGCCGTTTTTTTTCAACCCCTCTATCACATTCACATTATCAAGCATGGAAGCATCCAGCACCACCACATGATCCGGGTGGTAAATTTGACTTCGCAGATTGATATGCTGATTGTCAATCCGGCAGAAAGCCGTGACCGGCGCTCCCCTGCGCTCCACACCAAAAGCTGGAAATGCCTGAACAAATTTGCCCTCGATAAAAAAGGCCTGTGCAAGAACCTCTGACCCTATAACAGACCCTTGACCGCCTCTTCCGTGGAATCGAATCTCCTGCATGCAATCCTCCATGATATATTGACCGTTCACCATTCACCGTTTGTCGTCAACGGTCAACGGCTTTGTTAATTGGGCTCCCTGACAGGGAGTCAGTTCTCCCTGTCATGATGATCCTGCGCTGGCAGTACAGGCAAAACAATGATTCATAATCATGATTTCCCGGCTCGCCAGTTTATCGAAATCAAAATCACGAATATGCCTGGGGGAGTCGCTGTTTACCGATAGACCCAGCATCTGGTTAAAATCACAATCAAAAAGACTTCCGTTCCATCCCACAGACAACGTGGTCCGGCACATCACATTTTGCACTGCATCAGGATTGAAGGATTGTCTCAGCTTACACATATAATTATCAAAATTGTCGCTGTTAACCAGATAATCCAGATAGCGACCCACCGGACAGTTCGTCAGACAATATAAGCGGTTGAACTCGATCCCGTACTCTTCCCGAAGACGAAGCCGGTACTCGTTTTCCAGAGATGCCTGGCTCGCAGGCAGACAGGCGTCAGGTGGGTTGTGAGCAAGGTTTAGTATCAGCCCGCTTCCTTGCATTCCATACCCTCTTTGATTCAGATCACGGATGGATGCAATGGTCTGCAGAAATGTGTTCTTCCCGCGCTGAAGCTCGGCGCGATCCAGTTGATAGTCTGGCATGGAACCTATGACTTCAATGCCCAATCGAGCATAGAGATCAAGATAAAAAGAATATTTCAAATCCTGGAGAATGACAAGGTTGCTTCTGACAATGACCCGGCGGCCGATCCGGGTTGCCTGTTCCAGAAGCCACGGAAGATCCGGGTGAAGCTCCGGGGCGCCGCCGGTGATGTCCAAGGTCGGAATATGGTGCACATCGGCTGCCAGAAGACACAGCTCAAGGGTTTCTCTGTCCATTCTCTCTTTTCTGTCCGGACCGGCCTTCACATGACAATGGCTGCAACTGAGATTGCATTGCCGGGTAATATTGATCTGAAGAATTTTAATCCCGTCCGCGCGCAAGGAACAAAGCCCCGATTCCCGGACAATGGACGAAAAGGATTCTTTGCTGCGTTTACCTGATAAGAGCGCCATCTGTCTCGACATCGGCATCACATTCCTTTTTTTCTGATGATTTTACAGATTTGGAATCAGTTTATACAACCATTGATGTTATATTTACAATCAATTATGCTTGAAATTCAAATCTTTTTTGATTACAACAAAATTCAGAAACGATATGTAATAATTATATATTTTGATTACCACGACTTATTGGGAAGTTACAGGCAAAGTTATCTAACATGCTTAAAACACTTGAAGATGTTCGTCAAAGACTCATTAACGGTTACGATCCGTACAGTATTATTCTTTTCGGTTCGTACGGCGCTCAACATGCACGGGAACACAGCGACATCGATCTTCTTATCGTAAAAGATTCCTTGAAGAACCATCTCGAACGGCACATGGAAATAGAGAAACTTCTTGCAGACAGAAGCGTTTCAATCGACATAAAAGTATTTACCCGGCATGAGGTTCGGCATCTTTATTCATCTGGAAGCCCTTTTATGGAAGAAGTCATGGAAACAGGGAGGCTTATTTACATGCGAAAAGCAACAGAAGTGTGGATGAACGATGCAAAGGAAGAGAGAGAAACGGCAACAATCCTGCTTGACCATGGAAAATTCAAAGGAGCCTGTTATCACGCCCAGCAGTGTGTGGAAAAATGTCTGAAGGCGCTCATTCTTGAAAAAGGTAAGAAACCGGAAAAATCGCATGATATTATAAAGCTTCTGAATGATGTCAGTTTATCAGGGTATGACATTTCTTTTTCCGTGGACGATGCGGTCTTTATGAACAGCATTTACCGGGGACGATATCCTGCTGATGAAGGGCTTCTGCCACATGGTGAACCATCAGGGGATGAATCCGGAAGAGCGGTAAGGATAGCAGAAAGTATCTTTGAAATTCTCAGGAAACATCTTGGGGAAAAAGAATGAACACTGAACCTTGATCATCGTTTCGGCCATATTGCTTTCCCCCCACCCCGACCCTCCCCCGCTGAGAGAGGGAGGTTTTCTGCTCCTCCCCCCAGCGGGGGGAGGTTGGGAGGGGGCTGGCCGAAACGAGAATCAAGGCCAACACCGTTTTATCGGCATTCGTTCGCAAAGTTTTGAATATTGGAATTGAGGTCATCATCGGACGGCAAAGCTCCGGTTCTCCATGCCTTTATTTGCCATTGACTCTCAGAGCGCCATATTCTATGGTACCTCAATACCGTCTTTAATGACCAAACAAGGAGGTCTTATGAAAAAATATTTTATCGCCCTTCTGATAGTTGCGTTAGGGATAGCCCCCGCCTGGGCCACGGAAATCCCTAAAAAAAAGCCAGTCGCGCCCACCAAAGCCTCGGTGCAGGCTTCCTCAAAAAAACCGGCTGCTTCGGCCAAAGCCTCGACTCAAGCCACCAAAAAAAAACCGGCTGCTCCGGCCAAAGCCTCGGCTCAAGCCACCAAAAAAAAACCGGTTGCTCCGACAAAAGTCGCCAAGCAACCCGCACCCCTCAAAAATGTCCCCGCACAAAAACCAGCACCAGAACCACCGGTACTCTACAAGGCGTTTATTGTTGTGGAAGCGCAAACCGGTAAAATGCTGGAGGGCGAAAATGTTCACCTGTCCCTGCCCCCGGCCAGTATCACCAAGCTGATGCTGGCAGCCATCGTGATGGACAGATTGGAAAGCGGCCAGATCAAGCTTGGTGACAAGGTAACCGTATCCCAAGAGGCGGCCAGAATGGGCGGCAGCCAGGTTTTTCTTAAGCCAGGCGAGGTATTTCCCCTGGAAGAGATGATGAGGGCTGTCATGGTGGCATCGGCCAACGATGCGGCTTTTGCCGTGGCCGAATTCGTTGCCGGCAGCCGGGAGAATTTCGTCGATCTGATGAACGAAAAGGCCAAATCGCTCAACATGGCCGATTCCCGATTTCACTCCATGCACGGACTGCCCCCTGCCAAGGGTCAGGAACCGGATATGACATCATGCGCGGATCTTTCCATTCTGGCTGGAAATCTGCTCACCCATCCCGGAATCCTGGAATGGACATCCCTGAAAACCGCTCCATTTAGGGACGGTACCCTGATCATGCGGAACCACAACCAACTGATGAACCGTTTTTCCGGCATGGACGGCCTTAAGACTGGCTTTTATCGTGAGGCCGGCTACAGTATCGCCGCCACTGCCAAGATAAACAACCTTCGCCTCATTGCCGTGGTCATGGGCAGTTCCACAGCCAAAACCAGAGATAGCTTCGCCGAAAATAAGCTAAAAACGTATTTTTCACAGTATGAAATGATGACTCTCGTCAAAAAAGGTGATCCCGTGGACAAAGACGTAGCCCTTCCGGATGGCAAGCAAAAAAGCCTCAAGCCGGTGGCTGCTACCGATTTTTTCTATCCAGTTCCCCGCGATAAGAAAAAACAGATTACCAGAAATATCGACCTTCCCGATCAGGTTAGAGGAGAGATCAAAGAAGGTCAACGTCTCGGCGAAATGGTTATCCAATTCGACAAGGACATTGTGGGCAAGGTGGATCTGATCTCACCGGTTTACATACCCAAAGCCGGATTTTTTTCAAGATTTTTCAATAATTAAATATCTTAAAATCGTATCTTTCTTAAATTCGATCACACCACATATGAAAATGATACTTCCCCCTTTGAAAAAGGGGGATCGAGGGGGATTTTCCAGGTGGATAGCCTCCTAAATCCCCCCTGGCCCCCCTTTTTCAAAGGGGGGAATCCTTTCGATTTTAGTTGTGATTAGCGGGCACAAGAGCGTTCGATGAAATTTAAGAATGATATTTAAAATAAATCACTTAAAATGAACAAGAGGAAAATGACAGATGCCATCCTTTTCTGAAGAAGAACTCCATGAAGAAGAGCTTCCTAAAGAAGAACTCTCTACAGAAGACGCTGAACCCAGTTTTGCAGATCTATTGGAGTCATACAGCTCCAAAATCACACGAAATATTGAGGTCGGCAATAGAATATCCGGCCGCATCATTTCAATTGGAAAAGATTCCATCTTCCTGGATACCGGAACCCAGATAGACGGAGTGGCCAACAGAGCTGATCTGCTCAATTCCAATGGCGAATTTCCCTACGTCATCGGAGACATTGTTGAACTCTATGTGGTTTCCGTCAAAGAGGACGAAATCCGGCTTTCAAAAGCCATTTCCGGATCAGGGGACAACACCCTGCTCATTGAAGCCTACCACAATGCAATTCCGGTAAACGGAAAAGTCATCGAACAGTGTAAGGGCGGATTCAATATAGACATTCATCATACCCGCGCCTTTTGTCCTATCAGCCAGATGGACGTGTCCCATATTGAAAATCCGGAATTATTCATCGGGCAGTCCTTTGATTTTTTGATCCTTCAGTTTGAAGAAAGAGGCAGAAATATCGTTGTTTCAAGGCGTGAGTTGTTAAAACAGGATATGGATAGTAAAAAAGAGCTGTTTCTGGAAAAACTCTCCGTAGGCTCCGTCTGTACCGGAAGGGTCGCCAGAATCATGCCCTACGGCGCATTCGTCGAACTGATACCTGGGCTGTCGGGCCTGGTGCCAATATCCGAAATCAGTTGGTCACACATTGAAAAACCCGAAGATGTCCTTAGTCCCGATGATACGATTCAGGTGGTTGTCACCTCGATGCAGCCAAGGCCGGAAGATGATCCCAAGATTGCTCTGTCCATCAAACAGGTTCTTGATAATCCATGGAGCCATATCAGCGATCAATTTCATGCTGGCGATCGGGTAAAAGGAAAAATTACCCGGCTGGCGCCTTTTGGGGCCTTTGTGGAACTGGCGCCCGGCATTGATGGACTGGTTCATCTTTCTGAAATCAGCTATACTCAGCGGGTCAATCGGCCGGAAGATTTTCTTCGACCTGGGGAGTCGGTTTTTGTCCTGATCAAGGAAATCGACCTGTTGAAAAAGCGCATTTCCCTCAGCATCAAGGATGCAGAAGGAGATCCGTGGATGGATGTTCCGGAAAAGTATAAGACAGGCCAGACCTTGGAGGGCATGATTCAGAAACGGGAAAAATGGGGATATATCGTCACCCTGGAGCCTGGCATTGTCGGCATCCTGCCGCTTTCCAGAATCCGGTCATCGGGACAACCTTCCGCCATGGATTCCCTTAAACCGGGCCGCGCCATGACTGTGGTGATTGACGAGATCAAGCTGGCGGAAAGAAGAATCACCCTGAGACTGGATGCCCCGGAGGATGATAACTGGCAGCAGTATTCACCTCAGAAATCTTCCCAGCCTGTTGGAACCTTTGGGGATAAATTGCAGCAAGCGCTCGACTTGGCGAAATCAAAGTGACTCGCCGGTATGCCAGTATGCCAGTATGCCGGCATTCTTCTTGTGGATATCCCCACTTCGAATTTTTACGATTTCATCGTACTTGATAATTCCTGTAAAAAGAGTATGCTGTATGCAGATGGAAATAAATGGATCGTTCCATAAAAAGCATGTTTGTGGCATTGGAACGCCCTCATATCGGGAAGGAAACTGGGATTGTTTCCCCGGAAGCCATTTAAAGGAATATCGTTAATAAGGATAATGAATGACAGACATACTTGATGAACCCATTTTCGAACCCCGGGCAGACAAGCCAAAATTTCTTACCCATACCTATTTTGACGAAATGACTCTGCCCGAGCCTGTCCTGAAAGGATTATCAGAGGCTGGATTTATCCAGTGCACCCCGATTCAGGCTCAAACCCTGCCCCTTTCCCTTTCCGGCAAGGACGTGGCGGGACAGGCCCAGACCGGAACCGGAAAAACCGCCGCCTTTCTGGTAACCGTTTTCACCCGCTTGCTTACCGAAGAAGCAAGGGTCCCCGGCGAGCCGGGCGCCCTGATCGTGTCCCCCACCCGCGAACTGGCGCTTCAGACTTATGAGGAAGCCTGCCTTATAGGAAAATATACCGGTCTTACGATCGCCCAGGTTGTCGGCGGCGTGGATTATCAAAAACAGGCGGATATTCTGCGAGGCGGCGTTGACATAGTTATCTGTACGCCCGGAAGAATCATTGATTATTTCAAGCAGGGCATCTTTAAAACCGGCAGCGTTAAAATCATTGTGATTGATGAGGCGGACCGGCTCCTGGACCTTGGTTTTTCCAAAGACATGCGGTTTATTCTTCAGAAACTGCCCCGCTATGACAAGCGCCAGTCCCTGCTATTTTCCGCAACCCTGTCCTTCCGGGTGATGGAACTTACTTATGAGTACATGAACCTTCCGGAATTTATTTCCGTAACCCCGGAGGATGTTGCGGTTGAGGGCATTGAGCAGTCCCTTATTCATGTTGGCTCCGACCAGAAACTATCTCTGCTTCTTGGGCTTCTGGAAAGGGAGACATGGGAACGCATCCTGATTTTTGTAAACACCAAGTCCGGAGTCGAATGGCTGGCTACCAAACTAAAGGGCAATGGATGGCCAGCCGAGGGAATTACCGGCGATCTGCCGCAGCAAAAGCGCTTCAAGCTGATGGAACAGTTCAAGGAAGGAAAGATCAAGATGTTGATTGCCACAGATGTGGCATCACGGGGTATCCATGTGGAGGATATCAGCCATGTCATCAATTTCGATCTTCCCCAGGATCCGGAAAATTATGTCCACCGCATCGGTCGAACGGCCAGAGCCGGAAAAACCGGCAAGTCCATTGCCTTTGCCTGTGAAGCTTATGTTTTTCACCTGGAACCACTGGAAGCCCTGTTGAATGCCAAAATTCCAGTGGTATGGCCTGAAGACGACTGGTTCAAGGAAGACAAGGCGGGGCCAGTCCCCCGGAACCGCTATTCTCAGGATAGAACATGCAAACCCGAACGAAAACCGCGCGCTGCCGCACCCAAACGCGGCGAACGCACCGACCGCCCGGATCGCCCAGACCGGGTTGACCGCCCTGCTCGCCCTGATCGCAGAAAAGAGATACCTGCCTTTAAATTTACCATTCCGCGGGGAGATGATTATTTTCCGGGAACTTTTTTTGGATTTGCCCCGGAACCGCCTGAAGGGTTTGATTTTTCCGCATCATCCACCGATCCAATTGAAGACGACGATATCATGGATTTTGAGGAAACGTCCCCTTCTGAGATTCCAGAAAACTTGCCTGCACCTATTGATGAAATTGATGAAATCGAATCCGATGATCCCCAAAAATTGCCGGAGGAGTTGCCCGCGGAATCATCTGATTCTCCGGATTCGCCGGAGGAGCCGCCCGCAGAATTATCTGAACCAGCACCTGTCAAAAAGAAACGCAGACGCCGTCGGTACAACAAGAAAAAGAGTCCGGCCACTGCATCAGAATCGTCTGTTTCTTCGGATTCCACGAACAGTTCAGAATCCGCATAATTGACAGATCGAATATTTCCGATCCGTTCGCCCCTTCTTCCCCCTTTTTTCATAAGGGGGAAAAAAGAACACGGCCAAAAGATATTTTGGCCCCTTTGTCCACATCATGATGATTACCTTTCCAAACAATGAATCCACGTTTAATAAACTCTCATCACCAGGCATCAACCGGTTCGAAGCCGGATCAGGCGCCGACGCGACTCACCAGAGCCAGCCGTCCCAAACGCGTTTACGATCCAGCCCTTCCCATTATTGACAAAAAAGACGAAATTATCCAGACCATTTCTGAATACCCGGTCGTGATCGTGTCCGGAGAAACCGGCTCCGGAAAAACCACACAGCTTCCTAAATTCTGTCTGGATGCAGGCCGCGGGCTAAGCGGTGTTATCGGCTGCACCCAGCCGCGAAGAATTGCCGCCATGACCGTGGCAAACCGAATTGCAGAGGAACTTGGCGAGACTCTCGGCCAGTCCGTCGGGTATAAAATACGATTTACAGACAAGACCAGCCGCCATTCGATCATCAAGGTTATGACCGATGGCATCCTTCTGGCTGAAACCCTGAATGATCCCTTTCTGAACCGCTACGACACCCTTATTGTGGATGAAGCCCACGAGCGAAGCCTGAACATTGATTTTATCCTGGGAATTGTCAAAACCCTGCTTCGGAAGCGCAAAGACCTGAAACTGATCATTACCTCCGCTACCATCGACACGGATAAATTTTCCAAGGCATTTGATAATGCACCGGTAATCGAGGTGTCCGGACGCATGTATCCGGTGGAAGTTCGCTACTTGCCGCCGAATGCGCCATCAGATGAAGACGGTGAGCCGTCCCCTGTCGAACTGGCAGTGAAGGCAGTGGACCGACTCTGCCGGCAAGAGCCTTTTGGAGATGTACTCATTTTCATGCCTACCGAACAGGACATTCGGGAAACCTGCGAAATGATTGAGGGCAGAAGGCTGATGCACGTCACCGTTCTTCCCCTGTTCGCCAGGCTTTCTGCAAAGGATCAGGCCAGGGTTTTTTCCCCTGCTGTGGGACGAAAAATCATTGTAGCCACCAATATCGCCGAAACATCCCTGACCATTCCAGGGGTAAAATATGTGATTGATGCAGGCCTTGCCCGGATTTCCCAATACACACCCCGATCCAGAACCACGTCCCTTCAGGTGCGGCCCATCAGCAGAAGCAGCGCAGATCAGCGCAAGGGCCGCTGCGGACGCCTGGAAAATGGTATCTGCATCCGTCTCTATTGCGAAGAAGACTATTTGTCCCGCCCCCAGTTTACGCGACCGGAAATACTCAGATCCAACCTGGCCGAAGTCGTCTTGAGAATGATGGCCCTGAAGCTGGGAGCCATCGCTGATTTTCCTTTTGTTGACCAGCCCGATTCACGCAGCATTTCGGACGGCTTTGACCTGCTGACAGAGCTTGGGGCCATTCGTAAAACAGACGATTTACCGTTGACGGTCAACGGATTTACACTAACCGAACAGGGCCGGCTCATGTCCAGAATACCTGTGGATCCCCGGCTGTCAAGAATTCTGATTCAGTCCCGAACCGAGGGGTGCGTTCCGGAGATTGCCATCATCACTGCGGCACTCTGTATTCAGGACCCCAGGGAAAGACCCGTGGAAAAGGCTCAGCAGGCGGATGCCATGCACCGAATTTTCAGCGATCCATCATCGGACTTTATCGGTCTGTTAAATATATGGAACCAGTACCACCAACTTCAGGAAACGGATAAATCCTCCGCCAGGTTGAAACGGTTCTGCAGCCAGCATTTTTTATCGTTTAAACGGATGCGGGAATGGCGGGATATTCATTCACAACTTTCAGCGATCGTTGAAGAATTCGGGATGATAACGTCCAAAACAAACCCTTCCCCCCTTTGTAATATGGAGGCTGTGGGGGATTTAGGCGACCCGGAAAAGGACTCTCCATTGATCCCCCTTTTGCCTAAGGGAAAGCATAAAAACGTCACAGATTTCCCGGACCGCTACAGCGCCATCCACCGCTCAATCCTCAGTGGATTTCTTTCCAACATAGCCATGAAAAAGGAAAAAAACATATTTAAAGCAGCACGGGACCGGGAAGTCATGGTTTTTCCGGGGTCCAGCCAATTCAACAAGGCCGGAAACTGGATCGTGGCGGCCGAAATGGTGGAAACCTCGCGCCTGTTTGCCAGGATCGTTGCCGGCATTGATTCCAAATGGCTGGAAGAACTGGGAAAGTCCCTTTGCCGTTACACTTGGAGCCAGGCGCACTGGGAACGAAGCCGGGGCGAGGTTGTAGCGCTTGAGCAGGTCAGCCTCTTTGGACTCATCATCGTCAGCCAGCGTTCGGTTTGCTATGGCCGGATTGATCCGGTGGAAGCCTCGAACATCTTTGTGCGCAGCGCGCTGGTGGAAGGTGATGTAAAAAAACCGTTTGCCTTCATGATCCGCAATCAGAATTTGATTGAAGAAATTCAGGATATGGAGAACCGGTTCCGGCGAAAAGACCTGCTCGTCGGCGAAGCAGACCTATATGATTTTTACCACCAGCGTATTCCCGCAACAATCAGTGATATCAGAACATTTCAGAAATTCTTGAAGGATAAGGGGGATGAAGGTTTTCTGCTCATGAACCGGGAAGACCTGCTGCAATATGCTCCCGATTCCGGGGAACTGGCGCTTTATCCGGACAGGGTCACGCTGGGAAATAACCATTTTTCGTGTTTGTACAGTTTTGAACCCGGAAGCAAGGAAGACGGACTCACCGTTCACATTCCTTCGGCTGCAGCTCCGACCATACCCAAGGAATCACTCGACTGGATGGTGCCTGGTATCCTGAAGGAAAAAGTCGGCGCCATGATCAAGGCGCTTCCGAAAATGTACCGAAAAAAACTTGTACCTATCTCCAGAACAGTGGAAATCCTCGTCACAGAAATGCCCAGGGAATCTGAAATTCTGGCAAACGCCCTCAGCCGGTTCATCTACCAGCGTTTTGGCATTGATATTCCGGCCTCAGCCTGGTCTGAAGAAACTCTTCCGGATTATCTCAAAATGCGCATTGCCATTACCAGTCCCGAAGGCAAGGTGATCTGCAGCGGCAGAGACCTGTCGGTACTCGATAACCTGGCGCCGGAGCGCATCAGCAACGCAGCCCTTGATCTTGCCAGAAAAACCTGGGAACGCCCGTCCATCACGGGATGGGATTTGGCGGAACTTCCTGATGTCATCAATATCCAGGGAGATGCCGGGGTCACCTGGACGTTATTTCCAGCCCTGGTCAAGAATTCGGACTGCGTTAGTCTTAGGCTCTTTGAAGAACCTGGCGAGGCGATTTTGGCCCACCGTCTGGGAGTTGCCGGACTGGTTGAGATCGTTTACGCCAGAGAAATGAAATTCATGCAGAAATATCTGTCGATTCCCAGACACCGAACACTTCTGGCCGAACAGTGGGGCGGAGCAAAAAAGATTCAGAAAAGACTTTATCATGCGCTCTTAATACGACTGTTTTCCAGAAACATTCGATCAGAAAGCGAATTTATCGCCTATACGGAAAAGACGTTTCCAGACATGCCGTCCCTTGCCAAAAATTTGTTGGATGCCAGCATGGAAATTCTTGAAGCCATTACCGAAGCCGGCGGCAGCATCGAAGGTCTGATTCGAAATAACCCAACCAATGCCATTGCCAGGCAGTTCTGGACAGATATGAAAGAACAGCTTCGCATCCTGATACCCGAAGACTTTATGATTCAGTATGAACCCGAACGATTCCCCCACCTGATTCGGTACATTCGCGCCATTGCGATCCGTGCTCAGAGGGCCTGGCTGGATTTTGACAAGGATCAGACAAAAAGCCGGGAAATTCAGATACTGTCAGACAGACACCAGGTTCTTCAGGACGGGCTGTCCCCTCATGCGACGAATAAAAAGAAGCAGGCAATTCAGGATATCTTCTGGATAATCGAGGAATATAAAGTCTCACTTTACGCACAGGAATTGAAAACAGCGTTTCCGGTTTCCCGGAAACGCATTGAAAAAGCCTTTGAGGAAATCGACAGGATGATATGAATAAAGCCATGACATTCTGTTTGCAATGGGATACTTTGAACTGGCACAATTTTGCGTTTTTGTACCCCCACCCCAACCCTCCCCCGCTGGGAGAGGGAGTTTATGGAAAGCTCGGATTATGTTCGTTCACAGTATAGTCCAATTATAAGTTGCAGAAATTTAGCATTCGTTATATGCAGAAAATTTTGATTATATCTGACTATAGTGGACTTTGTTTCTGCGTTTCCAATACAATTGTTTGTTTTCATTTCCAGTTGCTCTGGTGTATTCAAAACATAAGGAGGAGAAATGGCGTTTTTTGAATGGAAAAATGACTACAGTGTGGGAATCACCAAAATTGATGATCAGCACAAAATATTGGTGGGTTTTCTAAACGACTTGTATGAGGCGATGCAGGCAGGCAAGGGCAAGGAGACACTTGACACTGTTCTGAAAAACCTGGTGGAATATACCAAAACCCATTTTATAACCGAAGAAAGCATCTTGAAACTGTACAAGTTTCCCGATTATCAAGAGCACAAACAAAAGCATGATAAAATGACAGAGCATGTACTGAAGCTGAAACAGCAGTTTGATTCCGGGCAGATAGCCAATCCTATTCAGATCACCAATTTTTTAAAAGACTGGCTGTCAAAGCACATCATGGGTACGGATAAAGCATATACGACTTTTTTGAATGCAAAAGGGGTTCGATAATATCAACGACTGACACAAAGTTGATGAACTCATAAAATGTCAAGGCAGAATTTTGTTCACCGTTCACTCTCAACGGGCAACGGTTTTTGAGGATATAATGATAAAACAGAAGACGATATTGGTGGTGGATGACAGCTCAGTAATTCGAAAGATAATCCGGAGGGAGCTAAAGGATAGCGATTATCTGATAGCCGATGCAGTTGATGGTGAGTCCGCACTGAGATTGGTAACGCAATCCAGGGTGGATTTGGTAACCCTTGATATCGAAATGCCCGGGATGGATGGTTTTGAAACTTGCCGGAGACTCCATAGCGAACAAAACGCCCTTTTTTTTCTCCACATCAAGAACCGCAAAGTACCCGTCATATTCGTAACTGGAAAAGACAACCTGGAAGACCGCAAGAAAGGTTTTAAGTTAGGGGCTGCTGATTTTATAACCAAGCCGTTTGCGCGAGGTGATTTGCTCTTGGCTGTCAACAAGATTCTTAAACATGACAGCCGGTTGGAAGGACTATCCGCGTTAATCGTGGATATTAGCGCTACTGCGCGCAGCATCATTTCGGGAGTCTTGGAGCGAGAGGGGCTGAAGGTCATCGAAGCGGAAGATGGAGTTCAAGCCTTTGAGATCATTTCCAGCCGCATGGCGGAAATCGACATGGTGATTACCGATTTTAACATGCCGCGGATGCAAGGCATCGACCTTTGCAGAAAAATCAGGAAAGAATTGAAGATGATGGATATGCCGATCATCCTTCTGACAGACATGAGCGATCGATCCAGAGTGCTTGAAGTTTTCCAGGCAGGTGGAACGGATTATCTTGTCAAGCCATTCGTGAAGGAAGAACTGCTTGCCCGCCTGATTGTTCATCTGGAAAGGACTCAGCTTACGCATCGCCTTAGAGAAACGATCAAAGATGTCAGTGACGCCAAAATAATAGCTGAGTGCGCCAATCAGGCCAAAAGCGAATTCCTGGCGAATATGAGCCACGAAATCCGTACACCCATGAATGGGGTGATCGGCATGACAGGGCTGTTGCTTGATACCGAACTCAGCGACGAGCAGCGGCGCTATGCCGAGACCGTTCGCAACTCCGGTGAATCCCTGCTGGCGCTTCTGAACGACATCCTCGATTTTTCGAAGATTGAAGCCGGCAAACTGGAGCTGGAGATACTGAACTTCGATCTTTCGATTCTGTTAGACGACTTCGCCGACACGCTGGCAGTGCGGGCTCACGAGAAGGGGTTGGAGCTGCTATGCTCCACCGATCTGAATATACCCACGCTTTTGAGCGGCGACCCTGGCCGTCTGCGCCAGGCCCTGACTAATCTGGCGGGCAACGCCGTCAAGTTCACTTCTGAAGGCGAGGTGTCTGTCCGCGTCACGCTTGCAGAAGAAAGCGAAAACGATGTTATGCTTCTCTTCTCGATACGCGACACTGGCGTAGGCATCCCGGCAGACAAGATCGGCTTGCTCTTCAACAAGTTCAGCCAGGTAAACGCATCGACCACGCGGCATTTCGGTGGCACCGGTCTGGGCCTTGCTATCTCCAAACAATTGGCCGAGCTGATGGGCGGTGAGGCTGGTGTGAACAGCGAAGAAGGCAAGGGCTCGGAGTTTTGGTTCACCGCGCGCCTTGGCAAGCAGGCCATGGGAACGCAGGAGGAAAGTCTCACGCCCGCTGATCTGCGTGGCATACATGTGCTGATCGTGGATGATAATGCCACCAACCGCGAAATTCTGACTGCCCGTATGACTTCCTGGGGCATGCGCTCGTCCGAGGTGGAAGACGGCCCCAAAGCGATCCTGTCGCTCTACCAAGCTCTGGACGAGAACGACCCCTTCCGGGTTGCTGTTATCGACATGCAGATGCCAGGTATGGACGGCGATGCATTAGGCCGTACTATCCGGGCGGACGAACGTCTGGCGGACACCAGAATGGTAATGCTGACTTCCATGGGGGCGCGTGGTGATGCCCGGCACTTCAAGGAGATCGGTTTCGCGGCCTACATGAACAAGCCGATACGGCACCATGAACTGAAAGCGGTTCTTGCCCTGGCACTGACGGATCGGAACAAGGTGGTACCAGAGCCGCAGCCCATCACCACACGTCACACAGCCCTTGAAACGCTGAATATGTTTGTCGGTCGCAAGGTGCGCATTCTGCTGGCCGAGGACAACATTACCAACCAGCAGGTGGCATTGGGCATACTGCAGAAACTGGGCCTGCGCGCGGATGCCGTGGCTAACGGAGCGGAAGCACTCAGGGCGCTGGAAATCCTGCCCTACGACCTGGTACTGATGGATGTGCAGATGCCCGAGATGGACGGGATTGAGGCCACGAAGAGAATCAGGAATTACAAATTAATAACGAGGAACGAAAATGCTTCTATGAAAGGCGGAGTTCACCCGCCACTCGTCACTCATAATTCATTGCTATCTTCCAGCATTCCGATTATCGCCATGACCGCCCACGCCATGAAGGGCGACCGGGAGCGCTTTCTGGAGGCTGGCATGAATGACTACATCACCAAGCCGGTTTCTCCCCAGGCGTTGGCGGGAGTGCTGGATTTATGGCTTCCAAAAAGTAATGATGAAAAGAAAATGGTGGATGAAGAGAAGATGGTGGTGCTGGTGAATGATGAAAGGGAAATGATTGAAAAGAGTGAAACAGAAAAAGACGAAGCCCAATCATCACTCATTTTTGACAGGGAAGGCATGCTATCCAGGCTGATGGATGACGTGGACCTGGCTAGAATGGTGGTCAAAGGTTTTCTGGAGGACATTCCGCGACAAATCGTAGCTTTGAAGGGTTATATTGAAGCCGGAGATATCCCGGGTGCCGAACGCCAGGCTCACACCATCAAGGGCGCGTCCGCCAACGTCGGCGGCGACACCATGCAGGCGGTGGCTCTCAATATGGAACTGGCGGGAAAGGCTGGCGACCTGAACGCCGTCAAGGCCAACATGGCCGAGTTGGAAGTGCAGTTCGACCTGTTGAATCAAGTGATGATAAAAGAAATGTGAACAATCAGGAAAGGAGAACACGCTGAGGACATTTTTTTGTTGAGCCCCAATATACCAAAATATATAAAGTTGGCGCTTCTGCTGGCAAAAACCATGAATCAGTAAACAATTAAAAGGAGGGGTATGTTATGAAAAGAATGTTAATTATAGCAGGCATTGCAGCATTTTTGTCAATGGGTTGTTTTACGGGCTATGTCTGTGCAGGTGATGAAGGCACTAAGGATGAAGCCGTGGCTATGGTGAAAAAAGCCATCGAATACATCAAAGCCAACGGTAATGAAAAGGCTTTTGAAGAGATCAGCAATCTCAAGGGCAAGTTCATCGACCGGGATCTTTATGTGGTTGTCTATGACATGACCGCAAAATGCCTGGCGCACGGCCAAAAGAAGAACATGGTCGGCAAGGAATTGATTGATTTTAAAGATACGGACGGTAAGGAATACATGAAAGAGCGCATAGATCTGATGAAAAAGCAGCCAAGCGCCTGGCAGAATTACAAGTTCATGAACCCTGTATCCAAACAGATCGAGCCCAAGTCCATGTACATAGAACGATCTGGCGATCTGATAGTTGGCTGCGGTATTTACCAGAAATAATCGTAAAATGTAGGGGCGACCGGCCGGTCGCCCCCAAGCCTCACCCCGCCCCCTTATCGCTGAGATCGGGAATGAACGGCTACGAATAAGTCAAGATTACAAAAAGGATCATTTTATGAAGCTCAGCACGAAAATATTTGCGGGATTCGGGATTGTTCTGTCCGTTGCCATGATACTGACGGGAACCTCCCTCTACATCATGAAGGGTGTAGCCGGACAAGCCAGGATTTTATCGAATCAATACATGCCCGAAACGCAAATTGCCAGCAGTGTTGAGCGATCTGCATCCAAAGCCATTTCTGCAATGAACGAATTTGATGTCGCCTACGATGAATCTTTTCTGTCTGTTTCTCGTGAACACTTAAATAATGTGAAACAAAATCTTCAGGAAGCAGGGCGGTTGACTACCAAATTCCCGGAGTTGAAAGTTCTTAAAAAAAATGCCGCCAATGTCTCGGCTCGACTCCTGGAATATGAAACACTGATAACCGATACGGAAAATACAGGAAAGGAAATTCAGGCTATCCGAATTAAACTCGAGTCCGCAGCTCAGGAGTTTATGAAGTCCTGCCTTGAATTCGTAGATGATCAAGCAGAAGAGATGACTGAAGGTATTAAACAAATAGGGGCGAATCCGGCATCCTTAAAAGAGCAATTTGAAAAGATCAGAGACATGGATGAATTGATACAGCTCGTTTATGTCATTCAGTTGGATACCTTGAAAGGCCAACTGATAATGGATCCGCAAATTATCGAAGAGTCAGCTAAAAAATTTGTGGAAATGGAAAACACATTACTTGCAATCCAGAAAAAGACCACCAGCGACACCACTATATCACAACTGGAAGACATCAGAATGGCCGGTTCCAGTTATAAAACGAATATGAAAAAGCTTGTGACAAATTATGCTGCCTTGACCGATCTTGGTAAAAAGCGCAGCGTAACCGAAAATGCCGTTTTAACATCGGCCGAAACAATCGCTGTTGCAGGAATTGATGAAACCTTAAAGAGCGCCGCCAGTGTGGAGTACATTCTTAGCAGCTCCAGCAAAATTCTGCTTGTTGGCGGGATCATCGGCGTTTTAATCAGTCTGACGCTGATTTTCATTATCACCCGAGGTATTACCAGGCCCATCGGATGGATCATCGAAGGTCTCAATGAGGGTGCGGATCAGGTGGCATCAGCATCCAGCGAGGTTTCTTCCGCCAGCCAGTCTCTGGCCGCAGGTGCATCGGAGCAGGCAGCCTCCATCGAAGAGACATCCTCCTCACTGAAAGCGATGTCCTCCGTGACAAAACAAAATGCAGAGAATGCTAGTCATGCGAATAGTCTCATGAAGAACGCCAACAATGTGGCGGCAATGGCCAATACATCCATGACGGAACTGACAGCATCCATGAAAGAAATCTCCAAGGCAAGCAAAGAAACTTCCAAGATCGTCAAGACAATTGATGAAATCGCCTTTCAGACAAATCTTCTGGCCTTGAATGCCGCAGTTGAGGCGGCCAGGGCCGGAGTGGCTGGCGCCGGATTTGCTGTTGTCGCGGACAAAGTCCGGAATCTGGCCATGAGGGCATCCAAAGCCGCCATGAATACCTTTAGCCTGATTGAAGAAACAGACAAAAAGGTAAAGGATGGGGCTCTGCTGGTGGCAAGAACAGATGAAGCTTTTTCAGAGGTAGCCAAAAACACAATCAAGGTTGGAGAACTGGTGGCGGAGATTACCGTAGCCTCCTCTGAACAAGCTCAGGGAATTGATCAGATTAACAATGCGGTAGCAGAGATGAACAAAGTAGTGCAGCAGAATGCGGCCAGTGCTGAAGAGTCTTCCTCTTCCGCCGAAGAAATGAACGCGCAAGCGGAAGAGATGAAAGGCATGGTGAACGAATTACTGGCGCTTGTGGAGGGAACATCCGCAAAAATTGATAGCTCCGGGAATTCTTTTGAACGTGCGGTTAAAGCTGTTTCCAGTCGTAGTAATCTTGCAATAACAAAGAAACCCAATAAAATTGGACTCTTCCTCCCTGATGACATGAAGTGAAGCCAAATGCAGTGATTCCGCAGGACGATGCGCAGACATGGTCTCAAACGGTGCTCATCCATATCTGCTGACTTTAAAATTCGGTGTTGTCAACCGGATATTCAAGTTAATATTCATAGCAATTCGAATAATTATTGTTGAACTCGAAGGCTGTTTATCTCATACTGTTTTACCGTGAAAATACTTTTAAACCACGAAAGACACGAAACATGTAGGGGCGGCCGGTCGCCCCTACCACCCTTGCGTCTTCGCGTGAGAAATAATTTTCATTAATGGGGACGAACAACCCATTAATTATGAAGGTTTACTGTTGCTCTGCGGTGGAACAAAATGGTACAGGGTGTGGGGTGCAGCTTTTCTTTGCCTGCCACTTGATATCCGCCTCCCGGATAAAAACGGCCTTGACATATTAGGGGAAATGCTGATCATTGCCAATCCACCCAAAGTCATCATGATGACGGCCTTTCAGGATATGGAAACCACAATTGAGGCGATGAAGTCAGGCGCTTATGAATATCTCAACAAGCCTCTGAACACCGGAGAAATCGAACGCACTGTTGATCGCTCATTTCGATATAGCGGATATTGTGCGTAAGGGCCGCTTTCGGGAATACCTCTATTATCGGCTTAAATTTGTTTCCATTTTTGTTCCCCCGCTAAGAGACCGCGTATGTGATATTCCTGACCTGGAGCGGCATTTTCTGTAGAAGGCCGCCAGAGATTACTGCACAGAAGCTCAGCAATTCGAAGACGGCTTTATGGATGTACTCTGTAATTTTTAGATAGTTTTGTTTATCTCCATTTATTATTTTATCATCATTAAATTCGGCATGTTATTTGCTTATTCATGTCAAAAGAGTGTTCTGAATCAGGGCGCCAACAATGGCGCGAAATAACAATCGAAAAAGCTGTGCAAAGGAGATGTGCGATGACAACAAGTTTAAATCTTCCTGAAATATTCAATGCTGCGGATCATTTTGTGGACCGGCATATTCGTGAAGGCCGGGGCGAACGAACCGCAATACTCTGCAATGATTGCTCCTACACATACGCCGATGTTCAAGCGGGAATGAACAGGGTCGGAAATGGCTTAAAATCCCTGGGTGTTCGAATGGAAGAGCGGATTGCGGTGCTGCTGCATGACACGGAGATATATTCTCAGGTTTTTTTCGGCGCAATCAAGATAGGCGCAGTTCCCATCTGTCTTAATACCCTGATGCGCCCCAAGGACTATCAGTATTTCCTGAACGACAGCCGGGCGCGGGTCCTGATTGTCGAATCTACGCTCTGGGAGCTTGTTGAGCCGCTTAGAGACAGCCTGATTCATCTGGAGCATGTCATTGTGACCAATGGTCCGGCACCAGACGCAACCCTTGCTTATGAAGAATGGGTCTCTGGCCAGTCATCGGATCTTTCTCCGGCGCCCACCACTCCGGATGACCCATGTTTCTGGCTTTACAGCTCGGGTACAACAGGGCAGTCCAAAGGGACAGTTCATTTGCAGCATGACATGGTTTATGCTGCAGAAACTTACGGAAAACAGGTTCTGGGCGTTCAGGAAAGCGACATCTGTTTTTCGGCAGCCAAACTTTTTTTTGCTTATGGCCTGGGAAACGGTCTCTATTTTCCCTTCCATGTCGGCGGAACCGCGGTATATCTTCCAGGCCGACCTACTCCAGATGCAGTATCCGATATCATTAGCCGTTATCGACCCACGCTTTTTTTCGGAGTCCCAACGCTTTTCAGCAATATGCTGGTTGCCGAAGGAGGGGATATGAAAGGCGTGCGGCTTTGTGTGTCAGCCGGCGAGGCTCTTCCACCGGACATCTTGAAACGGTGGGAAAAACGATTCGGAGTCGCCATATTGGACGGTATCGGATCAACGGAAATGGCCCACATTTTTATTTCCAACCGGATCGGGGACATTCAGCCTGGCAGTACTGGGCTTCCGGTTCCAGGATATGAGGCTAAAATTGTCGATGAAAATCTGAATCCTGTTGTGGAAGGTGATATCGGCACCCTTCTGGTCAAAGGAGACAGCTCCGCTGCATATTATTGGAACAAACACGAGAAAACCAAAGAAACAATGCTCGGAGCCTGGCTGAACACCGGGGATAAATTCTATAAAAACGAAAAAGGATATTATTATTATGTTGGCCGCTCAAACGACATGCTGAAAGTAGGCGGCATATGGGTGTCTCCCATAGAGGTGGAAGCCTGCCTGACCGAACACCCTGCAGTCCTTGAATGCGCAGTTGTCGGGGCTGCTGATGAAGACAGGCTGATAAAGCCCAGGGCATTTGTTGTCTTGCAGAAAGGATATGTGGCGTCAAAAGATATGGAAAAGGAACTCAAGGCTCATGTGAAAGGATCTTTGGCCCCCTACAAATATCCGAGATGGATTAATTTCGTAGAGGATCTGCCGAAAACCGCAACTGGCAAGATCAAGCGCTTCGTCCTGAAAAATGCCGATGATTCGGACAAGCCTTCCTGAATCCATCGGATCAGACATAAGCATGCCTGATTCTACCGGATTTTATTTGATAGCATTTTGGAGTTCAAAACCGAATGTTTACATACTGTGAACGGGCATAGTCCATGATTTCCATGCAGTTCCCTCCCCCAGCGGGGGAGGGAACTGCATGGTGGGTTCTTCGCCCTGGCGGATCAAGGCGCAATCACAAGATTATAGCCAAACAGGTGATTATATCCCTCCATAATGTCCAAGAGTGAATACCGTCGGTATATTAATTGTTCCACCCGTACTTTCCGTTAGATTTGTGACGACCACAATTGGCGAACCAATGGAAAATTCATAAGTGACAGGAGTACCACTTGGGAAGCGATTCCTGAGGTCGTTCCCTTCGATTGTGGTTGTGCCATGATTATTAAGTTTCAGCGCTATGGCGCTTCCAGATTCGGGAATCAAAATTCCGCCCCCATCCCTGGCAGTAATGGTGATACTGGCTCCACCTGCCGGAATGCCACCGGACATATCCGTGATTCGAATGGTACTCAGGTCACTGACATAGTTGGTAGTATAGTTGGTTATCCCACTGGTGTGAACCGTTGGAATATTGATGCTGCCGTCCGTGCTGCTCTTGACATTGGTGATCACGACCTTTGATGAATCGACGGTGAACTGATATGTCATGGGTGTACCGGAAGAGAATCGGCTGCCCAGCTCTGCACCTGTGATCGTTACCGTTTCATAATTGAAAATTTTATACGAACTGACAGACACAGACTCGGGAATTTCCGTTCCGGAAACATCCCATGCTCTTACGCTGATAGCAGCTCCGTCTGTATCTAATGTACCTGAAAAATCAGAAATATAGATGGTATTTCTGTATCCAATGGAGTTTGAGACAAAACTGCTGACCCCAACCGTATAAACGGTTGGAATGTTCAGAGTTCCATCACTGCTGTTTTTCACATTCGAAATAACCAGTTTCGGTGAGGCTATGGTAAACTGATATGTCATGGGCACACCCGTTAGAAAACGGGCCGGAAGTGATGATCCGGCAATGGTGGTTGTGCCATGGCTGTAAAGTTTCAAAGGCGTTGCAGATGCTGATTCCGGAATGGCCTTACCGGATGCATCCCAAGCCGTAATGGTAATCGTAATGCCACTGCCGTCAATGGTACCTGACATGTCCGTCACTTTAAGGGTGTTTCTGGTACCGATGGAGTTTGAAACAAAGTCGCTTAGCCCGTTTGAATAAATGATGGGTACCTTAACTGCGCCATCAATGCTGTTATTGACATTGGTGATAAACATTTTCGCAGATTCAACTGAAAAGGAATATGCGGCAGGAGCGCCATCAGGGAATCTGTCCTCGAGATCCCTACCCAAAACACTGGACGTTCCATGATTGTAAATGGATAACGGCGGGGCATATCCGGCTTCTGTAAGCTGCTTTCCGTCTTTATCCCATGCACTAACAGTGACAACCATGCCGCCATTAGGAAGCAGACCCGACATATCTGTAATCTTGACCACATCCATTGCATTGATTGAATTTGAGCCAATTATTGGTGTTTTAGCACTGGGGGTAACACTGTTGGATGCAGTTGATGGCGGACTGATTCCGGCGGCATTGGTGGCTGTGACCGTGAAGGTATAGGGTGTGTCATTGATAAGTCCAGTAATCGTAATTGGGCTGGCGCTACCAGTGGCTGTTTTCCCACCTGGGTTTGATGTTACCGTATAGCCGGTGATTGAGCTTCCGCCGTTAGAAGCCGGTGGCGTAAAGCTGACCGTTGCCTGTGCATTACCCGCAGTAGCTGTACCGATGGTTGGCGCTCCTGGAACGGTGCATGGGGTAACACTGTTGGATAAAGCTGATGGCGCACTGCTTCCGCCTGCATTGGTGGC
>CAIMCT010000137.1 GCA_903839535.1 uncultured Desulfobacteraceae bacterium
CCAGTGCGGCCCACTTCGCTTTTAGCCGCCACAAGAGCGTCGTCATAATTGCCGCACTGGGGTGCGGCGATCCCAGAGGCGATTTGCCGCTCATTTTCATCAGCCCAGGCGACTGCCCCCTTGGGAACACTATCCACATCACCCGCGAAAAGCGCAATCTTCTTTTCATTGCATACTTTAACAATGGTCTCAAAGTCAGAAATCGCTGTATTGTCCGATGAGATCACCACTGCTTTCACCTTGCCGACAAGGGAGTTAATAGCGTGTGGCACTTCCGAGCGATCGGTAATCGTAACCTCAATCAGCTCCAATCCCAGTTTTTTTGCAGCTTCTCTCATTTCCTTGATATGCACGACCGAGTTTGCCTCGCCGGGATTGTAAATGGTACCCCATTGCTTTGCTTCGGGAATGAATTTTGAGTAAATCTCCATCTGGCGAAAAACGGGCCAGCGATCGCTGACACCTGTAACATTGGTGCCAGTCTTCTTGCCGGGGGCGCTGTCCTTAGGGACGATTTCTGCGCTGATCGGATCTGTGATTGATGAAAAAACAACAGGGATATCCCTGGTAATCTTCACCACCGCCTGGGTCGTTGGGGTGGCGATGGCATGAATCAGATCCACCTTATCGTCAACGAACTTCTGTGCGATGGCGTTTGCTTTGTTCATATCCCCCTGTGCATTTTGACGGTCATAGATAACATCGATGCCTTCCTTGAAGCCACTGGTGGTCAAGGCGTTTTCAAAACCCTTTTGGTCGGCGTCAAGCGCCTGATGTGAAACGATCTGGATAACTCCTATACGGATCATTTTCTTGTCTTGAGCAGACGCAGCAATAGACAGGAAAACAATTATCATGGACAGCAGAGTACACAACATTTTCATGGCTAATATCTCCTTTTTCACTTGTTCCCGCAATCATCAACACAAGTAAAAATATTGGTCGCAACATAAGACCTCCTTATCGAAAATGTGAATGTTATGCAATCATGTTCAGTGAAGTATTCTTTCGGGTGAATAAACGGGGCAAAACCGCCATAACACTGACAGTCGATTCTTTTTCCAAATGTCCGGCAATGCGGTTTAACGCCAGGGGTTGAATCCGCTTCAGGGGATTAACCCCAAAGCTGCTGGTAAAACCCAGTTGATAGCCACAATTTCGGGCAATCGTTTGAATGACGGAAGGGATATAACAATAATCCCCAAAAGGATATGAAATTGACAAAACGGGTTGTTCTGTTCGGGCTTCCAATATTTGCCTGGACAGCATCAATTCTTCCTGTATTTCATGGTTCTCCAGCAATGCCAAACCAGGATGGGTGTGGGTGTGAGACGCGACTGTCATCCGGTTGGAAGCCATCTCCCTAATCTGGTACCAGTTCATCAACTCCCTGTCCTGAAGGTCAACAGAGGGAAGCGCGACCTCGCAAACACTGGAGAGACTTTGGATGAATTCGTTGATCTGGGCGGCGGACAGCTTTTTCAATGCGTACTGGAAAAATTGAATGGCGCTTGAACGATCCGATAGAAGATCATGCTGTTGATTGTCCATTACAATGAATGGCTTTTGGCATTTTTTGATCAGAAAAGCGACAACATCCCACCACCACAGATGGCGGTCTGTAATCATCGCCGTACAGACAAAAAAGAATGCCGGAATATCCAGCGATTTTAATACCGGATAGGCCAGAGAGTAGTTATCCAGATATCCATCATCAAAGGTAATTGCAACTAACGGTATTTTTGATTTCAACTGATTATAGGCAGACGTTGTGATTACATCAATCAATTCTTTCTCTGAAAGTATCCGCGTATGTTGTTTCAGCCATTTCATTTGACGCGCAAATTCATCCACATTAACATCAAAAACATTGTCATCGAAATCCGAAGGCGCATCAAAGGTTGATGGACGTATCCGGTGATAATTGAGTACAACAATGCTGTTATGCGCATAGAGCTTTTTGATCCAGAATATCAAGCCTGTGTTAAACAGGAAATCAGAAATCCATACCCGCTTTTTTTTCATGTGAGAAACAACTTGTGAAACTGTGATGATTCTTCTTTTATTGCAAATAGTTCAGGCCAAACCGTTATCAGGGAAACCGTAGAAATTCTGTCAAGGAAGCCAGGGAAGCGATTGAGTACCATGGGGTGAATCTCGTTAAGGTAATTCACGCCTGAGCTGGAAGTAAAACCAAGTTGATACCCGCATTTTCTGGCGGCATTCTGAATAGAAAGTGGAACGTATTGGTACCTTCCAAACGGGTATGATACGGATTTGACGGGTCGTCCCGTCGCCTGTTCCAAAAGCTGTTTGGACACCGTCAATTCCGTTTGGTGCAACCGGTCGTCCAAAGATGATAACGCCTGATGTGTATGGGTATGTGAGCCAATGGTCATTAGATGTTCAGCCATCTCTCGAATTTGATCCTGGGTCATCAACTCCCTGTCCTGCAAATCACTTGACGGAAGATCAATTTCGCAGGCATCAGAAATCAATTGAATATATTTTTGAATATACTCAACCGGATAGAATTTCAACTGAAGTTGAAAATCGGCAATCATAAGCTGTCGATTATACTGAACCATGTATTCGTTGTCGTTGATGACAATTAATGGCTTTTTACAGCTTTTTATCAGATAAGCCAGTATATCCCACCATCGGAGTTTTCGTTCCCAGATCATTTCGGTGCAAATGAAAAAAAATGCCGGTATTTGCAGAGATTTCAAAATGGGGAAGGCTGTAGAATAATTGTCAAGATAACCATCATCAAATGTGATGGCGACCAAAGGGACTTTTTGTTCTTTAACACTGCATGAATTCGTAACAATTTCGTCAATTATCTCCTCTTCCGACAGAATCCTGGAACGCCGTTTCAACCACTTCATCTGTTGAAAAAACACGTCTTCCGTTACATTAAAGACACCATCATCAAAAGGCGTTGGAAACTGTACCGAAGCAGATCTGATGCGATGGTAATTCAATATCACCAGCTTGTTGTGTTCGAAAAAACGACTGAACACATTTACCAGACTGGTGTTAAAGAGCATATCAGCCAGCAGTATTCTTTTCCCTTTCATCGAGTTCCTCCTCAAGTAATATATGAATTTTTACATCACAATTCCATCATTCAATTGTCATGGATATTACCCTTTACCTCAGCCAGTTCGGACGATCTTTCATCCAGGCGCTGACGGTTTCCAGCAACTGGTCTTTCAAGTTTTTGACTATATAAAATCGGGGGAGTAACAACTCGGCTTCAGAGGTAATAACGCCTTCGCTAACGGCAATCCTGGCAAGGGCGGTGTAAGGGTAAATTCGGATGCCAGTTGTGATTTTCATGGCCTCAAGCTGCAATGCATCAGCAAAATACAGGCTTTGCATGGCCGTTTCCATGGTTTCGCCGGGGCCGCCCAGCAGCAAAAAACCCATCCGTTGAATGCCATGTTTGTGAAGAGTTTCGGAAATCGTTGCGACTTCATCGGTTGTAAATCGTTTGTTCAGGTTTTTCAGGATTTTTTCAGAGCCGCTTTCAAATCCGAAGCTCACTTCCTTACACCCGGCTTTAGCCATTTTTCCAATGAGGTCATCGTCCGCTTTCCAGGGATAGAGAATACAGCGCCACCGGATATTCAGCCCGGCGGTGATGATGGTGTCACAAATCGCTTTAGCATAAGATAGCGGAAGGTTAAACGTGTTGTCCACAAAGAAAAACTGGTGGAACCCGGCTTCCGCATAACGGCGAAGCCCTTCAACAGCCTTTTGAGGAGAAAATTTTCTGAGAATCCTGCCCTCAATGGTCGCCGTGGAACAATAACTGCAATCCATGGGACATCCCCGCCGGGTTTGAAACGGAATCCACAACTGGTCTTCTTCTATACCTGCATGAGGAGAAAGATGTATGTTGGGGAGCGGTATGGGAAATGTATCCAGGTTCCGGGCGACCACAGGATATTTTGGTGGCTTTACCGGATGATCGGATCCTGGCAGATAAAGACCCGGTATATCGGATAAATCCGATTTGCGACTTAGTCGCTCCAGAAGCAGGACAAATACGGATTCCCCTTCGCCCTGAATGCCCATATCCGCGCCAAGATATTCCAAAGCGGCTTTCGGAAAAATGCTGTATCCGGCACCACCCAATACAATTGGCGCATTCGAAAAGTTTCGGCAGTCCGAAACGATATTTCTGACTGAATCCAATAGAAAAGTCGGGGTTTCCATGAATTGATCGTCAATATTTCGGACCGATATGCCGATAACCTCGGGAGAAAATGTCTTGATTGCCTGTGCAATCGGTGTGCGAACATCTTTTTGCATCATCAGGTTTACGGTTTGCACCTCATGCCCGGCGTTCTGGGCGGATGCGGCAACGCAGGCCATCCCCAGCGGAAGCACCGGCATGTTCATATTCTCTGTGTTGGCTGAAATCAAAAGGACTCTCATTTTACTTGACTCCACTTTTTCTGAATGCGCACTGTGAAAATGCTTTTTAAACGTATCATTCTTAAATTTCATCGAACAATCTAAAATACTAAACTCGAACGGATTCCCCCCCTTTGAAAAAAGGGTGCCAGGGGGGATTTAGGAGGCTATCCACCTGAAAAATCCCCCTCGAGCCCCCTTTTCCAAAGGGGGAAGTATCATTTTCATATATGGGGTGATCGAATTTAAGAAAGATACTTTTAAACCACGAAAAGATTGTAAACACCTCAGCATCAAGCCTGAAAATTGCGCCATCAGCCGCTTTTCGAAGGCTTGATGTAAACCATTCCCTGAAAAATGGCGACAGTGTCTTCCTTCTCATCAGTAACAAGAATGGTATAGGTGGCCAGTTTGCGATTGCGGGAAACCTCTTTGGCTTCGGCTGTTAGCACCGCGCCTTCGGTGCTTGCCTTGACAAAGGAGATGCTGGCATTGATGGCCACGGCAACCGGCCCATACGCGTTGGACGCTGCGGCAAAGACCAGATCCGCCAGGGTGAAAATAACACCGCCTTGCGTCAGTCCAACGCCGTTCAGGTGATGATTCCGGATTTTGAGTCTGGCCTTGGCGCTTCCTTCGGCCATTTCGATAAGTTCAATTCCAACATGCCGGGCAAAGAGATCTTTTTCGATAAACATCAATAATGTCCTGAAATTTGATAGTTGAGTGAGAAAGAAAGCACTGGTTTTTCATTTTTCCTCCGTGTTCTTCCCATACCGAGTATGGGCCACATTGAGATATATCCGCCTTTTATCAAGGCTGGAAATTGTCGATATCCTATCAAAATATGAATTGGCAAGTCAATCTCTTCCAATGATAACATATAGCGTCTATGTAAACCGGATCATCATATCCGCAAAGAAGCTGTTTTTCAGTTAGGCAAAGTGCAGGCTGGGCTTACCTTCACAGCTTCTCAAATTCAAATCCTTCAATGATGGGTTGACTTGTACCCTGAAAATGGGTATTTGGGTCAGGTCCTGAACGGTGGAAATTACATAATTGAGACGGCATCCTTAATTTTACCTCAAAGTTTTTTTTTATAGCGTTTAAGATGGTGCAAGAGTACCTTGATGTCTTGTGGGAAAAACAGAGAATAGTTTTAGCACAAGGCGAACATTGCGTTGCCTGGCGATCATCAGAATCATGTGAAATCCTTTAAATACAACGTAATCAGCAAATGAACTGGAGGAATACGAAGATGTTCCTGAAAGCGGTTTTCCCAGGAAAATACATCCAGGGCGAGAAGGCTCTGGACCAATTACCCCATTGGGTCAATTTGATGGGTAAAAACGGGTTGATATTAGCGTCCCGTACTGTTAGAGAAAAGATACTTACCAAATACAGCCATGATTTGTCCGGGAACTCGATTTGCATTGAGCCATTCCAGGGTGAGTGCTGTGAAAACGAATTGAGTCGTTTGTCCCACATTATCAACTGCAAGCAGGTGGGCGTACTTGTCGGCATGGGCGGCGGCAAGACTATCGACACAGCCAAAATCGCCGCAGATAGGGCGCAAATCCCGGTAATCATCGTTCCCACTATCGCTTCGACCGATGCACCATGCAGCGGCTGCGCCGTCATCTACTCTGAGAAAGGCATTTTTGATTCCGTGTATTATCAAAAAATGAACCCCCAAGTGGTGCTGGTAGATACGACTATCATAGCCGAAGCTCCTGTGCGATTTCTCATTTCCGGAATGGGTGATGCACTGGCGACATGGTTCGAAGCCAGGTCATGCGACCGCGCCAAATCGGCGAACGAATGTGGCGGATACAGCACAATGGCGGGGCTTAATCTCGCCAGACTCTGCTATGATACTTTGCTGATGTACGGCGCATCCGCTAAAATCGCCGGCGAGCAACACATCGTCACACCGGCCTTGAACCGCATTATTGAGGCGAACATACTGCTGAGCGGAATCGGATTTGAAAGCTCCGGCCTGGCGGCAGCCCATTCCATCCACAACGGACTTACAGCATTGGAAGAAACCCATGCGTCCTACCACGGCGAGAAAGTCGCCTTCGGCGTTTTAACAGGTCTGCAGCTCACGGACGCTTCACCGCTGGAATCAGAAGCCGTGTTCTCTTTTTGCGAAGCAATCGGCCTGCCGACCACGCTTGCCGACATCGGATTGCGAAACATAGACCGGAACAGACTGATGATGGCGGCTGAAAAAGCCTGCGCTCCAGCGGAAGGCATCCATCACGAAGCAGGCATTATCACACCTGAAAAAGTCCTAAATGCCATGATCGTAGCAGACGCTATGGGTAAAGCAAGAAAATGCATTACAAGTTAGCCAGGAAGCCTTGATCCGTAACAATTCCGAGGTTCCTGAAATTTTAACCATTCACTTTTATTAGAGGAGACCAATGTGATTCTTCAATCGCTGGTAGTTGGACCAATTATGGCGAATTGTTTTATAATAGGCTGTGAAAAGACACGAAAGGCTGCGGTCATTGATCCCGGCGATGAATCGAGCCGAATCCTGATGAAGCTGGCGGAACATAAGCTGGCGGTTGAGTACATCATCAATACACACGGCCATTTCGATCATGTCGGCGCAAACCGAAGGCTGAAGGAAGCCACCGGCGCAAAGCTGGTGATACACGCGCTTGATCAATCCATGCTAAAAGTCCTTTCGGAAACTTCCGCCGCATTTGGACTGTCTGTCGAGAATTCGCCGCCTCCGGATCAAACGGTTCAGGACGGTGATTCAATTAAGTTCGGTGAGATCATTCTTACAGTCATGCACACTCCAGGACATACGCCTGGCGGCATATCGCTGCATACTGACGACGTGGTGTTTGTTGGGGATACGCTTTTTGCGGGGTCCATCGGCCGGACCGATTTCCCTGGGGGAGATTTCAATACCCTGATTTCAAGTATCAAAAACAAACTCTATTCCCTGGGAGATCATGTGATTGTCTATACTGGCCATGGCCCGGAAACCACCATTGGCAGGGAAAAGCGCTCCAATCCTTTTGCGTCAATGTAGAATTGTGAAAAGGGCAGCCGGATGGCTGCCCTTCGATTTATATGGACCAATGAACTAAAAAATGTGGAAATGCAGTTCTCACATGGCCGAGCCGATCTTTTTACCCAGCTCAAAACAGGCGGCAATGGCCTTTTCATCCGGTACATACTGAACCTTCATTCCCGGATCAATCATTTCAAACTTCATGCCTTCAAGTTCCTGGGTTAGGAGCTTGACGGCTTCACCGCTCCAACCATAAGAGCCGAAAGCAGCCCCAATTTTGTTCTTGGGTTTAAGGCCCTTCATATAGGTCATAAAATCTCCCAAAGTCGGGAACAGACCGTTGTTTAAGGTCGGAGACCCTACAATAACGGCTCTGGCATCCAGCACCTCCGCCATGATATCGCTGCGATCCCATTTTCGAAGACGCATGGGATGAACGGCGACACCCTGCTCGCTGAGGCCACTGGCAATGGCATGCGCCATTTTTTCTGTACTTCGCCACATGGTATCATAGACGATCACTGCCTTTCGAACCGTATCCTGACGGCTCCACCGGACATACGCGTCGATGATTTTGCCTGGGTCTTTACGCCAGAGAATGCCATGATCCGGACAGATCATGCGGATGTCCAGCTCCATAGCCGTAATCTGTTCCACCAGTTTGAGAATCAGCGGAGAATATGGAAGAAGGATATTCGCAAAATATTTCTTGGCATGGGGCATGATGTCATCATTCATGCAATCGTCAAATTTTTCAAAACCTGCATAATGCTGGCCAAAGGCATCGCTGGAAAACAAAATCTTTTCTTCATTCAGATAGGTAAACATGCTATCGGGCCAGTGAAGCATACGGGTTTCCATAAAAGTCAGCGTGTGATGGCCCAGACTCAAGGTTTCACCATTTTCAACGGCATGATAATTAAAATGCTGCGGATAATGCAGAGACAGGTTTTTCTGTCCCATTTTTGAACAGAACAGGGGTTTGTTCTCGCCAACCCGGTGCATGACCCTGGCAAGTCCCCCCGAATGATCCATTTCTGTATGATTGCTGATCACCACATCAATCTTTCGGGGGTCAACAATCTGAGAGATATTCTGAATCAACTCATCAGAAAACTCTTTTTTAACCGCGTCAATCAATGCGATCTTGCTGTCCACAATCAAAAACGAGTTATAACTGGTTCCAAGATGGGTGGAATACCCGTGGAAATCCCGGATATTCCAGTCATTAACACCGACATCGTAAATTCCTTTTGCAATCTCAATCGGTTTCATAAGTGTACCTACTCTTTTTCAAAATCAGATTTGGCAGCCCCACATACAGGGCATTCCCACCCATCCGGAATATCCTCAAAGCTGGTTCCGGGTTCTACGCCACTGTCAGGGTCACCCAGCACCGGATCATAAACATAACCACAAACCGTACATACATATCTGTCCATTCGTATTTCCTCCTGGTTTTATTGTAAGAAAGTGTAGTAATTTATTGTAATAGAGTTTAGTGATTTTAATAAAGTATGGCTTATCCGCCACATTGTATGAACTCCATCACCTTTGCTTCGATGCCATCGCTTAAGCGGCGCATGGCATCCAAATCTTCAGGCTCAGTAAAATTCCACAATTCATGAGGAATATCATCCGGCACCACAACAGCGTCGCTATCACTGCCCATCAAAATAACCAGATCTGGTTTTTCCGTTGCCAGCACAGCGTTTATAGATGTAGTCTGGCGAAATCCCATATCAATCCCCTTTTCCTGCATGGCTTCAACCATGATGGGATTCAGCTTTTCAGCCGGCTGACCGCCCGCACTGAACACATCCAGTTTGTCCCCTGCAAGAGTCTGCGCAAATGCGCCGGCCATCTGGCTGAGACAAGCATTATCCCGACAGGCAAACAGTACCTTTTTTCTTCCCATAAAAGGCTCAAGAAGGGTGCCAACCGCAGTTTGAATATCCGTTCGCAGCGATGTAAGTCGCTCCATATCACCGGGTTTCTCTATTTCCCGATAAGTCAGACTTCCGACATACTCGGCCCCGACTGCATCATAAAAATATTTCATAGTGAGGTGCAACCCCTCAAACAGATTTTTCCCGCGGGTTGCGCCCAAAGCCAGGGTATATCCCCTTCGCCATTTCCGGTTGGGGTCTGTTAAGTGGAGTTTGTATTTTCTGGCCCAGAGGGTCTGACTTCTATCAATCAATGCCTTGAGCTGAGCAGTTGTATTGTAAAAAAAAATGGGAGTTGCAGCAACAATGACATCGGCTTTTCTGAGCAGCGGATAAATCTCGTGCTTCATATCATCATCAATCGGACAAATCCCTTTTTTTTCACAGAGTATATATTCCATGCAGGGCTCTATCTTTTTCTGACATACCTCGATCATCTGCGTTTCGGCGCCCAGTCTTTGTGCTTCTTCCAGAAATGCCGAAAGCAGAAACCTGGTGTTCCCCTTTTTTCTGGGGCTTCCCTGAAGTCCTAATACAAACATGTTATTCTTTCCTTAAATGAGGGCGCAGGGTTTATTTTCATCGAACGCTCTTGTGCCCGCTAATCACAACTAAAATCTAAAGGATTCCCCCCTTTGAAAAAGGGGGGATTTCGGAGGCTATCCACCTGAAAAATCCCCCTTTTCCAAAGGGGGAAGTATCATTTTCATGTATGGGTGATCGAATTTAAGAAAGATATCCTTGCTCACGCAGCGGCAAGAGTACACTGGGTAAAATCTATTTCTTTACCGCAGGATTTGCATGTCAGTTTTTTGTCAAATTCATCCGAAAAAATTTCAACATCTTTCGAACATGAAGGACACTTACAGGTAAACGATTTCAAATTCTTGAATTGTTCAAAACCTGGACAATGCGATGGTGTTGTCATGAATTCCTCCTTTAAGTGGTCAATAATTTTGCAATATCTTTGCCGTAGTTCTGAGCCATTTGAATGCCGCCACCCAGAGAACTGGATTTGAGGCGCAGCGGCGCTCCAACCATTTTCATCTTGAATATGTGCGTCATGGTATCATAAATCCGGTCGGGAGCTTCGCCGCTCCAGCCGAATGCACCGAATGCTCCTCCGACTTTTCCTTCCAAGGCGGCTTTTTCCGCCAGAAACAGAAAAGTTTTCATTCCCTGAATCATATCTCCATGATAGGTCGGCGCTCCAAACACCAGGGCATCATAAGCATTCAGTTCACTGGCGTTCTTTATATCACCAGCTTTCGTTATGTCAACATCAACCCCTGAAAAACGCAACCCTTCGGCAATTAATTTGCCGATGTTTTCAGTTTCGCCGGTTCGTGTTGCATATACAATAAGTGTTTTTGGCATAACATAACTCCCATGCGAATATTATTTATTACCGATACGTTTGTCCATGCCATCACCGGTACAATCCGGCGTGTAGCAGGAGTTGTCCAGAAATTCACATTTTTCCTTGCAGGATGGGCATTTTTCGGGTGGCGCATCTGCTGTAAAGGTGTAGCCGCAAATCTGACATTTCCAGCTTGTCATTGTCTTTCCTCCATGATTCAAGAGTGTTTTTTCTTTAACCGCAGTTGCTGCCGATTATGCCTTCCAGAGGCCGTGAAGATTACAGTACTCCCTCGCTGTAATGGTGGCGGCCTCCACCATGAACGTGGCTTCAGGAACCTGGCCAGGATTTAGAAATTGACGGTATGCCTTTCCGTCCGCCATGATTTCAATCCATTCGATGAAATGTTTTTCTTCCATTGGATGAGCCACGCCGCCTACCTTTACTTTTACTCCGCCAGCGATTTTTTCAATAACCGGAATGTGTTTTTCCTTTGCCGCGTCAACCGTATTTTCAACTCTCTGTTTCATGGGCTGTCCACAACAGACAAGCTCACCGCCGCCTGCATGAAGGACTTCGACCATATTGCCACAGATTTCGCATTTGTAAACTTGAAGTCTCTCGGTCATACAATTTCCTTTCTTATGGTAAAAATATATACTGTCAACGGTCATAATCTTAACTTTTGAGCCCCCACCCCAACCCTCCCCCGCTGGGAGAGGGAGCATAAGGAAAGTGCAGATTATGTCCGCTCGCAGTATACAATGATCCGTTTTGAAAAAACGGGGAAATGAGGTGTCGTTAGTAATTTTCTCCAAGAAGCTCAAAATGGGCCTGGGGATGTGCACATGCGGGACACATTTCAGGCGATTCTTCACCTTCATGAAGATAACCGCAGTTGCGGCATCGCCAGGATACTTTTTTGTCTTTTTTGAATACTTTCCCAGCCTGAACATTGGCGGCCAGATCACGATAACGTTTTTCATGCTGTTTTTCAGCAACCGAAATTTTTTCAAAGAGAAAGGCCACTGCTTCAAAACCTTCTGCTCTGGCGACCTTGGCGAATCCAGGGTAAATATCCGTGTGTTCTTCGTGTTCCCCTGCTGCTGCCGCCAGCAGGTTCTCAAGGGTGGTTCCGATGACACCGGCAGGAAAACAAGCCGTTATCTCAAGAATTCCGCCTTCCAGAAAACTGAAAAACCGTTTGGCGTGTTCTTTTTCCTGATTGGCTGTTTCAGTAAAAATATCAGCAATCTGAACATAGCCTTCCTTGCCAGCCTTGCCGGCAAAATAAGTATAACGATTTCTGGCCTGTGATTCGCCTGCAAAAGCCTTCATCAAATTTTTTTCAGTTTGAGATCCTTTGATACATGCCATGTATTGTTCCTCCTGTTTAGATGATATTTTTATTTTATCCCCTGCCAGTTGCAGTGATACAAGCAAGCCCGCCATTTTAAATGGTAAGCCGGTGGGAGCTGTGTTTTCAATGCATATGTCAGAAAGACAATGCCTTGCTACTATTGATGGTCATGCCACCAGCCTTTTTGCTGGTGCGTTTTTTTCTCCTGCTCTGCAATTTTTTTCAACCGGTACGCCGCGTCCCGCAATATCCCATACATAATTCCACAGCCAACATCCTCTCTTTCTACATCGCCCTGATCTGCAAGTGCAATCATCTCTTCCACGAGTTTGAGCGTCCGGTTAATGTTGGCATCGCAGGGTTTCACAGCAATTGCTTTCTTTCAATTACAAGGGTTATCTGAATTATCGTCTCCAACTTCAACTGTTTGTTTATCAATTTCTGTGCCATCAATAATATTTTCTTGAAATTATTATTCTTTAAATATATACAGATGGTTATATAATACAGAATATTGTTTTTGAAAACAGTGCCAATCCGGACATTTCTGGATGATACAGCAGCAGAATGACACGTTAACGTCCTGGAAGAAGATAACCTATAATAATCTATTGATAAAAAATCGTTTATCATCTGTGCGTCATAAACTTTAGATACAATTGTGTATCATGAGACACAGTGACGATATTGTCTCAAAACCGCTCTATCGGGCAAGCCATTGTTGGCACCGCAGGAGGCTTATGGCATTTCGAACTATCAGACGCATTGTCCTGGCGCTTTTTCTGGCCGCTTTATGTTGTGGAATCGGTTTTTTTCTGGTGATTACCAACCCTTCGGTGCAGCGTTACGCACTTAATCACATTTCCCAGGAAATGGGCTACGACCTGAATACCGGAAATATTGGTTTGAGCCTGGAAAGAAAACCAGGCATCCATATTCAGGACATTCAGATATGCACAAAGCAGGGACAGGTGTTGCTGTCTGCATCTGACCTTACCCTGATGCCAAATCTTTCCGAGCTGTTTTTGGCAGTAACCGGAAAGGCTTTTTCCGGGTCTGTTGAGGCCAGAAAACTGAAGTTTCAAATAGCTGTATCCAGTGAAATCAAGGATTACAACCTTAATCAAGTCATGTTTAGCGGGAATTATAACCTGAATCAGCGGGTGCTGGATGTATATTCCATGGAAATCACCACTTCCGGGACATCCCTGTCAGCAATGGGAAAGATTCTGCTGCCCCCTATGGCATCGCCCAAACTGGACCTGACCGTCACCAGTCCGTTCATGACGATGGATACCTTCAAATCCCTTTTGCCTTCGCTGCTGTTTCCCGATGGGATCAGACAGGAACTGCTTCCAGTTGTTAGCAATGGTGATATCCGAATGAATGCCTTTACGTTGAAGGGCAGCCTTGATCAAATACAGGCCCTGGGCATTCAGGAAAATGCAACAGTTATGGGTCTGAACCTGGCCTTGCGTAATGTGGTGATACAGCGCCCTGATATCCCTGAGCTTCTGAATGTATCCTGCGACTTAAACTTTAACAAGGGGGTATTCTCGCTGGAAAATCTTTCCGGCTGCTTTGGACAGTCTGTTTTTCAGAATTCATCCATTAGCGTTCCCAATGTATATGCAGAGCGCATTCGATATCGGGTCCTGGCTGATGCAAAACTTTCCATGCTGGATATCAAACATCTGGAAAACCGGTCTTTTCTTTCAAGTGATGTTAAAAGACAAATTCAGGCCATTCAGGTGATTGACGGCGAAGCAGACATCCGTGTCGCCTTCGACATTGAAACCGGACAACCTTTTCCGGAAATTACCACAAGCGCCATAACGATTCGCAACATTAATGTGGTTCATCCGCTCTTGCAGTTGCCGCTGATGCTTGCAAACGGGACAGTTGTTTCAGCGTCTCATGAGCCATTTCAGTTTACTGGCGATGGTCTCTGGGGAAAATCTCGGTTTCAGTTTCAGGGATCCGCCGACAGTGCCTGGGGACATTTATCCGCAAGAGCAACCACCCAGGCGGATGTTAAAGAATTGTTTGGAATGGTGCTACCACAAATGGAGATCGGGGACTGGACTTATGGTCCACTTGATGCCGAAGGCCTGTTGTATGATAGTTGCGCAATCATTGATCCAGCCAGGATCAATGTTGGAAAGGGATATCTGCGGTTCAAGGGCAAGACCAATCTTGAATATAGCAGCTCTGTACCCGGAATGTATTGGGTCAGCCATATTCATATTGTACAGGAATCGGCGCAAAACCTGATCCAACTGATTTATCCCGGCGCCACTTTGCTTGACGGCAGTGTTTCACTGGAAGGCGTGCTGACGCTAAAAAATGCAGATGGCACCGGCGCATTTTCAGGGTTGAGTGGTCACGCCACATTGGTGGTGGAAAAAGGCTGGATTCAGCAAAATAATTCGATTCTGAGTGCTCTGGCCCTGATCAACCTGGAGCAATTTTCCAAACCGGGTACATCCGGAGTACAAGCCGAAATAAAAGAGGGACGGCTCTATTTTGACAGGATTGAAGGAAAGATTGAAATTGAAAAGGGGAAGATTCTATTGCAGAATCTGACATTGCAAGGTCCTGTCATTAACATCGCAGGAGCCGGAACGATCGACCTGAATCGGGATCATCTTCAATTAAGGATCGGGTTGCAGCCCTTAGGGATAGTGGACAGCCTTGTCGGCGGCATCCCGTTAATCGGAAATATTCTAACTGGAAAAGAAAAATCTCTTATCGTGTATAATGTGGAAGTTACCGGTTCGATGTCAAATCCGCAGATCAAGAGCATTCCCCTTAAAAATCTTGGCGAAAGCGCCCTTGGATACGTTGAACGGATGGTGTTTACACCAGAGCGCATCCTGAAATCCCTGACATCCCTGAATGATCCACGGCCGCCGGCGCCGGATTATCACGCAGAATTTGATCAGATAATTCCTGCTCTCTGACCCTTTTTTCATACCTGTTCCCATGTAACTCTCAAAACTTCCTGATAGGTGGTTTCGCCTCCCAGGAGTTTTTTAACGGCATTCTCCCGGAGGGAGATCATGCCCTGAGAAATGGCTTGATGTCTCAGAGCATCCAGATCCACATTGCTGTTTGTCAAACGTTTCATCGCTTCGGAATACGCCAGAACTTCGTAAATGGCGACTCTTCCATGATAACCGGTTCCTCTGCAGCGATCACAGCCATTTCCTCTGAACAGACGAATGGGCCCGCTCCTGTGGGTTGCAAGACCCATAAGCAGCAGCTCCGCAGCATCCATTTCAAAGGCTTCCCTACAGTAAGGACATATTTTTCGAACCAGTCGCTGCGACAGTATTCCCACCAGTGTGGCTTGAATCAGAAATGCCGGCACACCCAGATCCAGCAGCCGGATGACAGTCGATGGCGCATCATTGGTGTGAATGGTCGATAGTACAAGATGCCCGGTAAGGGCGGCCTGAATGGCATTCTGGGCGGTTTCCAGATCTCGCATTTCTCCAACCATAATGATGTCCGGGTCCTGTCTCAAGATATTTCGTAAAATCGTTGCAAAGGTGATTCCGATCGCCGGCTGCACTGCAATCTGATTAAAATCCTCATGCACCATTTCAATGGGGTCTTCGATGGTGGTAATGTTGAGGGTGGAAGAGGACAGCTCCTTGAGGGTGGAATAGAGCGTTGTGGATTTTCCACTTCCAGTAGGGCCGCAGACCAGCACGATCCCGTGGGGCAGCTTAATAAAATGGTTGTAGCGGATCAAATCCGTTTCGCTAAAGCCCAGCTTATCCAGATCTTGAAATAAAATATCCGGATCCATGATTCGCATTACCACTTTTTCGCCAAAGGCGACCGGAATCGTTGAAATACGGATTTCAACTTCGATCCCCGCCTTGTTGGTCTTGATTCTTCCGTCCTGTGGCCGCCGCTTCTCGGACATATCCATGCGGGAGAGATTTTTTATGCGGCTGACAATCGCCGGATGTACTTTTCTGGGAAGTCTGTAAATGGTGTGAAGCAAACCGTCAATTCGCATTCGAACCAGGCTGACATCCCGCTTGGGCTCGATGTGAATATCGCTTGCCCGCTGATCCAGTGCATAGGTGAACAGATGATTAACAGCATTGATAATGTGCTGATCGTTTGATGGAACTTCGTCTGCAGATTTCAAACGGACATACTGCTCCAGATTGCTCAGATCAACGCCGGCATCTCCAAAGTGGTTTTCGGCTTCCGAAATGAAATGTCTGAATCCATAAAACTCACTGATGTACTTTATGATATCCGACCTGGAGCTGAAAACTACCTCCACTTTCATCTGGCTGGCGCGGGAAATGTCATTGATTGCTTCATGGTCAAAGGGGTTGGCCATTGCAACAGTCAGCGTGTTATTCAGGATGGAGAGCGGCAGCATCAGGTTTTTGAAAGCAAACGATCGGGGAATGGTCGTTGTCACCTGATTTAAATCCAGCTTCAGGGGATCTATTTTTCGATAAGGAATCCGCCACTCATCAGCCATGATTCGGCAGAGGGTATCCTCGTCCAGAAGGCGTGAAGGAGATTCAGCGCTGACAAGATTCATGGAGGCCAGCACATCAATAGCGGTCAGCGCCGCGCTGTTTTTCTGCGTGTTTCCACTACCTGAAGGTGACCGTTTTTTTTCAAGCTTCTGCAAGAGATTATCATAATGCCGGCGTATTTCCTTGGCGTTATTCCCGGTGATAACTCCTTTCTCCAACAATGTTTTCAGGATATCATCAGGGGATGTCAGGCGGGGCTGCGATGTTATTATCATAATAGACGACTCCCCAGAATTGATTCATTTTCGAGATACAATTGTTTCACTAAACAAAATGCCCTCTTAACATGGATATCAGCAATTTTTTCGCAGTCCTTTTCCGTAATTCTGTTAACCCATTGATTGGATCCCGACCCAAAACACCTGTGCCATAACAAGTCAGAGCTCTATCAATTTCTTCATCAACCATTCTTGACGCTTCTTCATTATTCTCAAATTTAGTCTTATAACTGCGTCTAATTCTTATTAGATAGCTATCTATACTTATACCAACATACTCATCCCTGCTATCACATTCATAGCGAAGTACCTTTTCCGCCTTGTCATCAAAGGGCATTAATATAAAAAATTCTCCTTTATCAAAATCACACCTCACAGCAGGGGTTCAACAAAAAAGACCTTGAACATCTCAAGATCAATGCTTTTTGACAGGTATTTAACGTCAGTTATGCTGTTGATTCCATACATATATGACTTTTCTGGATAATCCGGATATTGTTTTATTAATTCAAGCATATCCTTTAAGATAAAGCATTTTCCAATTCTTTGCAATTTCTTCTTATGAAATGCCATACTTTACGCTATAAA
>CAIMCT010000138.1 GCA_903839535.1 uncultured Desulfobacteraceae bacterium
CCCCCACCCCAACCCTCCCCCGCTGGGAGAGGGAGCATAAGGAAAGTGCAGATTATGCCGTTTGCAGTATATCTACAGTAATCTGAGGTGGGTGTCAATTGGTCGTGAATCTTTACAGCAATTCTAATTATGAACTGAGATGTCGAGACCATTTTCTTAAAACGTGCAAAATATCGGCAAAAGTGGGAGCATGTACATGTTTCAAGCTGCTATTTTGCCAATTGGTTCGAAATTCACACCATGAATTTGCCATAATTAGAATTGCTGTCAACATTTTTGATTGAATCATGTTCTGTATGTGGTGATTTCAGCAAAACGATGGTAGGCAAGACTCAAACCAAAATCAGTTTCTATCAAAATTAGAATTGCTATCGAAACGATTTATAAAATAAAAACAATGTGTTAACATGCGATATTGAAGCTTTTAACAGTGATGGGGGTAGTTTTTCTAAATTGGTAGTATTTTCACGGTAAAGAATGATCCAGCAAGCAAAAACGATTCTTAAAAACACCTTCGGGTATGATGATTTCCGGCCGCTTCAGCAGGAGATCATCGGAAATATTCTCAGACGAAAAGACACCCTGGTCATAATGCCGACCGGGGGCGGAAAGTCCCTGTGTTACCAGATCCCGGCAATGATGTTCGAAGACCTTACAGTTGTCGTCTCTCCGCTCATTTCCTTGATGAAGGATCAGGTGGAACAACTTACGGCGTTGGGTGTCGGGGCTGTGGTCTTGAACAGCACGCTGTCCTTTGAGGAATATGGGCAAAACATCTCCCGCATTCTGAGAAACGATGTCAGGCTTCTGTACCTTGCACCTGAAACCCTCCTGATGCCAAAAACGCTTGCGATGCTGTCCTCAAGACGCGTGGACTGCATCGCCATTGATGAAGCGCACTGCATATCCGAATGGGGACATGATTTCCGGCCGGAGTACCGTCAACTGGTCGAAGTAAAAAAACAGTTTCCAAAGGCCGTCTGTGTGGCGTTGACCGCAACCGCAACGCCAAGGGTCCAGAAGGACATTCAGACTTGCCTTAATTTTGAAGCCACCAATGCATTTATTGCAAGTTTCAACCGGAAGAATCTCTTTCTGCAGATCGTTCAAAAGGCAAGTCCTGTTCTGCAAACCATTGAATTTATCAAAAAGTTTCCGAATCAGCCTGGAATCATCTACTGCCTGGCGCGCAAACAGGTGGATGATCTCACCACAACGCTAACAAAAGCAGGCTTTTCCGTAAAACCATACCATGCTGGGCTGCCGGATAACGAGCGTCGACGGAACCAGGAATGTTTTATCCGCGATGATGTTCAGATCATGACAGCGACCATCGCCTTTGGAATGGGAATCAACAAACCCAATATCCGGTTTGTCCTGCATTATGACCTGCCCCAGAATATTGAAAGTTATTATCAGCAGATCGGGCGGGCCGGAAGGGATGGCCTAAGGGCGCATTGCCTGTTATTGTTCGGTTACAGCGACATTCATAAAATCAAATACTTCATCAACCAAAAAGCGGATAAAGAAAAACGTACCGCCATTACGCATCTCAGCGCTCTGATCGGAATGGCTGAAACCGGTGACTGCCGCCGCATCCCCCTGCTGACCTATTTTGGAGAAAAATATGCCAAACCCAAATGTGGCATGTGCGACAACTGTGCATCCGGAGAACAAACGCTTTGCGATCTTTCGATTCCCGCCCAGAAATTCCTGTCCTGCATGAAGCGCTGCGATGAAATGTTTGGCGCAGAACACATCATTGATGTGTTGAGAGGCGGCAAAACGCAAAAAGTCATGAAATTCAGTCACCAGAATCTTTCTACCTATGGCATCGGGAAAGAATATTCCAAACAGGAATGGTTCTACCTTAGTCGGCAACTGCTGCAAAAAGGATTGATGATTCAGGACATGGAGCATGGCGCCCTGAAGCTGATGCCAAAGGCATGGGAAGTGCTTCGCGGAAAAGAGCTGTTTTTGGGAAAAATGGAAGTGAAACCCGAGCCGCCTTTTCCGGTCAAGGAAAGCGAAAATACTTACGATAATATTTACGATCAGGCCCTCTTTAAGCGGCTTCGGGAAATGCGAAAGGAACTTGCGGATACGACAAATGTGCCGCCCTATGTGATCTTTCCGGATAAAACGCTCATCGAGATGGCGACATTTTTTCCACAATCGCCGGAGAATTTGCGACATCTCCACGGCGTAGGTTCCATAAAACTGGAAAGATACGGCCATTATTTTCTGGCGATCATCACCGAGTACTGTAAGGGGCGACATGTTCCAGAAAAATCAAAAAGCATCCTGAATCCTGATGACATCATCCTTGAAAAAGCCGCAAAACGCAGATTCATCGTTATCGGCGAAGCCTACAACTTGGGAAAAACCGTAACTGAACTTGCCGCAGATTATAACGTCAAACAAAACACCATTATAAGTCATCTGTACAATTTTATTTCAGAAGGTTACTCCCTTCGGTCCGACGATGAATTTCTGACTCTTTCAAGTCTGACTTCAAACCAGCAGTCTGCGGTGCTGGAAACTTACGACAGATTGGGTTCCGAACAATTAAAACCTGTTTTCGATGCCTTGAATGAAAAAGTGTGTTATGATGAACTTCATTTACTTCGGTTGTATTATCTATCAGGCGCCAGAGATCAGGAAACGGGAGACAGAACCAATGGTCTTGCACAAAGACACGATGACACATAACGAGACAGGTAATAATCAGCTATATAGCCTTCCTGGCCCATGCCTACTGTCCGCTGATCTCTGCCCCATGCTCCTTTTATAAAATATGAACACATTCACTCCAGAACAGATCATTATCGTCAATCAGGCGGCGGCGATGGCCGAGGAGCTGGTCAGTAACCATTATAAGATGTCCCTGACCGAGTGGAAACGACCCCGATACGACTTTAAAACCCTGGCTGATCTTGATCCCGATGAAATTGTTGATGGACCGCTGGCGCAGATCGTCCGTTACGAGGGCAAACCCAAACACACATTCCTTAACTCTTTGACCTATGATTTCTATAAAATTTGTTTTCAAGATCATGCAATCGTGAAACTTCTTGCCCAAAACCCCTCCATTATGTTATTCTCGCTTGTTCTGTATATTACCACACACGAGCTGATTCATATTGTTCGGTTCAGCAAGTTTCTTCAAAATTTTCATGCATCGCCTGATGAAAAACAATCTGAAGAAAAACGGGTACACGACAAAACGCATGAAATCCTCAGTGATATCAAGCTATGTGGAATGCCGGAAGTATTTGAATTCTCAAAGAGTTGGCGGATTCCCATTGATAATTTGACAGACTCTTTAGAAAAATATTCCAGTTGATTCTTGACAAGAACAATTCTTACATTATGTTTAGTTGGACTCGGACACAGGGATTTCTCAGACAATTTGATCCCAAAATAATTTCAGGAGGATAGCAATATGCCGATTTATGAATACGAATGCACCCAATGTGGTGCCGTGGAAGAAGCCATTCAAAATTTTTCTGACAAGCCGCTTTCTGTGTGCGGTAGTTGTTCCGGTCAGCTTCAAAAGTTGATTTCCCAAAGCAGCTTTCACCTGAAAGGAACTGGCTGGTATGTAACGGACTATGCCGGAAAAAATAATAACGCAGTATCCGCGCCAAAAAAATCTGATGATAATTCCGTGTCGCCGTCAGCAGAAACTCCCGCAGCAAGCTCAAAAACATCCGATAGCTCCGATTCATAACACGAGCAATACCCCTGGTATATTTCGAAAATTATCATGAAGGGAGGTGGCCATATCCTGGTGATACGCTTCTGAAATATATGATATATTGTTTTCGATTTTTAAGTAAAATTTTTATACTAATAGGAAATAAAAGGAGAATTAAACCATGAAACTCAGACCCTTACAGGATCGCATTGTTGTTAAACGAGTTGCAGAAGAAACCACAACCAAAGGCGGCATTATCATTCCAGATACAGCCAAGGAAAAACCCGCGGAAGGCAAAGTTATTGCAGTTGGAAATGGCAAAGTTGCAGACGACGGCAAACGTATTGCCCTCGAGATCAAAATCGGAGACCGCATTCTTTTTGGCAAATATTCCGGATCAGAAGTAAAAATTGATGGTGATGAATTCCTGATCATGCGGGAAGATGACGTACTTGGCGTAATTGAATAATAACGGATTGATGTTTACAGATGTGGAGGAATGAATAATGGCGAAGATCATTAAATACGATATGAAAGCCCGTGAGGCCATGCTGAATGGCGTCAGAGCTCTTGCAGATGCAGTTGTAGTAACCCTGGGCCCTAAAGGTCGCAACGTGGTTATCGACAAGTCCTGGGGATCCCCCACCATAACCAAAGATGGCGTTACGGTCGCCAAAGAAATCGAACTGGCTGACAAATTCGAGAACATGGGTGCCCAGATGGTCAAGGAAGTGGCCAGCAAAACCAGCGACATGGCTGGCGACGGCACCACGACCGCAACCGTTCTTGCCCGCTCCATTTATGAAGAAGGCCAGAAACTTGTTGCAGCCGGGAATAACCCGATGGCCATTAAACGCGGCATCGACAAAGCCATTGAAGTTGCGGTCAAAGAACTGCACAAAATGAGCAAGCCCACCAAAGACAAACGAGAAATCGCCCAGGTAGGCACCATCTCCGCCAATAACGATGAAACCATCGGCAACATCATTTCCGAAGCCATGGAAAAAGTCGGAAAAGAAGGCGTTATCACCGTTGAAGAAGCCAAAGGAATGGAAACCACCCTGGAAGTCGTCGAGGGTATGCAGTTTGATCGCGGTTATCTTTCTCCTTATTTTGTAACTGATCCCGAAAAAATGGTCGCAGCTCTGGATGATCCATTTATTCTGATCAACGAGAAAAAAGTCAGCAGCATGAAAGATCTTCTGCCCATCCTGGAGCAGGTCGCAAAAATGGGCAAACCCCTTGTAATTATCGCCGAAGATGTTGACGGCGAAGCCTTGGCCACCCTTGTGGTTAACAAGCTGAGAGGCACCCTGCAAGTTGCTGCTGTGAAAGCTCCTGGTTTTGGCGACCGAAGAAAAGCCATGCTTGAGGACATCGCCATTCTTACCGGCGGCCAGGTCGTCTCTGAAGATCTGGGCATCAAGCTTGAGAACCTGACCCTTTCGGATCTGGGAAAAGCCAAACGGATGAGCATCGACAAAGACAACTCCACCATAGTAGATGGTGCCGGTTCCCGCTCTGCTCTTGAAGGTCGCGTCAAACAGATCCGTGCTCAGATTGAAGAAACTACTTCCGATTACGATCGTGAAAAACTTCAGGAACGCCTTGCCAAGCTAATCGGCGGCGTTGCTGTGATCAATGTCGGTGCAGCCACCGAAACCGAAATGAAAGAGAAAAAGGCCAGAGTTGAAGATGCTCTGAACGCCACCCGTGCAGCCGTTGAGGAAGGTATTGTTCCTGGCGGCGGTGTTGCACTGGTTCGCTGCCTCGATGCTCTGGATAAAATGAAACTGAAAGGCGAGCAGAAACTTGGTGTCAAGGTGGTAATGAGGGCGATGGAAGAACCCCTGCGTCAGATCGCCAACAACGCCGGATACGAAGGCTCTGTGGTCATCGACAAAGTCAAGGCTGGTGAAGGTGCTTTTGGCTTTAACGCCGAGACCAATGTCTATGAAGATCTGATTGCAGCAGGCGTAATTGATCCGACCAAGGTTACACGATTTGCACTTCAGAACGCTGGCAGCGTAGCTTCCCTGATGCTGACCACCGAGGCCATGATTGCCGATAAACCCGAAGAAAAGTCAGACGCCATGCATGGCGGTGGCGGCGGCGGTGGTGGAATGGGCGGAATGGGCGGAATGGGCGGAATGGGCGGAATGATGTAATCAGCAGCTCTGCGTTCCTGTCTTATAAAATGCCTCCATGTATCGTTCATGGAGGCATTTTTTTATCAATTTCATTCTTGACATTGACTATCATTAAAAATATAAACAGCGTTTATGTTTTGAATTTACAGGACACCTTCGCAAAAAGGTGCTTATGGCGTATCTTTCTTAAATTCGATCACCCCATATATGAAAATGATGCTTCCTCCTTTGGAAAAGGGGGATCGAGGGGGATTTTTAAGGTGGATAGCCTCCGAAATCCCCCTGACCCCCCTTTTTCAAAGTGGAGGAATCCTTTTGATTTTAGTATTTTAGATTGTTGCGCTTTGCTGTGTTATTTACGATTTTAAACTATACTTTTACGGATTTTCTTTGAATGGATATTCTTTTAAAAGGTGTTGTCGTTATCTCCGGGAATTATGGCAGTGGAAAGACAGAAGTCGCCATTAACCTTGCGGTGTATCGAAAAAAGCAGGGCATGGATGTTCGCCTGGCAGATCTGGATATTGTCAATCCTTATTTCCGGACACGGGAAGCCCGAAAACAACTATCTGAACTCGGAATCGAAGTGGTTCTGCCTCCGGAACAGTACATGTATGCGGATCTGCCCATTTTAAGCCGTTCCGTCAGTGGTTTGATCAGGCATCCGGCAGAGTTGACGATACTTGATGTCGGCGGAAACAATGTCGGTGCGATGGTTCTGGCCGCCTTGGCTGATGCCTTTCAGGATGCGCCCTACACAATGCTTCAGGTGGTCAATCCGTTTCGGCCCCTCACCCAGACCATTGAAGGGGTTCTGAAGATGAAACAGGAAATCGAAAAAGCATCCAGACTTACCATCAGCGGCTGGATTGGAAACGCCAACCTGATTGAAGAAAGCACAGCAGAAACCATCCTTTCCGGATATGCGTTCATGCAAAAACTTTCTGAATCCACCGGGCTGCCGCTATCGTTTATTACGGCTCCAGCCTTTTTACTGTCCGAATTGAAGGCCGAACAATTTTCATGTTCAATACTCCCCATCAAACGACAACTGGTTCCGCCCTGGAAGCAGGCTGTCCAGTTGAAGGAATAAAAAAGAGGAATCATTGGCTATGGCCTACCAACATCAAATTGACGTGGATCGGTGCAAGGGGTGCGGTTTATGTGTAGTTGTATGCCCCAAAAAGGTACTTGAGATAGCCCGCGAAGTGAATGCCAAAGGCTATTTTCCAGCCTATCAGGCCAGGCCTGATGACTGCGTATATTGTTCAACCTGCTGCATAATGTGTCCGGATGTGGCCATATCCATAACGGAAACACCTTAACCCTGCAGCCATGCGGATATTACGGAGGATTCCATGAGCAAAGTTCTCATGAAAGGAAATGAAGCGATCGGGGAAGCCGCTATTCGAGCAGGTTGCCTCAATTATTTTGCCTATCCCATCACCCCTCAGTCCGAGGTAGCCGAATATCTGGCCCGCCGGATGCCGGAAGTCGGCGGCGTTTTTTTGCAGGGTGAAAGCGAGGTTGCTGTTGGCTATATGATTTTTGGAGCCTCTGCATGCGGCGCCCGGGTGATGACCACCTCATCCAGCCCCGGTGTCAGCCTGATGAGCGAGGCCATCAGTTATATCGCCAGCGGCCAGTGCCCCGCTGTATTTGTCAACATCATGCGCGGCGGCCCTGGTCTTGGCGGCATTCTACCTTCCCAGGGCGATTATTTTCAGGCCACCAAGGGCGGCGGACACGGAGATTATAGACTTCTGGTCTTTGCTCCCGCCAGTGTGCAGGAAGCGGTTGACATGGTGATGATGGCCTTTCCCCTGGCTGAAAAATACCGCAATCCGGTCATGATCATGGGCGATGGCCTGATTGGGCAGATGATGGAGCCGGTTGTTTTTCCGGATCATCTCAAGACCCAGCAACTGAACACGAACAGTTGGGCCACAAGCGGTATGGACACCCGAAACAGCGGCACGCGGAATCTTGTAAAAACCCTGTATCTGGATCCGGTCCAGCTTAACGCCCATAATCTGCTGTTAAAGGCCAAATACGACCGGATGAATCTGGAAGAAATTCGCTTTGAGCCATATAATATCGAATCGGATTACCAGGTGCTGATCGTCAGCTATGGCACGATGAGCCGGGTGTGTAGAACCGCTATCGACAATCTAAAGGCCAATGGCGTTGAAATCGGTATGATTAGGCCGCAAACCCTCTTTCCATTCCCGTTGATGGCCATTCGCGAAGCCGCTTCCAAAGAAAGCTGCAAGACTGTGATCAGTATCGAAATGAGCATGGGTCAGATGGTTGAAGATGTCGAGCGCAGCGTTCAGGGCAGAAAACCGGTTGAATGGTATGGAAAATGCGGGGGGGAAGTCCCGACGCCTGAGGAAATCATGGAAGTGGTTCAATCTTACATCACCTCTCAACGAAAGGAGCAGAACTAATGGGAAAGACTTTTCACAAACCCGAAGCCCTTTCAACCCAACAAACCCATTACTGTCCGGGATGCACTCACGGAGTGATTCATCGGCTGGTAGCGGAAGTGATTGATGAGCTGGGAATTCGAGGACGTACCGTCGGCATCGCCCCTGTGGGATGCGCGGTTCTGGCTTATAATTATTTCACCTGTGATTTTCAGGAAGCTGCTCACGGCAGGGCACCTGCCATGGCCACCGGCATCAAACGGGTCAGGCCAGATCTGATGGTATTTACCTATCAGGGAGACGGCGACCTGGCCAGCATCGGCATGGGTGAAATCATTCACGCCGCCAACCGGGGAGAAAAATTCACCACCATTTTTGTAAACAATGCGGTTTACGGTATGACCGGCGGCCAGATGGCGCCGACCACCATGCCCAATCAGCGCACCACCACCTCGCCATTTGGCAGGGACGTTGCGGACGTTGGAATGCCAATCAAGGTGGCCGAGTTGCTGGCGGCCCTGCAGACACCGGCCTACATAACCAGGCAAACCGTCATCAGGCCCAAATATATCGTAAAAGCCAAAAAAGCCATACGCAAAGCCTTTGAATATCAAATGGCGGGAAAATGCTTCAGTCTGGTTGAAGTGGTCAGTACCTGCCCCACCAACTGGGGGATGACTCCAATGGAAGCTATAACATGGGCGGAGAATACCCTGCTTCCTTATTATCCACTGGGCGATGTAAAAACACCCGAACCCGTGAGCGGAGGGACAGATGCAAAGTGAAGTCATGTTTGCCGGTTTTGGCGGCCAAGGCATTTTGTTAAGCGCCAAGATATTAGCTCATGCCGCCATGGAACAGGGATTTGAAGTGGTCTGGATACCTTCCTATGGTCCCGAAATGCGGGGAGGAACCGCTTACTGCATGGTCGTCATCAGCGATCGCCCCATCGGATCACCCATTATTCGTAATCCTATGCACCTTGTAGCCATGAACCGGCCCTCACTGGATAAATTTGCTCCCATGGTAAAGCCGGGAGGCATCATTTTGATCAACAAATCCCTTATAACCGTTGGCTGCGGCAGAACCGACGTGGACGAATTCATCGTTCCGGTCAATGACATCGCCATGGGTCTGGGAAGCATCAGATCCGCCAATATTGTCGCCCTTTCTGCTTTTGTGGCCCGGAGCAAAATGGTGGACAATGATATCCTGCGCGAATGCGTCAAGGAGGAGTTTTCCAGTAAGGCCAAACTCATTCCTTTGAACATGAAGGCGGTTGATGAAGGACAGAAGGCCGCTAAAATATCGAGTCCATGATGATTGTCAAAATTCCTGAATACATTCAGTCCATTGAGCCGTATAAGCCAGGAAAGCCTGTTGAGGAGCTTGCCAGGGAGTACGGCATTCAACATGCCATCAAGCTGGCTTCAAACGAAAACCCATTAGGCCCCTCACCCATGGCGGTTCAGGCAATCAGCCTTGCTTTGTCCAACCTTCACCGGTATCCGGACGGCAGGGGGCATGATTTGACGGTTAAGTTGTCCTGCCGACTGGGCTTTTCGCCCGATCATTTCGTCCTTGGCAATGGTTCGGACGATCTGATCGGCATGCTGACCCGGGCTCTACTTCAGCCCGGCGATGAGGCCATTATTCCCAAACCTTCGTTTTTGATGTATGAAATTGATGTCCGAAGCGCCGGTGCCATTCCCGTTCATGTACCCCTGAGGTCTCTGGCGATATGCGCCAAAGATATTCTGGAAAGGGTGACTTCCCGGACCCGGATGATTTTTATCTGCAATCCCAACAACCCGACCGGCGCAGTGATGTCCCGCAATGATTTTAAATCATTTATCGAGGTGCTTCCACTTGGCATCGTGGTAGTTGTGGATGAGGCATATATGGAGTTTGTCAGAGATCCGGACTGTGTCAACAGCATGGAATTTATTCATGGAGACCGTCCGGTTGTGGCTCTGAGAACTTTTTCCAAAGCTTATGGTCTGGCCGGACTTCGGATCGGTTATGGCGTCATGGCGCCCGAACTTGCCGGAATTCTCCACCGGATTCGTCAACCGTTCAACGCCAGCCTGTTGGCTCAGGTCGGGGCTGTTGCAGCTTTGGAAGATGAGGCGTTTTTAAATAAGACCATTCAGGCAGTACATGAAGGTCTCAATTACCTGTATGCGGAACTGGACAGAATAGGCATCCGGTATTTCCCCACTCAGGCCAATTTTTTTCTGATTGATGCGGGGCGGAACGCGGACATGGTTTTTGAAAACATGCTGAGAAAGGGCGTGATTGTTCGCTCCATGTCTTCTTACGGTTATCCTGAATATATTCGTGTCAATACGGGACTTCCTGAAGAAAACAAGCGACTGATTCAGGCTTTGGAGCAGGTGCTTTGAATGTGCGAAGCTTCCGTTGACGGCTCTAACCCGGTGACAGATCCCCTGTTGATCACCATAGACGGGCCTGCAGGCGCCGGAAAGACAACAGTCAGCCGTCTTCTTGCCGAACAGCTTGATTACCGGTATCTGGATACCGGGGCGCTTTATCGGTCAGTTGCTTATGGCATACTCATAAACGGCATTGATTTTGAGGATGATGCAGCACTGATAGCCCACCTGAAAGAATTCGATTTGACCACTCATGCACATAAAAATGAGTTTCGACTGCTTTGGAAGGATCAGGATATCACGGATCAAATCAGAACCCCTGAAATCTCCATGATGGCATCAGTTGTTTCCGCCAAACCTGCAGTGCGCAATTTTCTTCTGAATATTCAGCGGGAAATGGGAAAAGACAAGGCCCTGGTGTGTGAAGGCCGCGATATGGGAACTGTGATATTTCCGCAAGCGGATATCAAATTTTTTCTTGATGCCGACCCTCATGCAAGAGCCTGTCGGCGCTACAAGGAAACGTCGCCAAAGGCAGCCGTCACTTTCGAAGATATTTCCAGAGATATGCTTCAAAGGGATCAAAATGACAGACAGCGGGTGCTTTCCCCGCTTAGACCTGCTGACGACGCCATTCGGATTGACTGCACTGATATTGATCCTCATGCAGTGGTCGTGCGAATGATGAACTGCATTAAGTCAAAAGTCAGGGAACGGAAGACCTCCCGTTTTTGACCTGAAAAATTCCCCTCGATCCCCCTTTTCCAAAGGGGGAAGTATCATTTTCATATATGGGGTGATCGAATTTAAGAAAGATACAAAATTTATTTCGTGCAATTCAAGTTTTGCCTCATGATTTCTGCCCTCCGCCACTTTTCTTGATTAATAATTATTGTTTTTTTTACGACAGTCTGATACAAAGTCGCGGATATACTGGTGACGGTGTATGGTTTAGTAGGTAAAATAAGGCTAAGGGGGATAGTTAACTTTCATGGAAAACGTTACAGAAATCAATTCAGAACCAACAATTCAAACTCCGGTAGTTATTCCAATGAACCAGGTGGACACGTTTGATGATACCCAAGAGGCATCTGAAGGCATGGACAACCTGATGGAAATGTACGAGGAGAGCTTCAAACGCTTTGCCGAGGGTGAAGTGGTTACGGGTCGTATCATTTCGGTAGATAAAGATCATGTGCTGGTGGATATCGGATACAAATCCGAGGGTCAGATCCGAATTCACGAATTCCGGGATGAGAATGGGAATATCGTCGTCAAAACCGGCGATTCTGTTGAGGTCATGGTGGAATGGTGGGACGATGAAAACGAAGTCGTCATTCTTTCCAAAGAAAAAGCCGCCAAGGTCAAGGTATGGGACGATATCAAGAAAGCCCATGATAATGACGAGGTGATTCAGGGCATTATTCTGGCGCGCGTTAAAGGCGGTTTTTCCGTGGATGTCGGTGTCCAGGCATTTTTGCCCGGATCTCAGGCAGATCTGCGCCCGATTCGCAATCTGGATGAAATGGTGGGGAAAACCTTCAATTTCAAGGTCCTTAAATACAACCGAAAACGCAGCAATATCGTGTTGTCCAGACGCGCCTTGCTCGAGCAGGAACGAGAAACCAAACGCTCCGCCACATTGACTACAATCCATGAAGGCAAAATCCTGAGCGGAACAGTAAAAAATCTTACTGAATATGGCGTTTTTGTTGATCTGGGCGGCGTTGACGGTTTGCTTCACATTACGGACATTTCGTGGGGCAGGGTCAAACATCCATCCGAACTCTTTAAAGTCGGAGATGAAATTACCGTCAAGGTCTTGAATCTGGATGTTGAAAAAGAACGCGTCTCCCTGGGTATGAAACAATTGACACAAGATCCGTGGATTGCCGCGGTTGAAAAATATCCGATTACAGCGCGCATTAACGGAAAAGTCGTCAGCCTTACCGATTACGGTGCTTTCGTTGAACTTGAAGAAGGTATTGAAGGTCTGATTCATGTTTCTGAAATGTCATGGACCCGGAAAGTTCGCCATCCTTCCAAGATCGTCTCCATCGGCGACATGGTTGAAGCAGTTGTGCTGGACATCAAACCGGAAAATCGCCGGATTTCTCTGGGAATGAAACAGATTGCACCCAATCCATGGGATGTGATCAGTGAAAAATATCCAGTTGGCACAACAATTGAGGGCAAGATCAAAAACATCACTGATTTTGGTATCTTCATCGGGATTGATGAAGGCATTGACGGTTTGGTTCATATTTCCGATATTTCATGGACAAAGCGCATTAAGCATCCTTCTGAAATCTATAAAAAAGGGGATGTTATTCAAGCCATTGTACTGGATATCGAAAAAGACAACGAGCGATTTTCCCTGGGCATCAAGCAGCTTCAGCCAGATCCCTGGAAAACTGTGGCGCAGAGGTATGAAGTTGGCAAGATCATTACTGGTACCGTTACCAACCTGACAGATTTTGGTATCTTTGTCGAACTTGAGGAAGGCATTGAGGGACTGGTTCATGTTTCTGAAATCAGCAAGGAAAAGATCAAGACACCAGTAGGCAAATTCAATATCAACGACATCATTACCGCTCGTGTCATGAACATCAACAGCGATGAAAGACGGATCGGACTTTCCATCAAACGCCTTGAAGTGGAAGATGAACAGGCATTGCTGTCCGAGTATGTCAACAGCATGAAGCCTGGTCCATCGACTTTTGGTGAACTTCTCAAGGAAAATCTCCAGGAAAAGTTGAGCAACGATACCAGTCAGTAAAGCTTTACAGTGAAAATGATTCCCCCCTTTGCAAAAGGGGGGAATAAAAAAGCTTATGTATTCACTCGTTCTCATGATTTCTTTTTGGGAACAAAACCTTCGCAATAGCTCGCGATTCTACCACAATTCAGTCCTGCCGTTTCGTAGAATATCACCCCTGATTTACTTCATCACCTCTTTATTGGAATCATATCATGTTCTCCCGAAGACATCCCTATCTGCATTTTATGCTGTTTTTTTCATCCATCGTCTCAGTTTCGATTATAGTAATATCGCTGATTGTAGTGATGGGAATCAAATACTCAACCCAGGACGATATTTCAGATGCTGAAGAAAAAGTTGGTGTCGTCGAAGTGAAAGGCTATATTGCCGACCCCCAGGAAACCATTCAGGACATTCGCCGGTATCGCGAAGATAAATCAATCAAGGCCATTGTTCTTCGAATAGACTCACCCGGAGGAGGCGTTGGCCCTTCACAGGAAATTAGCAGAGAAATCCAAAGAACACTTCAGGCTAAAAAAGTTATCGCATCCCTTGGCGTAGTGGCGGCTTCAGGCGGGTATTACATTGCGTCAGCAGCCAGCGGCATTGTCGCCAATCCGGGCACCATAACCGGAAGTATTGGGGTCATTATGGGATTTACCGATATTCAGGGACTCCTTCAGAAAATTGGCATCACGCCGGTTGTCGTCAAAAGCGGTGAGTACAAGGATATCGGTTCTCCTGTCCGCACGATGACGGATTCCGAAAGAACCCTTCTTCAAACGTTTTCGGATCAGGTTCATCGGCAGTTCATCACAGCAATTGCGGAAGGCCGGCATATTGAATACGAAAAGGTCGCCTCAGTCGCCGATGGCCGGATATTGACCGGTGAAAATGCGCATGAACTGGGACTGGTTGACCGGCTTGGAAACCTGGAAGACGCTATTGCATGGGCTGGCGAGATGGGTGGCATCACTGGCAAGGTATCAGCAGTTTACGCCAAGGATAAAAAGCATACATTCATCAAACGACTGGCGGAGTCTTCGCTTCACGAAATTATGAATCAGTTATCAGCCTATCATCTTTTTGCAGGATATGTTTTATAACACGATTTTACTCACCGCAAAGGCGCAAAAATCGCAAAGGAAATACTCAATGAAATTAGCCGCCACAAGAGCGTTGTCTTCTTTGCGCCTTTGCGTTGTTATGTGGGGAGTTTAGCTTTGAAAAATTGGATGGCAAAAAAACCGCTGTGTACAACAAATACCATAAATTGCTGAAAACTTGCTCGGGAAAGATATGCAAGTAGCTATTTTTCTTGGTCGGGACGACTGGATTTGAACCAGCGACCCCAGCGTCCCGAACGCTGTGCTCTACCAGGCTGAGCCACGTCCCGACTCATTCCTCTTCTCTATGACAGTAGCGCCTAATTGTCAATTAAAAACATATCAGACCCTGAGTTATGAATCATTTTTCTTCAGAACAAAACCCTAATTTTGCCGTTCCCCCTTGAAAAAAGGGGAAGTAGCGGTTCACATCTCGTTTACAAAAAAGGATGAGTAACCACAATCGTTTCATCCCTACCCGGTCCGACTGAGATTATACCAATGGAAACCCTGCTTAACTCTTCAATCCGGTTCAGGTAGTTTTGGGTGTTCAGAGGAAGATATTCTTTTTTGCGGATACCTGAAACATCCTCGGACCAGCCAGGAAGTGTTTCATAAACCGGCTTGCATTTGGACAACACCTTCAGGTTGGAAGGGAATTCTGTCAGCACTTTGCCCTGATATTCATATCCGGTGCAGATGTTTAACGCATCAAAGCCGCCCAGCACGTCCAGTTTGGTGATGGTCAGACTGGTCAGCCCGTTCAGTCGTACCGCATTGTTCAGTACAACCATATCGAGCCAACCACAACGTCGTTTCCTGCCGGTTGTCGCGCCGAATTCAGCGCCTTTCTTCTGAATCCGATCCCCCGTTTCATCAAGCAGCTCCGATGGGAATGGCCCCTGCCCCACGCGGGTGGTGTATGCCTTGACAATGCCGATGACACCGTTGATCCGTCCTGGTCCGACCCCGGACCCGCAGCAGGCATTTCCTGAAACCGTACTGGATGAGGTGACATATGGATAGGTTCCGTGATCAATATCCAGATGGGTTCCCTGAGCGCCCTCAAAAAGAAGCTGTTTGCCTGCTGAAATGGCTTGATCCAGTTCAACTGAAACATTTGATATATGTGGTAAAAGGCGTTCCGCATATCGGCTGAAGGTTTCGATAATGAGTTGAGGGTCCAGGGGAGCGGTTGAAAGATAATTTTTCAAATAATAATTTTTTTCATCCAGAAAAGACAGTAGCCTTTCCTTAAAAAGCTCCGGATCGATTAATTCGACAAAACGAATGCCTCGCCGGGAAATTTTGTCTTCATAACAGGGACCGATACCGCGGCCTGTTGTGCCGATTTTTTGATCGCCCTTGAGATGTTCACGGGCGACATCAATCAGCTTATGATAGGGCATGATCAAATGAGCCAGTTCGCTGATCTTAAGTTTCTCCGGTCCCACATCAATTCCCCTACGGGTAAGATAGTCCATTTCGTCAATCAGAACCTGAGGATCCACAACCACTCCGTTGCCGATAAAACAGATTTTTTTCTGGATAATTCCGGATGGAACCAGATGACTGATGAACTGCTCACCGTTTACCACCATTGTGTGACCTGCATTGTTTCCACCCTGAAACCGGACTACAACATCGGCAATATCCGCGAGCAGATCGACAATTTTCCCTTTACCCTCATCCCCCCATTGGGTTCCAACTATTACTATGTTTGCCACGCGTCGCTCCTTTGGTTAATGACTCCTTCTATAAAAGTCATCAAAATATTTTCAACAAGACCTTTTGACAACCTCATCCAATCGTCCCAATGAATGCACTGGCCTACCCGATCGGATGATATCTCCTGTCTCGGAAAAATCGTTGCAGTATCTCTCTGCATTCGGTTTCACAAACCCCGTGAATGACATCCAGTACATGATTCAGACGATTGTCGGCCGATAAATCATACAAAGATCCGGCAGCGCCCCATTTGGAATCCACTGCCCCGTAGACAAGTCGGCTGACCCGAGCATGAATGATCGCACCCATACACATCATACAAGGCTCTACCGTAACATACAGCGTGGTGTTTAACAATCGGTAATTCTGAATCTGTTTGGCCGCATGGCGCAGCGCAAGGATTTCTGCATGCGCTGTTGGGTCAGACAATGAAATGGTCTGATTATGCGCTGATGCCAGCACTGCTCCTGATTCCGAAATCAAAACAGCGCCAATCGGCACTTCTTCTTCATTAAATGCTGATGCCGCCTCAGACAGCGCCAGATTCATCATAATGACGTGAACGTTTATCGGATATATAACTGCTTTTTGAAATTGCATCTTGATTTGAAACCCTGTCAAACAGTAATTTTGTCCTGCTCGATATAAGTAGAGAAAACAGGGATGCGTGCTACTTTGACCACTCATGTAAAATCAGGTACTTGTGTGGATGGCAAATTTACTTCGGACCCCTGTTAGGTTATCATTGACATTATCTTCTGTTTGGCCTATACACGGATACAATTTGCGCCCGTAGCTCAGCTGGATAGAGTACCGGACTACGAATCCGTCGGTCGCCCGTTCGAATCGGGCCGGGCGCGCCAATAATAACAAGGGGTTATCCTAACAGGTAGCCCCTTTTTTATTGGCTGGTTGCGGATAGGTTGCGTTTGGTTGCGTATTCAAAAACGTCATCCAACCGATCCACGGCATCTTTGTTTCCTTCCGGACTCAGGTGTCCATAAATA
>CAIMCT010000139.1 GCA_903839535.1 uncultured Desulfobacteraceae bacterium
CAATACCTTCGCCAAAATTAGTTAAAAGAAATAGGGCTTTTCGAGTAAAGTTGAAGTCTTCGACAACCCAACCTACCCGAGAAGCCCATGCCAGAGATTTTAGCACTTTTACAGAACATTGCACCTCTTTTAGAGAAAACGACTTTACGCCAGATGAGCCACGTCATTTTTGGCATGCTAACGGCCAATGGGCGTGTCACCATGTTGGGTCTCTCCCGCTGGACCGAGAAAGGCGGAAGTTATCGAACCATCCAACGATTCTACCAAAGCACGCTGATGTGGAGCGCCATCCACTGGTTCTTATTCCGAGAACGGTTTTTTAAATCTGCCGACGAATATATTGGAGCTGGTGATGAAACGGTCATCAGTAAAGCCGGTAAGAAGACATTTGGGCTGGATCGCTTCTTTGCGGGATTGCAACAACAAGTCATTCCAGGCATCTCGTTCTTTGCCTTTTCTTTGATAAATGTCAACGAAGAACATTCTTATCCGTTACAGGCGACCCAAATCATCAAAAGCGCCGAAGAAAAGGCTGCCAGCAAGGCCAAAGCCGATGCCAGAAAGGTCAAGCCGACCGGTGAAAAGAAAAAACCGGGCCGTCCAAAAGGCAGCAAAAACAAAGATAAGGAGGCCGTCGTACTCAATGCTGATTTATTACGCATCCAAAACGCTCTGAAAAGTTTTATCGCCACGCTTGGATTCTTCATCACCATGAAATATGTGGCCTTGGACGGACATTTCGGTAACTATCCCAGCGCCTGGATGGTCAGACAAGAGAATTTGCACTTGATTTCCAAATTGCGTTCCGATGCAGCACTCAAGACAGCTTTTGTCGGAGAGCACATTGGCCGAGGTGCCAAACCCAAATACGGCGTAAAAATTGATGTTCGCAATCTGGATCTCCAATACTGGCAAGAAGCATTTTTCAAAGATGGTCTCCGAACCGACATCTATCAGGGCCAGTTTTACAACACCGAGTTTGCTTTTCCTCTCAATGTGGTTATCATCGTCAAAACCAATCTGGTGACGAAAGCGCAGGCGCACGTGATTTTGTTCAGCACCGATTTGGACTTGGCTTACGAAAAAATCATCAAATTCTACAGCCTGCGCTTCCAAATCGAGTTCAATTTCCGCGACGCCAAGCAGTATTGGGGCTTGGAAGATTTCATGAACATCACGGAAACAGCGGTCACCAATGCAGTCAACCTGTCGTTTTTTATGGTCAACTTCAGCCACGCTTTATTAGAGCCGTTACGCGAACACAATCCAGATTACAGCGTTTTGGACTTGAAATCACAGTACCGCGGCTATCGATATGCTACCGAAATAATAAAAATGCTTCCGGAAAAACCCGATGCCATTTTATTGGCCACGATTTTTCAACAAATTGCCCGCTTGGGCGCTGTTCACCCGGCTTTTCTGCCGGTTTCAAGCCAGTAATTGGCGAAGGTATTGAATTGACGGAGTGTTTCGTGTGCGGCCATAATACATCGTTTTAAGCTTTTACACTGCCATATTTTTGAATTGCGCGAACCATGGTTGTAAAATTTCGGATTGGAAAATCATTTTTTCCTGTGATACCTGTCCCGTAACCTGCATCAACCCCGATGATAAATCTGGGTTGATTGGATAGTGCTGCTAGCGCCTGGTCGACGTGCCCATCGATTTCTTCGGTGGATAGGTCGGCAACATAGTCAAGTGAAATTCCACCGATAAAAGCCATCTTCCCGGACCATTCCTGGGCTATACCGCTCTCAAAGTGAGTTTTGGATAAAGTCTTCACATCAAGGGAGGGTAGATGAATGACATTGATACCGATTTCCAGGAGTCGCGACAATAAATTATTGCTGAACGATTTACAATTGAGCGCAATGGGCAAACCATGTTCACGGGCAGGGATAATCATGCTTGCTAGTCGTGGCAGTACGGAATTTTCGAAAAGATTCAGGTCATCGACCAGGTCAGGCCTGGTCAAGGCATCATCATCGATTGAAATGAATAGTAGATCGCGCCCAAACCGGTCGCACAGGGCGCGCATCACCCGGCAATGGTGTTTGACGAGCATGTCCATCAATTTATCCAGGTCGGGATGACGTTTTCGAGCGCTGCCCAGATCGCATTCAGAGACAATGCGCAGGGCGTTTTCCACGAATGAATTGAAGCGAACATAGACGCCGATACCACTGTTTTCGACAGCGGTCAGCAGGTCTTCCAATACTCCGATCTGGGCTGCAAGCGAGGGGGCCGGGTAGGCTTGACGAACTCTGGCAGAGAGATCAGTCGAAAGGTCGTCATCAATGGCCCCCAACTGCCACGAAATCTCACAGGGAAGCGCGTCCAGCCCGAGCTTTAAGGCAAACTCAACCGCGTCTTCAGGAAGGATGTTGAGCCCATCAGAGGCAAGTCGAACCGGGTGTCCGATGCATTGCTCGATAAATGCCCGGTTCAAAGCCTGGTTGGCCATGATTGGCAGTCGATCAGACATTTTGCCTTGCAAGGCCCTGGAAAGTCGTTCTTTGATGGGTTTTGCGAAGCCAGATTTGAGTTCGTCTTGCTGAGATGTTCCAGGGACGTGTGGCGCGATGGTGAGCAAAAGTTCGCGGTCGGCATCGTCCAGTGGCTTGATAAGCTGGCTCTCGGTAATATCTGGGATCAAAGAGTACAGAATCTTGGAGCTGGCTTGGTCGCTTTTAAGGAACCGTCCGCAGGAATATCGAAGAATGAGGCGTGTAGGCAGGATGACTTCACGTGACTTCAAGATGCCGGATGCGTTTATCCGGCTGAGCATTAACTGGGTAGCGTTAACACCCATATCATAGGCCGGTTGGGTGACATTTGTCATAAAGGGGAACCGGCGTTCCATTTCTGGCATTTCGTCGAAGGCGACGACAGCCATGTCTTCTGGAACCCGGATGTCGTGACGCTTTAGTTCATCGAGCACTCCGGCTGCAATGGTGTTATTGGCCGCGATCAAGGCAGTAGTTTTCAAGCTGTTTCTTATCAGTTCGCGCGTGAGCAGGATGCCTGAACTTTCCCGGTATTCTCCGCGCAGGATGAGTCGCTCATCTATCGGGATGCCTGCTTTGTGCAAGGCCAGGCAGTAGCCTGCGACGCGGTCCTCGGCGGTGCTGGTGGCAGAAGGGCCAGAGATGATGGCAATACGTTTGTGACCAAGGGAGAGCAGGTGTTGAGTCAAGGCCTGAGCGCCGGCGATAGAGTCGCAATAGACCATATCCCCGTCCCAATGATTCAAGCGACGGTCGATGACGACGGTGGGGATTTTCATCTCTGATAACTGGGAGAGTTGCTGCCCGTTCATGCTGTATGGCGCTACGATGACACCATCGACGCGCTGGCGGATGACGGTGTTTAGATATTTTGTAAATTTTTCGGGGTTTTCGTCGGTGTTGCATAAAAATACTGAATAACTACCGCCCTGAGCAGCATCCTCTACACCTCTGGCAACAGTTGTCCAAAACCCGCTGGTGATGTCTGGCAGGATCAGGGCGAGTGTGAAAGTCTGCTTTGAGCGCAGGCTGCGAGCTGCTAAATTTGGTATGTACCCAAGGTCTTCAATTGCTTTCTCAACCTTGGCCCGAGTTTCTGCGTTAACATTTTCAGATTCGTTAACAACACGCGAAACTGTAATCGGAGATACGCCAGCATATTTAGCTACATCGCGGATCGTAGTCATACAGAAACCTCAAAGGGCATATTGATATATTGATTTGGTATCGTTACCATTATAGCGTTACCAGTTAGCCAAGTCAAGTTGTTTTAATTAATCGAATTTTAATCGCCGAAAAAAATGGGTTTGTGCTCTGATCTGACTCCCAAAATGGTAATATTACGATAATCAATCCAATTCCTATGGGTTATCACCAATTATCCTGGAAATATAACATTAATATCCTGAAAAGCTGGATAAAACAATGCTGTTTGCAGGTTGAAATCTAAAAATTTGAATATCATGGAATAATTATGGTATTGACAATACTGTAAGTAAACCGTACAATGATATCGTTACCATTAACGCTATATTAATTTATTATTCTTGGTTCCCCCCTGGATTGTTTTCGCGGTTATTCAATATTTATCAAGGATAGCGTATGAATAGCTCTCTTGTTTTGATGGAAGACATCGATAAGTCTTTTACTGGGGTACACGCTTTGAACCATTGTAGATTTGATCTACGGTCGGGGGAGGTTCATGCGTTGCTTGGTGAAAATGGTGCAGGGAAATCTACCCTGATGAAGGTTCTTTCTGGCGTTTATTCAAAAGATAGCGGAAGAATTATTTATAAGGGTAAGGAAGTTGAGATTAACAGTCCGAAGGTAGCACAAAATTTGGGGATTAGTATTATCCACCAGGAATTAAACCTGATGAATCATCTGACAATTGCCCAAAATATTTTCATTGGACGAGAGCCTCGGGTGGCCAAGATTTTTTTAAACGATGAAGAAATAAATCGACGCACGGCCAAATTATTTGAGTCGATGCATTTGAATTTAGACCCACGGGTGAAGGTAGCTGACCTGACTGTTGCAAAGCAACAAATGGTTGAAATTGCTAAATCTTTGTCCTTTAACTCTGAAGTATTGATTATGGATGAGCCAACTGCGGCATTGACCGAATCCGAAATTGATGAATTATTCATTATGATTCGTCAGTTGCGTGACAAAG
>CAIMCT010000140.1 GCA_903839535.1 uncultured Desulfobacteraceae bacterium
ATAAGAACATCTTTAATTTTCATGAGTTATGACTTGATTTTAACTTTTTAATCGAAATAAATTCTGCATTACCATTTACCATTTTTCTTTTTCTTTCTGCGAGAATATCTCGATGCCATTCTGGAGACTCAATTTCGACACCCTCATATAGAAGAGAATCCCATATAGCCTCCATTGTTTGAAAACGCTCAATTGTGCTCATTTTTGTTACTTCGACTGTAATCATTTGTGTAACCTTTCAATAAAAGTTGACATATAACAAGTATCGTGGGCATATTCTATCTCCTGCGCACTGAACCAGTGAATTGATTCTTAATTTTGACCCGTGACATCCTGACCTACCAGCTTTTATATGGCAACAAATTGATTTCTTTGTTCTGTTCAATCAATTCAATCAGAGAAACGATTCCCATTGCCTGACCAGCCTGAACCTGCCCGTCATCACCCACATGAACATGATGCGGGAAATTGGGCAACTCGGGATAATGCGCAGCATTGTCCCAACGTTTGCGCAGCATGTTTTTTTCTGAATCCATCCATTGGTACCTATATTCCACTGTCTCTGCCTGATCATTTTGTATTCTGAAAAATTCCATAAGTTCCATAAAATCATCATTGATCAGACGCAGCCGAATCCTAATAAAACCCGACATATCGAAAACCCGCTCCTGCACGATATCAATGCACTTGACGATTGAACTGGTGGCCAGTGTCATCTTAATAGAGTCAAGATAAAGCTGTCCATTCATAAAGGTGGTTCCGCAATCAGGTTTTCCAGACGATCATGAGCTTGGAGCCACATTTGATACATTGCGCTCCACTCAAACATATCGGCTTCATCACCCATTTCACCTGCCCAAAATTTTTTTAAAAATAGTTTTGATGATAGATTATAAAGATTCTCAAACCCGGCCAGTCTTTCAGTAAGGGATGCTGCCTCCTGCTCAAGCCGTATCCGCTCTATTGCCATCAATTTATCAATCGTTGCATCAACAGTGTTGCTTCGATACCCATCCTGATAAAGTCTGACCAGCGACTGAATCTGTCTCAGAGTCTGTTGTTCTATTGCCATTTTCTATATCTTTCTCCCCATATCCGATAATTTGGCGGTTAATCCGGGATGACCTTTCTGGATGGAGTGAGAATCGGACACGAAAGCTCCAAGTTATAGGCATCAACGACCGGGTTATCGCGGATTAGTTGGAAAACTCATCTTGTCATTCCGAAGCCACCTTCGTTCTTTGAGGCTGTGCTTAAAGATTCTCGCATCACTTGTAAGACGGAATACTCTACTTTGGTGTAATTTCTCACTAATCCGCGATGAACCGAAAATTCTTTCTTTCTCCATTATTCTGATTTTCCTTCAGATACGATTCACTGTATAAATAATGATCATGGTTGACCGCCCAATCTTCAGGGGCTTCGACAGTACCGGTCAATTTATACTGCGAACCGGCATAATTTTACGTTTTTGATCCCCCACCCCAACCCTCCCCCGCTGGGAGAGGGAGTTTATGAAAAGCGCAGATTATGCCAGTTCGCAGTATATCCAATATATCCAAAGTATTTAAAGAATGGAAGATGTCATCCTTCTGTTTTATCTGTAAGATATATTGTCTGTTCGGAATCAGATATATTTTTCCTGTTGGTTTGAAAACCTGACCGTCGAAAAAAGGCGCGGAATAAAACATCTTCCATATAATTTCCTTTCTTTATTTTCAGCGTTTGAAGCGGCATTTAATGTTAGGCGATAAACTTATCGTAATCGGCATGGCTACCGATCCAAATCCATTGAATCCCATCCGGTGCGTCAATGCCAACGGCGCGGTAACTTTGTCCTACTCGCACCGACCATAGTTCTTCGATGCGTTTAAGTTTTAACGAACGATGGCGAGGGTTTGTTTTCAACAAGCTCGTAATTTTTATCCGCCAGTCCACGGATTTCTACTGGCAACTTCCGGTATGCCGACCAAAAATCCGAGGATGTGTAGTGTTTCACAGTTCGCGAGCCTTGCCTTGGGCGAATTCGGCCCGCGCTTTCTCTATCAATTTGTTAAACTTACCCGCCTTAAAATCCGATGCTATTTGTTGGTCCCAGCATTTGTTTTCAAACTCATGGAACCATTCCCGCAGGCAAGCAAAATCTTGGGGTGGTAGACCACGGATGCTGGACTCAATGGCTTCGACTTCGCTCGTAGCAATACCTCTACTTTTGGTTAGCTCGCTGAAATGACATTATGCCATAGAAATCATTGTACCAATTCAGTATCAATAAAATCAGCATATTAACATTTTGGATGGTTAACCGATACAACAAACTTGAACATTGAGTTTTACCCCTTCAAAACGGCGATGCCAGGATAAAAAGCGGTCCGCTTTGTCCTGGCCGTAGGGGGAAAGGCCAAGAACGATCTCTTCCACCGACTTCTCTAAAACCGGATGCCCGTGACCGTTCTTGGAATAAAATTTATCCGCATAACAGATAATCTGCTCTTCAAGGGTCTGCGGGGTCATGTCGCGAAGGGGGATGGGCAATTTTCCGGATTGAATATCCTCTATTGTGATTCCCACACCGATATGGCTTTCGCAGACCATTGCGTGCCGGGCTAATCCCGCCTTTTCCAGAATAGCTCTTCCCGCATATCCATGGCAGATATAGGGAAGAGTACCGGTACAGCCCAGCTCCGGCATGTAGGTCATGATAATGCCGATGTCATGAAGCATGGTGGCTTCGTATATAAAATCCATGTCCGGATTAAACTGGCTGAGGTTGCAGGCTACAGTCAGGGCTTTTTGAGCCACAAGGCTGCTGTGTTCCACCAGTATTTGATAGACAACAGAGCCTTGCGGACAGTTTGCGGCAATCACTTTCAAGGGGTCCACTTTACTTGACTCCCCTTGACTTTCCGGCCATCAGCACCCCTTCGATAAAAGGATCGAGAGATCCATCCAGCACGTTCTGAGCATTACCAATATCCAGATCAATCCGGTGATCCTTGACCATTTGATAGGGATGAAGGATATAGGAACGGATCTGCCTTCCCCAGGCGATTTCATCTTTGGTGTCATGCATTTCCTGAAGCTTGTCGTCCTGTCGCTGTTTTTCCAGTTGATAAAGTCTGGAGCGCAGCACTTTCATAGCCAAGTCCTTGTTGCGGTGCTGGGATCTTTCCTGCTGGCACGCAACAACGATTCCAGAGGGCAGATGGGTAATCCGGACTGCGCTGCTCGTTTTATTGACATGCTGGCCGCCAGCCCCGCTTGCTCGAAAAACATCAACGCGGAGATCTTTTTCATCGATATCCACTACGATTTCGTTGCTCAGCTCCGGATAGACAAAAACCGATGAAAACGAGGTCTGACGCTTGCCGTTGGCGTTAAACGGCGAGATGCGGACCAGGCGGTGAATGCCGTTTTCGGATTTCAAATATCCATAAGCGTATTCGCCAGTCACCGTAAACGTCGCACCCTTGAGGCCGGCTTCATCACCGGGCTGGTAATCCACGATCTCCATCTTGAAGTTTTTCCGCTCGATCCACCTGGCATACATGCGAAACAGCATTTCTGACCAGTCCTGAGCCTCGGTTCCGCCGGCACCAGCAGTAATGGATACAATCGCGTTATTCAGATCGTCTTCGCCATCCAGCATCAGACTCAAGGAGAGATCATGGATGCGTTTTTCAATCTGAGTGAGTTGTCGCACGACTTCGGCAAGAGATTCCGCATCGGATTCTTCCGTCGCCAAACTCAGCAGTATCTCGCTGTCTTCCAGTTCCTGGTAAAGAGCATTAAAGCTGCTGACCTTGCTGGACAGCAGAGAGCGTTCTTTTAATATGGCTGTGGTCTTTTCCGGGTTGTCCCAGAAAGACTTGCCGGCTATCATGGACTCAATTTCCTTCAGTCGTCTTTCCTTGCCAGCCAGGTCAAAGATACCCCTTGAACGGTTCTAATTTTTGATTCAATTCCTTGATGGTTTGTTTGATTTCCAAAGACATGATGAGCCTCCCTTGATTATGAATTATGAATTACGAATTACGAATTACGAATTACGGATTACGGATTACGGATTACGGATTATTAACATGGCAGGTTGCTATTCTGGTGAAAAAGACACAATTGACAAGCTTTTATTCACCATTCTAATCCTGTATATCCTGTATATCCATGTGAATTATTTTTTTTGCTGATGGCGCAAAATAAAAACAGGAGTATGCTGATTGCCATGCAGGTTAAGGCGAAAACATCGCCGTATTGAGTATAAAATGACACCGTTTTTAGTACAGGCATAGAACCGGTGATCACCGCTTCTTCGAAAAGCTGGGTTGACTCGATAATCCTGCCAGTTGGGTCAATAAACCCACTAATGCCGGTATTGGCGGAACGTATCAGGGACCTGCGGTTTTCAACGGCCCTGAAAACAGCCATGGAAAAATGCTGATACGGAGCGCTGGTCTTACCATACCAGGCATCGTTTGTCATGTTAATTAAGAATGCCGCCTGGTTTCTGACCATTTCCATGGATAGATCCGGGAAAATCATTTCATAGCATATCTGAATTCCGAGGGGAAATTCTCCCCAGACCAGGGTCTGACCTTTTTGGCCGGACTTGAAATCGCCTACTTCTTCAACGATTTTGCCTATAAACGGAAACCATTCCTGAAGCGGAACATATTCGCCAAAAGGCACGAGATGGACCTTATCGTATTTTCCGACCACGTTTCCGCTCGGGTCGATTAGAAAAGCGCTGTTGAAAAAATCAGCATGTTTGTCACCCCGCCGGATAAAGGACGGGCTGCCGATCAAAAAACTGGTTCCGGTTTCCCGAACTCCTGTAATGACCCTTTCAGTTTGTCCGGCATTATAGAGAAAATAAAACGGCGCTGCGGTTTCTGGCCAGACAATCAGGTCGGGGTTTGATGGCATTGCCGATTTGGAAAGCGCTATGTATTTCTCGGTTGTCGAGATTTGGAAAGCTGGATCCCATTTGATGGCCTGATCAATATTGCCCTGGACAATGGCGATCTTCCGGGAAGGCGACTTGGATATTTGGGCATCCACGGAGCTTACGCGCCACTGGCCATAACCCAGCGTATAAATCACCAGAATGATGGAAATGGCAATACCGCCTGCCGCCGAACGGCGTTTTTGCATGGCACCCAAGAACTGCCTTCCTGAAAAGTACTGCCAGAGCAGAAAACCAGCCACATTTGCCGAAAGAATCACAAAAGAGACACCATAAACGCCGGTGATATCGGCTACCTGAATCAGCGTTATCTGACGGTACTGAGAGTATCCCATGAATTCCCAGGGGAATCCTGATAAAAAAAACGAACGGAGATACTCCAGGGCAACCCATACTACCGGCATGGTCGATAAAAAACCGACAGGTTGGGTATATGTCCATGAAAAAGCTGCTGCAAAAATCGCAGTATAAAGCGCCATATAAGCGACAAGTAGAAAAAGAATTGGCGCGCTTAAATAAAATGGCAGATGGCCGAAGGTCATCAGGGTGTGGATCAGCCAGTACAAGAGAGTCAGATAATGTACGCCGCCGGTCAATAATCCCAGCCGGAAACCGTTTTTAACAGACTGACCCTTCAGCGAAATCAGCAGCGGAACCATGGCAATCCAGGCCAGCCATGACAGTCCGATGCTGGGAAATGATGCGGTCAGCAGTGCGCCGCTGAATCCCGCCAGAATCAATTTTTGCACGGTAATGTTATTCGAATTCGTCATTTTCCCTCAATGATGCCTGTCAGAGATAATGATGAGTGATGAATTCATCGTTCATCGTTATCAATATCATCAATAACCGTTTGTCACAACCCGGAAAAAACAGAAACGGCTAACGGATGGAGCAGTTGAACAGGTTCTCACAGATTGACAAATATGGCTATTGTTGATAGATTGTTGTCTGATGTGACATGTAATAAATAAAATGGATTCGGCAGCTTTTCCTGAAAAGCGGTCGTTCAGGAAAAGTCGATTGCTTATGATAGAAAATACCATGATTTCAAGGGATATCACGATTGTCAATGCGCTGGGACTTCACGCCAGGCCTGCTGCCCAGATTGCCAAGCTTGCCGCGAAGGCCATTTCAAGTGTCTGGATGATCAGCGACGGGGAACAGGTAGATGCCAAAAGCATTATTGATATTATATCCCTGTACTGCCCCAAAGGATCGCCAATCCGATTTGCTGTTGAAAATGCTCAGGACATTGAGACATTGAATGCAATCGCAACTTTGGCTGAAAGCGGTTTCGGAGAGAATTAACCATGACAGACAGTGACCTTCTGGAAATCATACTTACCGGTATTGGCGTTTCTCCGGGCATCTGCATAGGAAAAGCATACCTGGTTGATGTGGAAGGGGTCGATATTGTCGAAAAATATCATATCTCTCATATACATGTTCATTCAGAGATCAAGCGCTTTAAACTTGCGGTTAAAAAAGCCAAAAACGAACTTCGCACCATCATTGAGAATACACCCGATGCGATCAGGGAACATGTCGATATTCTTGAAGCCCATGTGATCCTGCTGAATGATAAACTGCTTTACGGAAAAATCATTGAAACCATCGAGGCGGATTTTATCAATGCCGAATGGGCGCTTAAAAAAGTGGTTTTTTCCCTGAAAGCCATGTTCCTGAATATGTCCGATCCTTATTTGAAGGAACGGGCCATAGACATTGGCCATGTATCGGATAGAATCCTGAATAATCTCGTTGGATCTGAAAAAATCAATATTGCCACCATTGATAAGCGGGTGGTGCTGGTCGCTACGGATTTGTCCCCGGCGCAAACAAGCCAGATTCAACTGGAACGTGTCAAGGGTTTTATCACAGACCAGGGCGGCGGAACATCGCATACCAGTATTATCGCCAGAACATTGGGAATTCCAGCGGTGTCCGGACTGGATCATGCGACAAAAACCATTTGTAGTGGTGATTTGATCATCGTGGATGGCATTTCCGGTAACGTCATTGTTCACCCTTCCGAACAGACTCTCGTTGAGTATGAAGAACGCCGGATTCGGTATGAAATTCGAATGGCGGCTCTTGACCGGCAGAGTCATCTTGATGCAGTTACCCTCGACGGCCAGCGGTTTATGGTAATGGGTAATATTGAGCTTCCGGAGGAGATCGTTGCTGTGCTTGATCGAGGAGGAGACGGCATTGGTCTTTACCGGACCGAATTTCAATATCTTGGCAGGCCGGATTATCCCTGCGAAACAGAGCTCTTTGAAAAATACAAAGACGTTGTGGAAGTCATGGCACCAAGGCCGGTTACCATCCGCACCCTTGATATCAACGGCGATAAGGCGCTGGACCGGCCTGTAGAAAGCGTTGAGGACAATCCGGCGCTGGGGCTTCGGGCTATCCGGTATTGCCTTAAACATCCGGATATCTTTAAAACGCAACTGCGGGCCATTTTAAGAGCCGCCGCTTACGGGAATGTTCGCATTTTATTTCCCATGATATCCGGTTATGAAGAAATCCAGGAAGCCAAAGCCATGCTCGACACAGCATCTGATGAATTGAAAAAAGAGGGAATTGCGCACAACCGCAATATCGAAATCGGTATTATGATCGAAGTTCCTTCGGCGGTGATTCTATCCGATATTCTGGCGGATACCGTTGACTTTTTCAGCATTGGCACTAACGACCTGATTCAGTTTTCACTGGCCATTGATCGGGGAAACCGCCAGGTAGCCTATCTTTACAATCCTCTGCACCCGGCGATTCTTCGCCTGCTCCGGCAGACAGTGGATGCGGCCAGGGCAAAGGGGAAAAAAGTATTCATGTGCGGAGAAATGGCAGGAGATACTCTTCACATTCCCATTTTACTGGGGCTTGGCATTCAGGAATTCAGCATGAATCCAAACGCCATTCCCCTGGCCAAACAGACGATTCGATCCTTGAATGTTGAAGAGACACGAAGTTTTCTCTGCGATATTATGAAGGAAAAGACAGCTCAGGCCGTCATGGAGCGTGTACAGATGCGATTTGGTCAAAATGGCAGAAACGGGGGATGAGTGATGAATTCATAATTCATCACTCATCATTATTTTTTAGTCGCACATCTCGAACAGGGCTGCTGCACCCATGCCGCCGCCGATGCACATGGACTCGATACCGTATCTGACACCGCGCTGTTTCATGTTGGCCAGAAGTGTGGCGCAGAGTTTGGCGCCGGTGCATCCCAGGGGATGCCCCAAGGCGATAGCGCCGCCGTGAATGTTGACCTTGGCCATATCAATGCCCAGTTCCCGGACACTGTAAATGGCCTGGGATGCAAAGGCTTCGTTGATCTCGAAAAGATCGATATCCTTGATATCAAGTCCCGCCAGCTTAAGCAGCTTGGGAATGGCATATCGGGGGCCAACTCCCATTTCATCCGCCTCGCATCCAATGGTGGTGTAGCATTTGAGTTTGGCGATGGGTTTCAGCCCCAGTTCCTTCAGTTTGTTCTCGCTCACGATGATCGATACGGCAGCTCCATCGGTGGTCTGTGAAGAATTTCCGGCAGTAACAGAGCCATTGGCGGCAAATACCGGCCGCAGTTTGGCGAGTCCTTCCACCGTAGTAGTTTCCCGAATACCATCGTCGTCGGACACAATGACCATTTCTTTTTTGTATGTACCATCCACCTGTTTGACAAATTTTGCTGCAGGTGTCGGAACGATTTCAGTAAACAGCCCCTTGGCTTTCGCCTCGCCAGCTTTCGCGTGGGACTGATAGGCGAATTCATCCTGTTCCTGGCGGGAAACTTTGTAGCGGTTGGCGACATTTTCCGCTGTAATGCCCATGGAGGCATAGAGATCGGCGCGTGTCTTGCTGTAATCCGGATGAGGCCTGGGAAGATTTCCACCCATCGGCACATAAGACATGGATTCTATGCCGCCTCCGATGACAATATCAGACCATCCGGCCATGACCCGCAGGGATGCCAAGGCAATGGCTTCAAGCCCGGATGAGCAGAAGCGGTTGATAGTTGCGCCAGAGACTTCCGGAGGGAATCCGGCAATCTGGGAGACGATGCGGCCTATATTCAGGCCCTGTTCGGCTTCTGGAAATGAGCAGCCGATCATCATATCATCCACATGCTTCTTTTCCAGATTCGGTGTCTTTTCAACGGCTGCGTTCAGAATAAAGGACAGCAGATCTTCCGGCCGCGTGTCTTTGAATCCCCCCTTGCTTCGCCGGCATCCCGGGGTTCTGACGGATGTAACTATATAAGCATCTCTCATGGTAGTATCTCCTATTCTTAATTTCTGAGCGGTTTGCCGGTTTTCAGAAGATGGTCAACTCTGGCAACGGTTTTTTCCTGTTTCCAGAAATCGATAAATGCATCGCGTTCCAGCTTGAGAATGGTTTCTTCATCCACTTCGCTGTTGGTTCGCACATCCCCGCCGCTGATGACAAAGGCAATGCGTTTGGCTAAAAATACATCGTATTCACTGACGAATTTGGCTTTTTCCATGTTGAAGAGCTCGGCGTTTATCATGCCCTGGGCCGCCTCGCCGAATACCTTGATCTTGCGTCTGGCGGGCGGCGCATAACCTTCATCCACCATTTTCAGGACTTCTTTTTTAGCTTCGCCGATCAGATAATCCCGGTTAAAAATGATCCGGTCATTGGGACCCAGAAAACCATTTGCGCGGGCTTCGGCAGCCGATGTGGATACTTTGGCCATGGCAATGGCCATAAAGGTTGGGACAAAGAATTTCGCCAAATCCACGTCTGTGGCTGCTTCGGGAATATTGGCCGTCATTTTTTTCCACAGGTTAAGACATCCTCCGCCGCCAGGCAAAAGCCCCACGCCGATTTCCACCAGCCCCATGTAAAGCTCTGCATGGGCGATAATCCTGTCGGCGGTTCCTATGCACACTTCGCATCCACCGCCAAGGGTCATGCCGTAAGGCGCGGCTACAATCGGAAAGCTTGAATATCTGGCTTTTTGCATTCCTGCCTGAGCCTGAGCCAAAAATGCGTCAATTTCCGCGTATTTGCCTTCTTTGGCCAGAGCGGACATGAAGGACAGGTCTCCACCGGCCGAAAACGCTCCGGGCATTCCGCCGGCCTGGTTGCCGATGACAAGGCCCACGCCATTGGCATCCACATAGCCCATGCATTCCTCCATGAACTGGATAATCTCGCCATTGATGGCGTTCATTTTGGTGTGGAATTCGAAGCAGAAGACACCATCTCCAATGTCCACCAGGGATGCGGATTTGCAGGATTTTACAGCCTTGCCCGCTGCTTTGAGGGATGCCAAAGAGATCACATTATCGCTGATCTTGACATCCTTATAGGATTCGGATGCAAAATCATAATACTGGACCATGCCTGCCACGGTTTTATAGAATGCGGTGTGGCCGGATGCGATCATTTTTTTAATGCAGGCCGGAACCGATAGTCCGTCTTTTTCCATTTTGGCCACAGATTCGACAAGTCCAATGGCATCCCAGGCTTCAAATGGGCCCATGGTGAAATTAAAGCCCCATTTCATGCCATTATCAATTTCAACGATGGTGTCGGAAATCTCCGGAATCCGGTTGGCCGAATAAATCAGGTTGTGGGAGAGGGTTTTCCACGCATAACGGGCGCCTCTGTCATCGCCGTACAGCACGGCTTTCATTTTATCGGCAAGGGTCCCCGCTTTCTTGGCTTCGGCCAGACAGGGGAAGTCCGCGGGGGCGTATTCCACATATTCCAGAGTGGCGGGATCGATGACTTTTCGAATTTTTTTCCATTCGGGGGTCAGCTCGGTTTTGTAAAATCCGCCCTGGGTTTTGTTTCCCAGCAACTTCTTTTCGATCATTTTCTTGACAAAATCCGGGATCACAAAGCTGTCTCTGGCCTCATCATTTACAACCAGGTTGTAGGTATTGCCGGCGACGTGCCCCATGGTATCCAGACCCACCAGATCTGTGGTCTTGAACATGGCGGTTTTGGGGCGACCCAGAACAGGGCCGAACAGGGCATCCACTTCGGGAATGCTGATGCCGTCTTCCACCATAAGCTGCATGGCCTTGACAATACCCTGAACACCGATCCGGTTGGCGACAAAATTGGGGGTATCCTTGGCCCACACGATGCCTTTCCCCAAAATCCGTTCCCCATAATCCGCCATAAAGGAAAGGACTTCCGGAAGAGTTTCTTCGCCAGGAATGATTTCCAGAAGCTTCATGTAACGCACCGGGTTAAAGAAGTGCGTACCCAGAAAATGCTGACGAAAATCCTGGCTCAGTCCCTCGGACATGGCTTTCAGCGGAATTCCAGAGGTGTTTGAGGAAATAATGCTGCCTTTTTTACGGACATGTTCGATTCGTTTGAAGAGTTCCTGTTTGATTTTCAGATTTTCAACTACAACCTCGACAATCCAGTCACAGTCCGAAAGCTTGTTAAAATCATCTTCCATGTTTCCGATGGTGATCAAATCAGCGTCTTTTAGCTGCATGAGAAGGGCCGGCCTGGACATAAGAACCGTATCCATACCTGCCTTGACGATCCGGTTTCTGGCAACTGTGTTATTTTTCTCCGCTTCCTTCAAGTCAAATGGAACAATGTCCAGCAATAGCGTTTTGATGCCTGCGCCGGCAAGAAGCGCCGCAATCCCGCCGCCCATGACGCCTGAGCCAATAACTGCAGCCGTCCTGATTTTTCTGCTCATAATAGCCTCCTGAATGGTTGATTTCATACCCCTGTTATATGGAAACGCCAAGTTAATAAGACCCGATTCCGATTGAATATGAATGAGTATTCATTCATTTATCAGATGATAACTTGAGATGTCAAGAAAAACATTAGCAGAGATATGATGGGAAAGAATCGTATGTGAATACAGGTTGATAATAAAGTTAATAAAAAAGGCGTTTAAAATACAACCTGAAAATTAAAAAGATATGAAGTTTAATGCAATGAATTATGATTCATTATGTCAGAAGTATAACCTCGCTCATTTTTCTGGACAGTTGTTTAAGGCTGAATGGCTTCTGGATAAACCCGTTGCAGCCGCGTTTCAGGATATCGGCTGCCTGGCCGTCAACCGCATAGCCGCTGGACAATATAATTTTAATGTCTGGGTGCATCGACTTGAGTTTATCAAATGTTTCGCTGCCGCCCATAACCGGCATTATCATATCCAGAATCACCAGAACAATGTGATCCTGATGGAGTTCAAAGAGCTTTAATGCTTCATTGCCATTTGGCGCTGTCAGTATCTGATAACCCAATTTTTCCAGCATCTGACCGCCGACATCCAGAATCATCTGCTCATCATCCACCAGCAGAACCGTTCCGGAGCCTTTAACGACAGGTTCGCAAATGTCTTTTTCCATACCGGCTGACTTTTTGGATGCCGGAAGATAAACAGTAAATGAAGTTCCCCTGCCTTTTTCGCTGTGAACATTAATAAAGCCACCGTGATTCTTGATGATTCCATAAGCAGATGATAGGCTGAGGCCAGTTCCCCTGCCTTTTTCCCTGGTGGTGAAAAACGGCTCGAAAACCCGTTCCCGAATATTCGAATCCATCCCCACACCGGTGTCAGTTACGGAAAAATTGACATAATTCCCCGGAATCACAGAAAAAGCCTGGATACAACTGTTATCAAGAGTTTCATTTGTAGTTTGAAGATGAAGATTTCCGCCTGCTGGCATGGCCTGCCAAGCATTCACATAAAAATTCAGCAGCACCTGCTCAATCTGGCCGCGATCCACATCAACAGTAAATAAGTCTTCCTGGAGGCTTGAACTGATGGTAATCTCTTTTTTCGTGCGGGCGAACATTTCGGAAGTACGCTGAATCAGCTCATTCAAATTGGTTGGCTCGACCACGAATTTACCTCCCCTGGCAAATCCCAGGAGCTGCCGGGTTAGGTCTGCACCGCTTTGAACATATTTTTCAATATTTTTCAGCCGCTCATACCCTGGATGTGCGGGATCAATATTCATCAGCGTCAGGGTGGCGTTTCCGAGAATACCCATAAGCAGGTTGTTAAAATCATGGGCAATGCCGCCTGCAAGCGTACCGATAGCCTCCATTTTATGTACCTGCTGGAGCTGGCTTTCCAGTTTTATCCGTTCAAGTTCGGCCCGTTTTTTATCGGTAATATCCTTGATGGTTCCAAAGCTGGCTGTTTTTCCACGATAGGAAAAAACGCCAATGTTCATATTGACTGTTGACCGGGTGGATCCGTCCTTGTGAAGAATATCAAATTCATATTCGCTTTCCACCGTTTCACCAGCCTGTCGCCGAAGATAGCGAACCGCCATGCGCTGCCGGTATTCAGGAGCAATCAGCGACAAGAACTCCATACCCATCATTTCTTCTACTGAATACCCCAACATAAGAGCCATGGCTTCGTTAACAAAACGAAATCTGTCGTCCTGAAGGATAAAGACTCCATCCTGAATGTTGTTCACCAGCGTCCGGTATTTTTCTTCAGAAATGTGGAGGCCGATCAGTTGGTTGAGCATGGCCTCAAGAATCTCTGGAGTTTTGGCTTGCTGAAACCAGGAACAGTCCAGACATCTTTTTATCTTTTCCGGAAAGCTTTCCAATAACTCTCCCTGACAGTTCAGGGTGGGTACGGTCCAGCAATCGGTTTCATTAAATATCCTTACGGGACATTCTTTCTGTTCGCACCTAAAATGTTCCCAGCAGAGAGAGTGAATAGTCATTGAATCCGATCCTTTTCAATAGATATGTAACCTGGTCTGATGAAAATAGCCATATATTTTAGTTAAAAGCTGATCCCATTTTTGTTTCGCTTATCCTCCTGGGATCGCCGCACCCCAGTGCGGCCCACTTCGCTTTTAGCCGCCACAAGAGCGTCGTCATAATTGCCGCACTGGG
>CAIMCT010000141.1 GCA_903839535.1 uncultured Desulfobacteraceae bacterium
CCTTGTGATATCAGGTCAACAAAAATCCCATGAGCTATGGTTTCTAATTGGGTGATGCTATCTGTTTGCAAATCATTGTTGTTGGCTCGATCTGGAAAACTCAACTCTTGTACAGTTCTTAAAAGGATGGAAGTCCAGCACGATTCTGGGTCCTGAAATGGCAAAACATAAACCAACGTGGCCTTTGTGGATAAGTTTTGAAATAACCGGCCCAATAAATGAGATTTACCATAGCCTGGTTGTGGAGATGACAAAAATACAGCACGACCAAGCTGTTTTTGGGTAGTAGAATTCAACGATCCGAAGCTATTAAGTAAATGGTCTAATTGTTTGTCATTCAAACCTGATATCGCATTTTCGATTTCGCGTGGTCTTTTCACATGGACATTGCTGAATGGATTGATGCACAATGTGGTTGACATTATTTTTCTCCTAAAGAAAACGAACCATGAGATGTTGATCACCATTAATCTCTATGGCTCCTGTGTGAATCTCATCAGAAGAGAGTGACCAATCACCATAACTCAATACGGCTCGACCTTCACGGCTTTCTTTGAGCAGGAAATTTTTTAACACATCCATCTGGAGCCCGGCTTCCTTGCACAATTCAAAAATCCATATATCCGAAAAATGAAATCTTTGTTTTACTTTTTGATATGAATCCATAACCAATTTTCGCAATTCATCCGGATTCGGAGCAGGAGGTGCTGGTTCATCCAGATTCGGAAGAGATGCTGGTTCAGGCATGAATGGAATCAGTCGATCTATATGGATACATAGAAATGATCTGGCTGCCTTCAGCTTTATGATTTTTTTTTCTTGAGCCAGTATTCTCAACGCCTCATCAAATTCATTTTTGGGCCGTCCTGTCAGACCATCAATAAGTTTGTTTTTTGAAATGAGTAGTTCTTTGCTTTCTTTCGCCTTCTTTTCAATGTGGTTATATGCGATTTCAAATGGCTGATTTTTATATCTGGGTAAAACCCATCTTGGATATTTTTTAGTTCCTATATCTGCGATTTCATTAGTTTTCTGCAATGCAGTGAATGCCTTGACTTTTTCTTCACTGCTTTTGCTCTTACACAAAGCTGACTTTGAAACGCCTTTTTCGCGGGCGTTTTCTATTTTTGCCAAGAATTCCTTTTTGTAATCTTCTTCTGTTTTTCTGGCCACTTTACCATTCTCCTTTTGCCCTAAGTCAACAGGCGCATAGGTCTATAAGGTTGTCAAATCAAATTAACAAGCACTTTCGTCCAAACAAAAAAGCACTGTGTACATTCATCACCTGAATCCGTGGCAAATCATTATGTATGAACTTGCGCCACATAAATAAACTCTTGTGGGTATTTTTTACACCAGGCATATTTGGTTTGACATCTGCTTTGGTCATAACTTACCCCCCCTCATGAGCTTACTAGCGGATGGTATCATAACATATTTTTTCACGATGTTAAACAAAAGACAAAACATAGGGACCTATGCGGTTTCTGATTCTATCGGATTTTGTGGTTAGCATCCTGGAGACGAAAACAGCTATAACCATGAATATTTTCACGATAAAACCTGATCAGTTGTTCCGTTTTCGTTCAAATACGATTCGATATACTGGCTCAAGCGAATCCCACGATCAATGAGTGCGCGGGTACCGAATCGGATGTTGAATTCCAGAAAATAAAAATGGCCATCCACCTCGGCCACATCAAATCCGGCATGATTGATTCCGGTCTGCTGCGCAAAGGATTCAACCAACTGGACGGCACCATCGGCAATATCATCAAAGCTTACGGAGCCACCGCGGGACACGTTGTTGTGAAACTGTCCGGGTGCTGCTTTTCGCCAGTAACCCGCCACCACCTTGCTTCCCACAAGAACCAGCCGCAAATCCCGGCTGATGGGCAGATATTCCTGAACATACAGCACGGAATTGCTCTTGGCATAATCCAGAAAATCCTTTGAATTTTCAATGAGAAAAACCCCCTGGCCCATGGAATTTCTAACTTCCTTGGCCACAAAGGGAAAACAGAACTCATCCAGAACCCGTTCAACCGCAGTTTCCGTATGAGCAAGGATTTGCGTAAACGGCGTATTTTCAGGACGGACCGCTTGAAATACCCTTGTCATCTCCACCTTGTCATGTCCCTGGTGAAAGCTGCTGATGCTGGGGAAAATTTTCTTTTTCCATCCGTAAACCAGGGCGTTGACCTGCCAGTATTCCGGAAAAAGAATCCAGTCCGCCGCCTTAATGACATCCTGCTGATTAAGCCACAGCTCGGGTTTCATAGGGATGACACCTGGGATATTCAAGGTCCGGAGTGGATCAAATGAAACAAGCCTGCCCATCATGAAAGCCGGTTCCGGTAGTCTGCGTACCCGAATTTTCGAACCATCTGAAACTCTCCACAAGCGGTCAGTATGCCGATGGACGGAAGCCTGACACCGTTAAAGGTGTTGTTTTTCACCATCGTGTAATGAGCCATATCCTGAAACACCAAACGATCTCCCACTTTAAGGGGGGCTGAAAATGAAAAATCGCCGATCACATCTCCTGCCAGACATGTCAGGCCGGCCAGCCGGTAGGTAAACGGATATTCTCCAGGCATTCCTGCTCCTTCAATAACAGGGCGATACGGCATTTCCAGCACATCCGGCATGTGGGCAGAAGCGGATGTATCCAGAATCGCGATATCCATGCTGTTATGGAAAACATCCAGCACGGAAGCGATTAAAACGCCGGTGTTCATCGCAATGGCTTCACCCGGCTCCAGGTAAACCTCTACGGAATATCTGCTTTTGAATCCGGTGATCAGTTCACATAACAGATCCACATCATAATCGCTTCGGGTTATGTGATGCCCACCGCCAAAATTCACCCATTCCATGTCCTTTAAAAAAAAGCCGAATTTGTCTTCGAATGCTGGAAGGGTTCGGGCCAGGGCATCGGCGTTAAGCTCGCAGAGGGTGTGAAAATGCAGACCGGAAATACCTTCCAGATTATGAGGTTCAAAATTGCTTCGGGTCACGCCAAGACGTGAGTACGGGCCGCAGGGGTCGTAAATTGGCACTCTGACTTCCGAATGCTCCGGATTCACCCTGATGCCGCATCGGACAGGTTTTTTAGCGTCGATGATTTCGGATTTATGCCTGTTCCAGAACGAAAAAGAATTGAACACCAGGTGGTTGCAGCACGAGAGGATTTCACGCAAATCGGCATCCGGGAAGGCCGGCGCGCAGAAGTGAACTTCTTTGCCGAACTCCTCGTAACCCAGCCTGGCCTCGTCCACTGAACTGGCGGAAATACCGCAGAGATATTCCCTAATGACAGGAAACAGGCTGAACATGGCAAAGCCCTTGAGGGCCAGCAGAATCCTGCATCCGGCTTTCTGCTGAACTGCATCCAGAATCTTCAGATTTTTGATCAGGGCTGCTTCATCCACGACATAGCAGGGCGTGGGTATTCGGGCATCCAAAAAACATTTCTGCATGAATCATGCTCCAGTAAACGCTCATGGCATGGTCTATGCCGCCCCCATGAATGAAAATCACAAGAAGGCGGTGTGGGCGACCGGCCGGTCGCCCCTACTTGTTTCGTGTATTTCGTGGTTTAAAAGTATTTTTACGGTAAAAATATGAAACTTCTGTTGTCGGTTAAGGAAACCCGAGTTCCTGTCTTCTGACTCCTGTCAAACGAAGGCTTCCGTCCACGGCAGTCCGCAACGATTCAGCTCGTCCATAAACGGGTATGGATTTCATCAAAATGATGTTTTAGGGCGTGGGCGCAAAAAATATTGGTCACACCTGGGGCAAAACCGCATCCGAGAAGGGCCATGATGCCTTTTTTCTGCAACCGTTCCTGATAGTTCCAATGCCATTTATAGCAGAATTTGGCTTCGTCCGGCGGTTCGTAATTATACTTGAGACTGGATAAATTTATGAATTACTCACCACGAAGGAGTTTTCACAAATTTATACAGGCCACAAAACATACATGTTTCATACTTTTCAAATTCAGTCAAACACAGACTTGAAGGAAAAACAATCGGATTTTATAATAACAGAATACAGGCGATTGAAATCCACCTTTCCCTAAACAACAACAGCATCTGACCGTAAGTGAAAAGCTCAGCATTTATCATATTATACTGCGAACTGGCATAATTTTACGTTTTTGATCCCCCACCCCAACCCTCCCCCGCTGGGAGAGGGAGTTTATGAAAAGCGCAGATTATGCCAGTTCGCAGTATACCTGCTCCTTTTTATGGCAGGTTGCTATCATAAACTATTGTACGGAATATGGGGTCCACTATAGCCTCACTTATTCGAATTTGTATTTGACGTATGATATTACATTTAGTATCATTTAATTCATGAGCGGAGCCGATAAGCAGATTGCAAAGATGAGGAAAAACCCACGCGATTGGCAGATCGACACATTGGTCAGCCTTGCCGAAAAGAACGGCATCGAAGTCAGAAGTCACGGCGGCAGTCATTACATATTCTCTCATCCGAATGTAACCTTTCACCCATCTGTCCCGGCGCATAGACCGATTAAGTCAGTGTATGTAAAGCAATTCGTCGAACTTATGGACGCAGTGAGGGAGCTGGAAAAATGAGCATCAAGAAAATCAAGACCATCATGCCTCCTCATCCGTTCGAGGCATACACACATGTCATCAGCCCTCTTTCCTCCGAAGAAGGTGGGGGTTTTTTTATTTATTTTCCCGATCTTCCAGGGTGCATGTCTGATGGGGAGACTATCGAAGAGGCGATTCATAATGGCAGGGACGCTTTTCTTGCATGGATTTCCGCGCAAGCGGATATGGGAAGAGAAATCCCAAGGCCCTCGTACCGCGTACCAGAAAATGAACCGTCTATGTCCGGGAAATTTGTACAACGTGTGCCTAAAAGCCTTCATGCCAAACTTTCTGCTATAGCCCGGCGGGAGGGTGTCAGTCTCAATACACTGGTGCTTACCTTAATTGCCGAAGGCGTAGGAATGCGAGAAGAGAAACTCCATGCTCAATAGCCGGCTATTTTGAAAACCTTTTCTCTGATATTTTCTTGATGCTGCTTTACGCATATACCTCGGAAATGGCAAGATGCAGTGGATATGCGCATTAATGGAAAGACATCCCCTAAGCGAAAGAAAAGTGTCGCATAGGTCTATAAGTTTTGTCAAATCAAATTAACAAGCGCATTCATCCAAATAAGAACGCATTGTGTACATTCATCACCTGAATCCATGGCAAATTAAATGTCTGACCTTGTGCCAACATAAATGGACTTTTATGGGCATTTTTTGCACCAGACATAAAAGGCGCAAAATTTCTAATATTTGCCATGGCCCGGAACGAAATTCCAGCCCACTCCTGATCTCGGAAACTTTCCACCTGTCTGAGTTTCCGTTTGACTGTTTTCAAAAAATTATCAACGATAGAGGTCGTCTTTTTTATTCCGTTTCTGTTTTTATGGGCGGTGTAATGAACTGCGTTTTTTTTGACCTCATCCAATATCCCCCGGATCAAAGGGTGGTTGAAAGCAG
>CAIMCT010000142.1 GCA_903839535.1 uncultured Desulfobacteraceae bacterium
AGATCAAGAACCTTTTTGGGGCAGAATTCCACACAAATCCCGCAGCCCTTGCACCAGTCCCGGTTAATGACGTGCTGTTTCAATTTGGGTTTTTCCATTCATTCGTCCTTTGGCTAATAAAATAAAATTAACATGGATGAACAGGATGGACAGGATAAAAAAGATGAGCATGTTAATTTTCTGTTTGTAAAATACCGATTTTAATAATGTTCGCCAGTGAAGTCAATAAAAAGGAGCTGCAAGATGGCTGATTTTGCCGTTGACCTCCACTGCGACATAAGGGTACAAGACTTCGGGTTCTACCTGCGCTTTCCATAAACTCCCTCTCCCAGCGGGGGAGGGTTGGGGTGGGGGATTCAATAACGCAAAAACATGCCAGTTCGCAGTATAACAGCAACAATCGGGTATCTCAGGGCTGAAGAATCCAGTGATATCCAGCAACCCAGCGGGTGATTATGTTGAATCGAATGATGAAGATGACCCTTGCCTACGGCTTGATTCTGATAACGGTTTATAGTTTCTGGTATGTTGTCGGCCATCCGCGCCTGGTAAAGGAACCGGCCCTGAACGCAGGGCATAAAATGCAGAGCGTGTCTTATGCTCCGTTTGAAAAAGATCAGTCGCCGCTGGATATCGGCCTGAAGGGCATGACCATTTCAGACCGGCGGATAGATGAAGATATGGCCATTCTCTCACGCCGATTTGCCTGTATCCGCACCTATTCCGTCGCTGGACTGGAAGCTGTTCCGGTCTTTGCCGAAAAATACGGATTGAATGTCTTGCTGGGCGCATGGGTCAGCGGTGATCCCATTCTCACTCAGAAGGAATTGACAAAAGTCGTTGAACTTGCCAGACGCCACCCGTCCAGCGTGCGGGGGATCGTGGTGGGAAATGAAGTCTTGTTGCGCCGCGAAGTCACAGGACCCCAGCTTGTCGAATATATCCGCCAGATCAAGTCCGCTCTGCCCGATATACCGGTCACCTATGCCGATGTCTGGGAGTTCTGGCTCAAACACCCGGAGGTGGTGCTGGAAACCGATTTTGTGATGATTCACATTCTGCCCTACTGGGAAGATGATCCTGTTTCCATCGATCAGTCGATGGCCCATGTCCGAAAAATTCAGGAAGAGCTTGCCCGGAAAATTCCAGGAAAGGAGATTGTCATCGGAGAAACCGGATGGCCTTCGGAAGGGCGTATGCGGGAAAGCGCGCTTCCCAGCCGCGAAAATCAGGCCCGTTTCATGCGAGGCTTTGTTGCTATGGCTGAACAGGAACAATGGCAATACAACCTGATTGAGGCATTTGATCAGCCATGGAAACGCGCCGGGGAAGGCGCAGTGGGCGGATATTGGGGACTGTACGACACGGACCGGGTCGATAAAACCGTGTTCTCAGGACCGGTTTCGAATTATCCAAACTGGCCGGCACTATTCTGGATGTCCGCCGGCATCATCCTGCTCACACTGATTATCGCTGGCAGTCATCCAGGTATGAACAGATTTCAATGGCTGCAATTTTCTGGGATTGTGGCTGCAGGCGCAGTTCTGATCGTGATGCAGGGCCACCAGTTTTCGATCATTTCGCGAAACGGCTGGGAACATCTCTGGGCCGTCATGGTTTTGGGGCAGGCAGCCATCGTCTATTTTCTGGCGCTATCCACCATTGCCTTCAAAACCCTGCCGACGCACCTCAGTCTGAATGCCTCTATGGATTTGCTGCGGGGCAAGTCCAGCCTCATGTCCAGTGAAAACAGATTTAAAACACCGGACGATGGACAGATTTCACACTCACTTGTTCTTCGCCATCTGTCGTCGGTTATTTCCATCAATCGCCTGGTCGTGATCGCATTTGCCATGATTGCCGTGCTGGGCCTGTTCTTTGATGCCCGCTATCGTAGCTTTAACAACTGCGGATTTATCATTCCCGCCCTTGGCTATGCATGGTTCTCACATAAAGCAGGCCGACCTGTTCAACCGGGCGGACTCGAACGGCTCAGCGCTTTGATGTTGGTCATTGCAGCCATGGGGGTTTTCATTAAAGAAACTCCGCTGAACTTGCAAGCCGATGTCTGGGTGGGCATCTGCCTGCTGCTGGCGTATCCACTTTGGCGGGAGGGAAGAGACAGTTCTCTTCGCCCCCTGCTTTCATGTAGCATGTTGCTGGTTGTGGTCTATACGGCCTTTGCGGTCATGCGCTACGGCATTCTGGATTCGAACATGGTCACAAACCTTTGCGCGGAAAAACCCACCGGAGTCTTTTGTCTGATCCGATCCATACTGGGGAAATTGATGTACCATCAGGTATTTGGACTGACGAGCTTAGTTCTTGCCGTGCTTGCAATCTGGCGGAATACCGCGTGGCTGTGTATCCTTGCGATGATCGCAAGCATTGGCGGCTTTGCGCTCTACAATGTCAGCCCATGCGCCATTGCCTTTGTTGTGGCTGGGCTCACGCTGGCGCATACAAAACTTGCACAGGATATTCTCAATTAACAGCGTAACCGTTCACTCCCCATCTCAGCGGGAGGGGGAGTGAACGGTTACGCTGTAAGGTTTTTAAGTTTCCAATAAACAGGTAAGGTATCCCCCAAATACTACGCAGCTTGCCACCAAATTCTTTCATATCCCAGAGACACTACGGCATATCTCCGCAGATTCAGATCCCCGTATTTTGCGTCTAATGCATCACCGTAGGCCGTTACCTGGGTAATCGCATCCGCCATTTTTTCCTTCATTGACGGCATGGCTTGTAGTGCCTTGGCGCTTAACTTGCGGGCTTTCACGCCACTCAATTTCACTTCGGAAAGCGGTACGAATTTAAACTCGATTAAAATGTCATACACCTTCACCTGTCGCATGTCCGACCTTCGGATCATTGTCAGATCAGCATAGCGCCGGCTGATTTCCTTCTCCGAATCCATAACATACAGGATATCGTTATAGAGCAGGGTCAAAAATGCGGTCTTTACAGTCAACTCGTTGGCCCAGCGATAATCGCGGGTGTGAAATACCTTGAAATACCGCTGCTCCACAAAATCACACAGAGGTTGTATATCTCCGTACATGTAGAGATTCTCCGCAGTTAGACGGCCTTCGTCACGTATGGCAGGCTCCGGCAGCAGCAATTGCTGGAGCCGCTCCACATAAAGTCCGCGCATGACCAGATTGGGAACCTTCAACCGTAATTTGAGCTGCTCGGTTTTTCCCGCAAAGGTCAGTACGCCAAAATAATAAAGCAAGGAAGCCAGAAACGAGTGATCCTTGCCGGTATCCGAGAGCATCTGCCGGATGCCAAAGCGGTCCGATATGGACCGGATTTCCA
>CAIMCT010000143.1 GCA_903839535.1 uncultured Desulfobacteraceae bacterium
ATAATATGTCGATTCCCAAGATAGAGGAGTTTTTAAATAATTTTGGGACTATTATCTCAAGGAGTTATATTTCTGAAAGGCTGACCAAGGAAGAGCATGTAGGAGTGTTTCACGATGAAAAGTCAGATATGTATAAGAGTGCTCTGGAAGTCAGCAGTTATCAGCAAATTGATGATACATGCAGCCGGGTTAATGGTCGGAACTGGTACACGCATATTGTCTGTAATCCTCTTTACACCGCATTTTTTACTACAGAACGCAAAGATCGTTTGACAATATTAGATGTGCTGCGCAATTTTGAACCAAGAAGCTTTCTGTTTAATGAGGAAACCTTTGACTTGCTTAAAAAGCTTAAGGTTCCGAAAAAATTCTTCACTGTGTTGAATGGTGTTACGCCTGAGAAAGTCTTAACAGAAGATGAGATACATGCCTTCCTGTCCGATGTTTTTCCCGATCTCTGCAAAGGAAGCCTCCATCATACCAAAGTTAAGGAAGCGGCTGCGATTGCGAGCTATCATAATGAGACCGGAACATCAATCGTTGAGCTGTTATTGTGTGATGATGCTCCCCAGTTTAAACTCCTGACCTGCCTACTGTCGCTTTGTTGGGTGCATGATGGGAGGCATTATAAACGGTTAAGTCCGCTTGTGCCAATGCATCAAGAACAATTGACTGCTTTTATGGGACGATACTGGAATTATTATAAGGAATTGTTTGATTACAAGCGCAATCCTACTGCAGAAAAAGCCGATTTGTTGTCTGCTGAATTTGATACTTTATTTTCGACACAGACAGGATACGGTGATTTGGATGAAAGAATTGCAAAAAGTAAGGCCAAGAAATTGGAACTGCTCACAGTATTGGAACATCCTGAGATTCCTTTGCATAATAATCTTTCTGAGAATGGAGCCAGAATTCAGAAGCGCAGAGAGGATGTGAGCCTTCACACAAAAAGCAAAGAGGGAACGCGGGCCAAAGATACAATGATGAGTATTGTTGCGACATGTAAAAAACTTGGTGTGAGCGCATACCAGTTTATTTATGATCGTGTCAGCCAAACCTTTGCATTGCCGTCTCTTGCTCAAATAATCAGAGCAAAAGCTAACACCCAATCGGTATTCAATGATAATGGTTAGAAAGTAAATCGAATTCTACATGGAACAAGTGTTTTCACTGAGGCTTGATTACGACTTCGTTCAATTGAGTTGCCGGTTAGCCGTCAAGCGGTAACCGATAACTATGTTTCTGGACGAAGATGTGATCAAGTTTTTTTGTTTTTTGTTTAGCAACAGCCCTCGTTTTTTTGACCGAAAATCAGCCTGGTTTTTGGGCATTTCCCGATTTTTTTTGACGCTGAACCAGCCATTTCGTCATGTATTATCGCGCAATTTATTGTTGCGCGATAATATTTCTGGATAAATTGCAATCTGATAGCTGATTTTGCATGATTTCTGAGACTGCCAAAGTGTTATTGTCTAAAACTCTGGCACTACCCAAGTAGTTGCCACTTTTTCTGATGAGATTCCACGGAAATAAAGGATACCCCAAGTTTGCAAAATCGTCAGAAACATCGGGAAGTAGCCAAAACTGTTCTCGAAAGATTTAGAGAACAAACGAGGTCTGGGATGAGTGTTTTCGGTTGAGCTCTGATTATAACTTTGTCCTATTGAGTTGTCGGTTAGCTGTCAAACGGTAACCGATAACC
>CAIMCT010000144.1 GCA_903839535.1 uncultured Desulfobacteraceae bacterium
AGGGGGACGATTCTGTCGGTAGGCGTTGATCAGCAGTATCAGTTCCCGGGTTGCAAGTTCCAGATCGTTGTTGACAATGATATGGCGGTATCGATGGGCCTCTGCCATTTCCTTTGTCGCATTTATCATTCGGATATTGATGATATCCGGTTTGTCGGCGCCTCTTGATTCCAGGCGTTCTCTGAGGGTTTCCAGGGACGGTGGCTGGATAAAGATGGTGATGCTGGAAGGATATTGGTTCAGAATTTTTATCATTCCCTGAACATCAATGTCCAGCAGAATATCCTTTCCAGCCTCTATTCCATGAGTCAGAAAGCTTGCGGATGTACCGTAATAATTTCCGTGAACTTCGGCCCATTCGGCCCATTCGCCGGATTCAATCTGATGAATGAATTCGTCCCTGGTAATAAAATGATAATCGGTTCCCTGGGTTTCTCCACATCTTGGCGGGCGGGTGGTATGGGAGATGGAATACAGCATGTCCGGAAAATGTCGGCAAATTGCCTGACAAAGGGTGGTTTTCCCTGCGCCGGATGGCGCGGAAAGAATAAACAGGCAACCTTTTGCGCCTGAGTGGTCGCTTTTCAAAATTGCATCAAGTGGGCTCATTGCCTGCTATTCCACATCCTTTAATGTTGACAGTCGCTGAGAAATGGTTTCCGTCTGAATGGCGGAAAGGATGACGTGGTTACTGTCTGTAATCAATACAGATCGGGTTTTGCGGCCATGTGTTATATCAATCAGCCGTTTTTCGTCCCGGGCTTCGTCTTTCAGGCGTTTGATTGGAGCGGAGTTGGGGGAGACAATGGCGACGACCCGGTTTGCCGCTACGACATTTCCAAATCCGATGTTCAGCATGATGTGATTGATTTTTGCAATGGTATTGATGATATTGGGTTCCAAGTCTCCTCCCTATTCGATATTCTGAACCTGTTCACGGATTTTTTCAAGTTCGGTTTTTACCTCAACGACGCAATAGGATACCGAGGTATTTTCGGTTTTTGATCCCATTGTGTTAAATTCCCGATTCATTTCCTGAAGCAGAAAATTCAGTTTTCTTCCGGCAGGTTCAGGGGCATCCATGAACTGACGAAACTGAAGAATGTGGCTTCTGGCCCGGACGATTTCTTCAGAGATATCGCTGCGATCGGCCAGAAATGCCGCCTCCTGAGCCATTCGCCCCGGATCGATGTCCACAATTCCCTGGGTGATCTTTTGAATACGGCGAATCAGACGCTCCTGGTAATAGGCCACCATGCCATCGGACTCATTTTCGATTTTTGCCAGTTGATTTTCAATGCCTTCAAGCCGGGTTCGAATGTCGCTCGCCAGATACTCCCCTTCCTGTCTTCGCATGGTCGCCAGCTCGCAAACCGCAGTATGGGTACATGGCTGAACGGCGGCCCAGGCGGCATCCATGTCTTTTTCCGATTCAGAAGCTTTGATGATTCCGGAGCTTGCCATCATCTGCAGGGATATGGAAGACTTCAGTGAAAACCGTTCTTTGATCTCAGTCAGGATATTATAATAAGCCAGCGCGCGGGGTTCGTCAATTTCAAAGGCAGCGGGCAAAACAGCGGTTTCTGATATCTGAATCAGGATATCCAGGCGTCCACGGCTGATCATTTCAGAAATCAGGGATTTGATTTTTTCTTCGAGACAGGAATACCCGGCGGTGATTCGAAGCGAAATATCCAGGGATTTGCTGTTACACGCGCGGATTTCACAGTTGACGGAAACGGTGGATACGGTCAGTTTTGTGCTGGAAAAAGCGGTCATGCTAAGAATCATTGCAGAACTTCCTTTAAATCTTCCATATATTTATTGCGGACAAGGGAGAGAAAATGCCGGATGGATAAATGGGCATAATCCGGATATGTCCAGGGAAGTGTTTGATAGCCGTTTTGCTGATATATGAGCGTCAGGTCGGCATAAATACATTTGCCGATATAGATTCTGTGGGCAAAATTCTTTCCGGTTGCCAGCACCATCCGTTCCATCAGAAGAAATCCGGGGTCGATGTTGACCTGCCGCATGCCATCAGCGCTATACAGCATTTCAATCTCATTGGTTCTCAGTTTGATGTCCGCAAGGTCATCTTGCTGAATCAGGGATTTGAAGACAAAAATTCTCCGGACCAGGGGATATCCCATTTCCTTTTCATAATACGTTGTTAAGTCAAAGGGAAACAATGGACTTATCATGTCAATAGGCCCGAAGCTCTCCATGAGATTGGCAGCCACAGCGGCCATCAGTTCCTGCTTTTGGGCAAACAGTCCGATGACCAGCTTGGCGGGTTTTGGGGGCCGAGGATGGCTCATGGGAATCAGGCAGTAGTGGGAGCTTCCGGCCCCCAAAACGGCTTGGCTTCTTCAATCAGCATAATGGGAATATCATCCCGAATCTCATATATCAGTTTGCACTGATTGCAGATCAGCCCATCGCCGGTCTCGTTCAGATAAATATCTCCCTTGCATTTGGGACATGCCAGAATTTTTAAAAGTTCCGGGTGAATCGCCATGCTAACCTCCTGTTTATGGTTTCTGTTTTAATCTTATCAATAATGTTGCGTTGATGCGATTTTTTCCGCGATCTGCGTAGTGCTGTAGCCCTGGAGCAGGGGAACAAGGCAAACTCTGCCGCCGTATGATTCAACTGCTTCCCTTCCCACCACCTGATCCATGCGGTAATCATCGCCCTTGACCAGAATATCGGGTTTTATGGCCTGGATCAGTTCCAGCGGCGTGTCTTCATCGAAAAGGACAACCATATCCACACAGCCAAGGGCGCTTACAATGGCTGCCCGATCCCTTTCAGCTACTATGGGACGGGTGTTTCCCTTTAGACGTCTGACCGACGTATCCGTATTGAGTCCGACAATCAGACGATCTCCCATATCTCTGGACTGATGTAGAAGATGAATATGGCCTGGATGAAGAATGTCATAGCATCCATTGGTAAATACTACTTTCTGGCCGGAACTCTGCCATGATTTGACCAGTATCCGGGCGGATTCCAGGACTGCTATTTTGGATGCGCCAGTACTCTGGCGCTGCATGTCATTAAGCTCTATGGCAGTCGATAGCTCAGTATGGGTAATTGGTTGGGTTCCCAGTTTTCCTACTACAATCCCGGCTGCCAGATTCGCGAGTTGAGCTGCCTTGGGAAAGGAAAGTTTCAGAGCAAGGCCGGCAGCCAGCGTGGCGATGACCGTGTCTCCGGCGCCGGAGACATCAAACACTTCTCTGGCTCTTGCCGGGATCATGAGGGGGGAATTGTTATTTCCGCAAAGAACCATTCCCCTGGAGCCCCGTGTGACTAAGAGCCATTCCAGCCCGTATTGGCGGCGGATGGCGGAGGCGCTCTGAAACATTTCCTGCTCGCTCTCTTCGGCGGCACCGCCTGTGACCAGCTCCAGTTCGGCTGTATTTGGGGTGATGCAGGTCGCACCCTGGTAACGGGTCCAGTCTGCGCCTTTGGGATCAACCAGAACAGGGATGCCACGAATCTTGCAAAAGTGAATGAGATGCTGGCAAAGATTCGGTGTCTGAAAAATGCCTTTCCCGTAATCAGACAAAACTACAACATCACATTCAGAGGCTTTCTGCTCAAAACGGGCGGTGATTTTCTCTTCCAGCTCCAGGCTTAAAATTCGGGGTTCTTCCTCATCTAAGCGAAGGAGCTGCTGGCCTCTGGCCATAACGCGGGTCTTGGTAATGGTTGGCCGTGCAACGCTTTCCTGAAGCAACGGCTCAATGCCTTTTTCCAGAAAAATCTTTCTCAAACGGTTTCCGGCTTCATCATTTCCGCAAATACCCAGAATTGAGACAGGGCATTCCAGCCCGGCCAGGTTTGCCGCAACATTTCCTGCGCCTCCAGGAACTTCGGATTGCTGGCGGACACGGACAACCGGTACCGGCGCTTCCGGCGATATCCGCTTGACATCGCCCCAGAGATACCGATCCAGCATGACATCGCCGACAACCAGAATTCGTTTTTGGTTCAATTCGGATAAATTCATGAACCCGGATTCTTTACAGCTTCTTCGATGAAGCAAGCCCAGAAATGCAGAATGAAGCTGTGAGCTTCCTGGATTCTGGCGGTACGGGAATGAGGAACAATCACTGGGCAACCGACTTCAGCTTTGATGCTACCGCCATCCCTTCCCAGAAGTCCGATGGTCTGTATTCCCATGGAAACCGCTTTTAGAACCGCTTCATGAATATTGGGGGAATTGCCGGAAGTGGATATGGCGATCAGCATATCCCCTTTTCGGCCTAGCCCCTCGATCTGCCGGGAAAACACCCGATCGAATCCGTAGTCATTGCCGATTGCCGTCAGAGCTGATGAATCCGTGGTCAAGGCAAGGGCGGGGTAAGAAGCCCGTTCTTTTTCAAACCGGCCCACAAGTTCCGCCGCAAAGTGCTGCGCGTCCGCCGCAGAGCCGCCGTTTCCGCAGATGATGATTTTTTTGCCTGATTCAATCGTTGCGGTCAGCTCCATTGCAGCACGGAGGATGTTCGGCGCCTCCTGTTTCAGAGCCTGAAAACAGTCTATATGCTCAAATATCTGATCGAAAAACAACTGTGTGTCCATTTCTTTTCCTTAACCCGATGTTCCATGTTTTTTCACGGTAACGTATACTGCGAACGGGCATAATCTGCGCTTTTCATAAACTCCCTCTCCCAGCGGGGGAGGGTTGGGGTGGGGGATCAAAAACGTAAAATTATGCCAGTTCGCAGTATAGATCACGATTTTAAGGCAGTTTCATAAATTGTTGCGGCCAGAAGCGGAATCATGATCTCATGATGACCCGTAATAGCATATCCCTTGCCTCCGGGCAATACTGGGCGTTGAACCACATTCACGGTCGGCCGGTAATGCTGGATCATGTCAAAATTGGCGGTCGTAAAATGGGTAATGGAAAATCCCAGGTTACGGGCAACGGCCAGGGCTTTTAAAAAAACCTCGGGCATCAGGACTGCGCTGCCGAAATTGAGTACAACACCCCCGTTCCCCAGCCGGGAAACCGATGCCGCAAAAATACGGAAATCCCGTAAAGATGCTTCCCCAATGGCGGCACCGCTGGCCGAAGGATGCTGGTGTACAATATCGGTTCCCATCGCCACATGAAGGGTATAGGGGATTTTCAGCCGAAAACATTCATACGTCAATGCTCGGTTCAGGTACGGCGGCGCTTCCTGCAAAAGCAGCCTTCCCACAGCTTCTCCAAAGCCTTCCCCCGGTGTTTCTTCTGATGCAGCGGATTGTCTGGCTGCTTCATTGACCAGGGCAGCAGTGTCTTCCGCCATGCCAAACGATCCGTCTTCAAGCTGGGAAGCTACATCCTCGGAAGTATGGCCAAACCGGGCAAGCTCCGTATCATGAATAGCCGCAGCGCCGTTTGATGCCACATGGGTGATATACCCGTTTTCAGCCAGTCTTGCAAGTACCGGACTGCATCCGGTTTTGATGACATGGCCGCCGATCATGGCAATAACCGGCTTGTTTTTCTTTTTTGCCTTGATCACCGCCAGGGCGATCGCTTTCAGTGAATCAGCTTTGAGTATTTTGGGCAAGGCATCCAGAAATTCCCGCATCGTCATGTTGGCGCGAATGAGTCCAGCTTCAAGTTCCGTGGTTACCTTGGAAATCCGCTCTCTGGCTGAGCAGGTGCGGACTCGGCTGATGTCGATTTCCGGGTATGGCGGCATGGATTCTCCTGTTGTTAGTCTAAGTTGTCTTTTCGTATTTTTCGTGGACGAATTGTTTTTCACGGTAAACATTGCTGAAACCCTTGAGTCAGGTGTTTTTCCGCCCGGCGATAAGGATTCGGTATATTTCGGCCATTATGAGGAAGAGATTCTTCATCCCGGACGTAAGGCGGCATGTTGAATGGATTGTTTATGTAATGTAGAAAAGGATTTGGAACACCGCCATACCAATATTTCAGGGTTGTCATTTGCATGGGACTCCATTTTAAGTTATAAGGCGGTTAGCATCCATCAAATACTTTGTAAATGGAAATTATAATATCATGACACATCTGTGTATTCAAGACATCTTGCCGTTGGTTGAGATGCCGAGTCAGTATATCGGATCGGAAGTCAATGCCATCAGAAAAGACCCCAAGACAGTAGAGCTTTTCATTGCTCTGGCGTTTCCGGATTTATATACCATTGGCACGTCTCATTTCGGACTTCAAATTCTCTATCAATTGCTGAACCATGAGAAAACCATTGCAGCAGAAAGGGTTTATACGCCGGACACGGACATGGAATCCCGGCTGCGAATTGCCGGCCTGCCCCTTACATCGCTGGAATCCGCAAGACCGCTGGTGCAGTTTGACATCATCGGGTTCAGTCTGCTCTACGAGCTGAATTATACCAACATCCTGACCATTCTGGATCTGGCCGGCATTCCGTTTTTTGCCAGGGACAGGGATCTGTCATTTCCGCTGATTATCGCCGGGGGGCCGTGTACCTGCAATCCCGAGCCTGTTGCGGACTTCTTTGATGCCATGGTCATTGGCGATGGCGAAAGCGTTATCCTTGAAATGGCCGACTGCTGGATTGCGTGGAAGCAGGGCGGCGGAAACGATAAAACCCTGCTTCTGAAATCATGGCGAAATATCGAAGGAGTGTATGTTCCATCTTTTTTTGAGACTACTTACACCGCTGAGGGGTTTCAGACCCTCGTTCCCCAATATCCGGACTATCAGCAGGTTCTGAGGGCCATTATCCCCAGCCTGGACGACGCACCATTTCCGGAGAAGCCGGTTGTGCCTTATGGTCGGCCGGTTCACGACCGGCTTCGGCTGGAAGTCTCGAGAGGCTGCACGCGGGGATGCCGATTCTGTCAGGCAGGCATGATCTACCGTCCGGTTCGTGAGCGTTCTGTCCATACCCTGATGCTGCAGGCGGAAAATGCGCTTGCCTCAACCGGTTACGACGAGCTGTCGCTCCTGTCTCTCAGCACCAGCGATTTTGGCTGCATGCCAGAGTTGATGGCGCGCCTGATTGCCCGTTGCGTGCCCGAACACATAGCAGTGTCGCTGCCCTCGTTTCGAGCCGGAACCCTGACACCGGAGCTGATGACCCAGATCAAACAGATACGAAAAACCGGTTTTACCATTGCGCCCGAAGCCGGTAGTCAGAGGCTTCGGAATGTGATCAATAAAAACATCACCCAGGAGGATATCGCCTCAACGGTTCACGATGCCTTTTCCCTGGGATGGCAAGTCATCAAGCTGTATTTCATGATCGGGCTTCCCACTGAAACCGATGAAGATTTGAGCGCTATCGTGGATATGGTACTCGAGCTTCGAAAGCTGAAACTTCACAAAACCAAGGGAATGAAAGGCCATAAAAATCAGATCAATGTCAGCGTGAACACATTTATCCCGAAGCCCCACACTCCATTTCAGTGGGCGCCGCAACTCGCCGTTGAAGAATCACAAAAAAAAATTCACTGGCTTAAAGAAAAACTGAACTATTCGGATGTCCAGTTCAAATGGCAAAACCCCCGAGTCGGCATTCTGGAGGGATTGTGGGCAAGAGGAGATCGCACGCTGGCCAATCTTCTGGTCACAGCATGGAAAAATGGTTGCCGCATGGATGGATGGAGCGATCATTTTGATGCTTCAAAATGGGAAAAATCGCTTGAAGAAACAGGCATTGATATTGCTTTTTACACGACCCGGGTTAGGGATCTTTCAGAGCCGCTTCCCTGGGACCACATTTACGCGAGGGTCACCAAGCCCTTTCTGATTTCCGAATGGGAACGAGCTGTGCAGCAGGAATCAACACCGGATTGCCGATCGGGAGATTGCCAGTCCTGCGGGGTCTGTGATTTTCAGACCATTGAACCCAGAGTGTTTGCTGCATCCAAAATCCATGGTTCAGAAATACAAGTCGAATCACCCATTCCCACGCACACGGATGTGTTACGTTATCGCATTTCGTACGCCAAAACAGGACCGGCGCGAGTCTTTGGGCATCTTGAGCTGGCCAACATAATGTTCCGCGCATTCCGCAGGGCTAAAATTCCAGTGGAGTTTTCCGTCGGATTCCATCCCAAACCCAAAATATCCTTTGACGATCCCCTTCCGGTAGGCATGGAAAGTCTTCACGAAACCTGCGTTGTGTCAGCAAGACCTGTATTTTCTACCAGTGAGATGATGGATAGGCTCAATCAGGCCCTTCCCGAAGGTTTGACTGTTACCCGGTGGGAAATCTCCTCTTCAAAAAAAGAGTACATTGCCTGCAAAGACATCAGCTATGCAATTCAATTGAAAACAGGGGTTTTTGAACAACACCGGCTTGAATCGTTTCGCGCCGGTGAATCTTTTGTGAAACCGCGTGTTAGAAAAGGGGCCATGTCTCTGGTGAATTACTCGGAACATGTCCATCGCCTGGAGCTTGATGGAGTTGATTCCTTGCTGCTGACAATACGTTCCGGACAGAATCAGACAATAAGGCCGTCAGAGATTCTGTCTGCAATTTTTGATCTTTCGGAAGACACCATCAAAACGGCCCGTATTGTCAAGCTGGCACCGGCCTTACAAATTCCAAAGTAAATATCCCTAAATAATGGTCATGGCATGGTCTATGTCGCCCCCCATGAATGACCAAAATATATAAAACTGGTAGCCGACGCTCTTGTGTCGGCTACAAGAGCGTTTCTCACGCAAAGGCGGTAGGGGCGACCGGCCGGTCGCCCGTACTTGTTTCGTGTATTTCGTGTATTTCGTGGTTTAATAGTGTTTTCACGGTAATTTTCCATTATTCAAACTTTTTACCCCAGAAGAATAAGTTCCGGGCGAAGAGTCGCTCCTGTGATATACAGCATCAGGAGCGAAGGCGGCGTATTGCGGCGGGGATGTGTCGCACTGCCGGGGTTGAAAAACCTGACCCCGTTTTGCAGTTCATCGGAAGGTTGGTGGGTATGGCCGTGAACAACCGAATGTATTCCCGCCGCCGAAGGATCCATATCCAGCCTGCCTACATCGTGTAGCACATACAGAAAGCACTGGCCGATTTCAATGGTTTCTGTCTCGCAAAGATGCGATGCCCAGCTGCCCCTGTCCATGTTCCCCTTGACCGCTACAACCGGAGCGATTTTGTTCAATTCGTTCAGAACTGCCTGGGTATCAATGTCGCCGGCATGGATGATAAGATCAACGCCCATTAAAATCTTCAAGGCTGTCGGGAGCAGTATGCCGTGAGTATCAGAAATCACACCTGCCGTCAGGCTGTCCGTATCTCGTTTACCGTCTCTATCCAGAATCCGTTTCATCGGTTCAGCCATAATTATCCTCCATATGTTGAACGTTGCGATTGATATTGGAAGCTACACTTTGAATGACCATAGTCTGAGCTTTTCCGCTGGCTCACAAACTTCAGGATTCCATTTCATTCATGAGCAATTTCATGTCCTCCCACACTTCCCGCTTTTTATCGGGATATCGAAGAAGATACGAGGGATGAAATGTTGGCAGGAGCCGGATTCCATTACAATCATGGAACTGCCCCCTCAACAGGGATATCTGCTGAGTTGTTTTTAACAGGGTATGTGCTGCAAAAGTTCCCAGCGCACAAATAAATTTTGGCGAAATCGTTGCGATCTGGCGGTTCAGAAACGGAGAACAGGCTTTGATTTCATCGGGTTCAGGATTACGATTTCCCGGCGGTCGGCATTTGATGACATTACAGATATAAATATGTTCACGGGACAGGTTGATGGACTGAATGATTCGTGACAAAAGCTGTCCGGCCTTGCCCACAAAGGGAATTCCCTGCTGGTCTTCATCAAATCCAGGGGCTTCTCCCACAAACATGAGGGTTGCGGATGGACTTCCCGAACCAAAAACAATATGAGTCCGGGTAGTTGACAGCTTGCACCGCTGGCAGTCGCCGATATCTGCAATGATGGATTCAAGGGAATCTGCTGATGCCGGCGTGGATAATTCTGAAGATTCGCACGGAACATGTACAGCCAATACTGGCTGATCGGGTTTTTTTTTAGGCGATGGTTGGGGGGCGGCAGATGGCTGTGATTCCTTGTTTTTCGTCTGTCGTCTGCCGCCTGGAGTCTGTGCCCAGGATTTCACCACAGATAAGCTGTGTTCTGAACAATCGAAGCCCCGGTTTCCTTTTTCAGCCAGATTTCGAAGCGAGTAAAGGGTTTCATCTATGATGGGTGTCACAAAATGCTTTCGGGTCATATTTTTATCCTGTGATATTTTTATCTTAATGTCACTGAGACTTGGAACAAAATAGCGCCAGCTCCACTTCTCCACGCGCGCATCACGCCTCTTGATTCAGGCATTCCGCCACACGGTCCAGAATAATGCCGGCTATCGTATCCTTTGGCATCAGTGCGAGGGATTCACTGTCTCCGTTGCTGTAAAACAAGGTGACCTTGTTGGTTTCAGAACCAAAACCAGAGCCTTTTTCTCCAACAATATTTCCGACTATGATATCCAGGTGCTTTTCCAGAAGTTTTTGCCTTGCGTAGGTTTGAAGCGACTGCGTTTCTGCTGCAAACCCAACCAGGACTTGGTCATTCTTCCGCTTTCCCAATTCTTTCAGAATATCCTGGGTTTTTTCAAGCGTCAATGTGAGTTCGTCCGATCCTTTTTTGATTTTGTGATCCGACTGGACATTGGGTCGGTAGTCAGATACGGCGGCTGTCTTGATGACAACATCCGTCTGATCAAAGAGCGCAAAGACAGCATCCGCCATTTGCTGGGCTGAAACCACCCGAATCAAATGGACGCCAGCAGGGTCGGGCAGCTCGGATGGACCTGAGACCAGAGTAACCGTCGCACCGCGCTGGGCGGCTGCCTTGGCAATGGCGAATCCCATTTTCCCTGATGATGGATTGCTGATGAACCTAACCGGATCAATATGCTCTCTTGTCGGGCCTGCGGTTATCAGGATGTGTTTACCACGGAAATCCTTTTCTGTCAGCGACGTGATCAGCGCATCAAGAATTTCAACTGGTTCTGGAAGCCTCCCCTGACCCGTAGTTCCACAGGCCATCAGGCCCGACCCAGGCTCGATAATCTGGTATCCTCTGTATTTGAGCGTGTTGAGATTATGCTGAACGGCATCATTTTGATACATATTGGTATTCATGGAAGGACAGAGTAGCCGAGGGGCTGTAACGGCCAGCATGAACGTGCTTAAAGCATCGTCTGCAATGCCGCAGGCCAGTTTCCCAATGATATTGGCGGTTGCCGGCGCAATAACGACGGCATCGGCTGTTTGCGCCCATTCGATATGCTTGATGGATGTATTCCCGCCTTTTTCAAACAGGCTTTGGCATACTTGCTGGCCGGACAGGGCTTCAAACGTCATGGGTCCAACAAAATGTGCGGCCTTCTCCGTTAGAATCACCCGGACGGAAGCCCCGCATTTGGTGATGAGCCGGAGCAGATCAACGCTTTTATAGGCGGCTATTCCGCCGCACACCCCCAGAACAACAGACTTATCCGTTAAAGATGACAACATGTCGATTGTCCTTGCGCTATTTCAGCAATCCGGTATAGGCATCCCCTACTGCGGGTGCAACCCATATTTCCGCATAGGTATAAAAAGTTTTTTCGGTAATGTTGATCACAGACCATCGGGTTTCCTTTCGAAACAGCATGAAGCTTCTGGGCGATTTAAAATAGGTGACTATTTTCCAGTTATCCTTGGCCATATTATTTTGGAAAAAGGAAAAAAGCGAATCCGTGTCCACTCTGCCTTTAATGGTCATGACTCCGGCTGCAAGTCCGGATGTTAAATAAACAAAAGAGGAATCGGAAACAAAATCCATTTCGCTGGGGACCAGAACATCCCCGAATTCACGATATATGGGGGTTGAACCCTGATCTTTCTGAACAGCAGCCTGGGATGTTCCCCCTGCTGTGGTATTTGAATCGGTAGTGGCGCAACTCGTCGTAAAGAGTGCCATAGCCCCAAACACGATGAAAATCATGAACCGTTGTTTTGTCATGTGAGAACAGCCTCCTATACTCGTGAAAATTAAAGTTGCTGCTTCAATAAGAAGCATTGATACCAATTATTATGAATTGAATGTATAGTAAACAAAATGCAGAATCGTTTCATTTACAATTGTCTGATGATAAATGTCAATTCAAAATTCCCAATAAAAATAACAGTATTTAAGTAACTGGGCAGAAATGAATGGTTTATCGTGAAAATGATTTCCGTCATCGAAAAATGGGGGGCCATGGAGAATTTCTGACGGCGATCCCCCCCCCACAAGCCTCTTTTTCCAAAAAATAAGGCGGATGGCTTATTTTATTTTCATATCTGAGGGTGTCTTTCAGATGGTTCATGAGTGTTTATTATTAAAAACATGATGACATTGTAAAAAAACCTTTTGACATGACAAATGTTCTCGACTAATAACGACGGTATGAAAATAGAGGGTTCTTGTTGTTCATGTTTCAACTGATTATTGTGCATTGATATTTCACAAGGAATCGTATCATGGGGAAAGTGAGATCGTTACTGGTTAAGTCCATTATACCGGCTGCAATTGTTATTGTGTCCATCTGGGGAATCGGGGCCTATGGCATTGAGGGGCAGCCGCAGGAAGGGGATCAAAAACATGCGGATGTAATTACGATAGATGCGCTGAAGGCTTTTGGAAAGCTGGAGCGGCCAGGTGTTGAATTTCTCCACGACAATCATACCAAAGCGTTGGAAAAAAAGAAGAAAGACTGTGCGGCCTGCCATTTAAACGACAAGGACAGGCTTTCTTTAAAATTTCTGCGACTCAATGATGATTCAAAAAAACAGGTCATGGACCTGTATCATTCCCGATGTATCGAATGCCATAAGCAGAGCGCATCCGAAGGCGAAAAGGCCGGCCCGGTCGCCTGCGGAGACTGCCATAAGGAAAAACCCGGAGTTGTCTCCATTCGCCAGCCCATGGGCCTGGACAAATCCCTTCACTTTCGCCACACCAAAGCGCATGAAAACAAATGTGAGACTTGCCACCATGAATATGACGAAGTAACCAAAAAGCTGTTTCATGCCAAGGAAAAAGAAGGCTCCTGTCGTTACTGTCACAAAGAAGTCACAGAGGGGAACCGTATATCCAATCGACTGGCTTCGCACATCGGCTGCATAGACTGTCATCGAAAAACGGTTGCATCCGGGAAAAAAGCAGGTCCGGTTCAATGCAGCGGATGTCATGATCCGAAACAGCAGGCCGTTATCGAAAAGGTAAAAGATGTCCCCCGCATCAAACGCAACCAACCGGATGCGGTTCTGATCAAAACCAGCAAAGAACAGATACAGCCCGAATCCCGCATGAATTTTACGCCCTTTGATCACAAAGCTCACGAAGGCTATATGGATACCTGTCGCGTCTGTCACCATGAAGACCTGAACGCCTGCAATAAATGCCATACCCTGACCGGCACCAAAGAAAGCAAAGGTGTGACATTGGACCGCGCCATGCATCAGGTGAATGTCGTCGAAAGCTGCAAGGGTTGCCATGATCTAAAGAAGGCCGATGTCAAATGCGCTGGCTGCCACAGTTTTGTCGATAGAACGAAAAAAGACGAGCTGGCCTGCATGAAATGTCATATAAAACCTCTTCAGCAGGCTACCGAACAGATTCCCAAGAGCGAAGAACCCCTTCCTGTTCCCAAAAGCGAAGAGGCCTTTATGGCCAAAGCGTTGCTGGATTCCAGAAGTCCCGTGACCGCCCCCTTTTCTGAGGCAATGCTGAAGGATATTCCAGAAAAAGTTGTGATCAAGGCACTGGTTCAGAAGTACGAGCAGGCCGAGTTTCCGCATCGAAAAATTGCTCAGACACTTTTGAAAAATATTGGCGACAATAAACTGGCAGGCAATTTTCATCCTGACCAGATGACCATCTGCCAGGGATGCCACCACAACAGCCCGGTTTCGATAAAGCCTCCGAAATGTCAGAGCTGTCATAACAAGCCCTTTGATGAGAAAAATCCGTTGGCTCCAGGGCTGATGGGTGCCTATCATCAACAGTGCATGGGCTGTCACAAGGCAATGGGTATGGAAAAACCCATGGGATGTACGGAATGTCACAAAGAAAAAAAATAACTGCTCAGGTAGATATACTGCGAACTGGCATAATTTTACGTTTTTGATCCCCCACCCCAACCCTCCCCCGCTGGGAGAGGGAGTTTATGAAAAGTGCAGATTATGCCAGTTCGCAGTATAGTCACAAGATAGAAGGATATCAGGGGTAAATATCGAAGTCAGAAATCGCGGATGTTCAGAAAAGCGGTTCTTTAGAACTTTTGATTTTTATTGGTTTTATTTGGGATTCGCATCAACAGAGGTAGCGACATGTCGTTAACACGAAGAAGGTTTCTGGGATGGATCGGTGCAGCGGGTGCAAGTACTGTATTGGGAAGCAGCGCCGATGCTTCTTCCACAGTTCATTTCAAGGGATATGCGGACAGCTTTGCAATTCTGCATGATATTACTCTGTGTGTGGGATGCCGGGCTTGTGAAACAGCCTGCAACAAAGTCAATGAACTTCCTCCACCGGATCTGCCGTTTAAAGATTTAACCGTTCTTAATCAAAAACGCCGGACCACGGCAAAAGCGTTCACGGTCGTGAACCGATTTGAAAATGCAAAAACAGGAAGCTTGTCACCCGCGGTATTTGTAAAAAAGCAGTGCAATCACTGCCTGGAGCCTGCCTGTGCTTCGGCCTGTTTTGTAAAGGCATTCAAGAAAACCCCGGAAGGAGCCGTAAGCTACGATCACTCGGTTTGCGTCGGGTGCCGTTACTGTATGGTTGCATGTCCTTTTGAAATTCCTTCTTATGAATACGACAATGCGTTTTCCCCGCGGGTGATGAAATGCACCATGTGCCATCCCCGCATTTTGCAAGGTCAGCTTCCTGGCTGCGTTGAAGCCTGTCCCAAAGAGGCCATCTCGTTCGGTAAACGCAAGGATATTTTGAATATCGCCCGCGAAAGGATAAAGAAACACCCCGAACGTTATTTAGACCATATTTATGGCGAAACCGAAATGGGAGGGACAAGTTGGTTGTACATTTCCGGCGTTCCGTTCGAACAAATCGGCATGCGGGAGGATCTGGGCATTACCCCGGCTCCTGAACTCACTTCCGGAGCTCTGGGTGCTGTACCCATCGTTGTGGGGCTCTGGCCGGTTCTGCTGACAGGAATCTATGCCATATCTCAGCGCAAGGAAAAGGTGTCCGCCGAAGAACAGGCTCTGGCAGTGGCCGAGGCTGTTGAAAAAACTCAGGCGTTGGCAAAACAGAAATTGACCGGCGAGCTGGAAAAAGCCAAGAAAGACGCTCTGAAAGATAAGGATTCGGCCATCAAACAGGCTGTAAAAAAAGCTCTTGATGATGCTGCTGCTGCTATCGTTAAACAGGAGGCATCGAATGTCTGAAAAAACCCTGTCCGTCAACAAAACACTTCTAACCCCGTTTAACATCTTTGCGGGGATTGTCTTGGTCATTGGCTTTTTTATTACAGTGCTGAGATTCACCAAGGGGCTGGGCGCGGTCACCAATCTTTCCGATAACAACCCTTGGGGTCTGTGGATCGGATTTGATCTTCTCTGCGGGGTTTCCCTTGCGGCGGGCGGTTTTGTGACCTCTGCTGCAGTATATATTTTTGGAATGAAACGCTACCATTCTGCTGTTCGACCCGCCATTTTAACCGGGTTTCTGGGGTATGCTCTGGTCGTTTTCGCGCTCAACTATGATGTCGGTCGCCCCTGGAGACTTCCCTATCCGTTCATCATCCAGCAGGGAACCACATCTCTCCTGTTTGAGGTAGGCGCCTGCGTGGCCTTGTATCTGACTGTACTCTTCATTGAATTTACGCCTGCTGTCCTGGAATGGCTTGGTCTGAAAAAAGCCAGGAATCTGGTGGTGCGGCTAACCATGTTGCTCACCATATTCGGCGTGGTGCTTTCAACCCTGCATCAGTCATCCCTCGGAGCCCTTTACCTGATAGCTCCATCCAAGCTTCATCCCCTGTGGTACTCCACCTACCTTCCGGTGTATTTTTTCGTATCCAGTATTATCGCTGGGCTTTCCATGGTTCTTTTCGAAAGCACGCTCTCACATCATTATTTTGAAGATAAAATGGATGAAACTCATCTGAAGGAAAACACCGGCGTGACCCTTGGATTTGGAAAAGCGGCTTCGCTGGTTCTGGCCGGGTATTTCACCATCAAGATTGTTGGCCTTGCGATCTCCAACAACTGGCATTATCTGACGACGGGTTACGGAGCATGGTTCCTGCTTGAGTTGCTCGGATTTGTTGCGCTGCCCTGTTTCCTTTACGCAGTGGGTGTCCGGGATAAAAATGTCAAACTCATTCGCTGGACAGCTCTACTAACGGTTCTGGGAATTGTGCTTAACCGTCTCAACATTTCCCTGATTGCCTTTAACTGGCAGCTTCCTTCCAGCGAGCGATATTTTCCCCACTGGATGGAAATCATGGTATCAGTGTTTATCGTTGTGGTCGGTATTCTGGTTTTCCGGTTTATTGTCACCAAGATGCCGATATTGTATGAACACCCGGATTATAAAGGCAATCATTAAATTACGAATGCGAAGTTATGAATTATGAAATAAACGCCTCATTCCCCTAATTTCGCTTACTTTTTTGTAAGTCATTGAACATAATAGATAAAAAAGCAGCATTTATTTATAAAATGAAAATCAGTGCCAATTTTTAGTTTTTAAAATCAGCACGTTATAAAAAATGAGCGAAATTAGGGTCATTCATCATTCGTAATTCATTTAGCGAGAGGTTATATTATGGAAGGCGGATTTTACACGCTGCAGGATTTCATGACTTATACAAAGGGAATCACCTATCTAATCATGATCGTGTCCCTTTTCTCCATAACCGGTTTCTGGCTGTTCCTGACGGATCGTGATACTGATACGCAATCGCCTGAACATCATAAAACTGAACATCATTAAAAAAGATGAGATTCTTTACAAGACATAAAGGAGTCGTCCATGTATGACTTTGTAACCGGTCCCCTGGCATGGCTGGCGTTTTTGGTTTTTTTTGTCGGTGTCGTTGTGCGGGTGATTCAGTATATCAGAGGTCTGGACTGGAAGCTGGACAGGGTAACCTATACGGTCAACGTATCCTATGGCATCAAAGGTGCGCTACGGTCCATTTTCTTTTGGCTTTTTCCGTTCGGTACGCGCAGTTGGCGAAGTTATCCGTTTCTAACGCTTTTGGTATTCTCCTTCCACATCGGCATCCTGTTTACGCCGATTTTTCTGATCGCCCACAATGTATTGCTCCTGGAGCGATGGGGATTCAGCTTCTGGACGATTACTGAAGCTGCTGCCGATTTTATGACGTTTCTTGTTCTGGTTTCAGCAATTTTTCTGGTGCTTCGCAGAATCGCCCTTCCAGAGGTTCGAATTATCACGATAGCTTATGATTATCTGATGCTGGCAGTGGCTGTCGCCCCATTTTTCACGGGATTGATGGCCCATTATCAGTCCGGAAATTATCAGTTCTGGCTGATACTCCACATCCTTTCCGGTGAGATCATGCTGATGGCCATACCCTTCACCAAACTTTCCCATTTTGTTGGTTTCTTTTTATCGCGTGGTCAGCTTGGGATGGATTATGGCATCAAGCGCGGCGGCATGAAAAGCAAGGGGCTTGACTGGTGAAATTACGAATTACGAATGTGGAATGATGGAAAATACGCCTCATTCATAACTCATAATTCGTAATTCGTAATTTTTCTGTTTCCTTACCATTATCTTTTTTGGAACTAAAACTATGCCTGAAGGAACACTCTGTAATAAAATACCGGTAAATACCAAGGAAGAGCTTTTAACGCTTTTGGCCGATAAGAGTGGAAAGACTTATTACGAGGAAATGAACCACCTGGATGTGGATCATGCAGCGCTGAAGACGACCCTGGATAAATCCTGCAAGTCTCGTATCCGCACCTGGCTTGAAATCTGTGCGCACTGCGGCATGTGCGCAGACAGTTGTTTTTTCTATCTGGCCAACAACAAGGACCCCAAGCAGGTTCCCTCTTACAAGATACAGTCCACGCTGGGCGAGATCGTCAAACGAAACGGGAATGTGGACAATGCCTTCATGCAGAAGACAATGGACATTGCCTGGGGAAAATGCACTTGCTGCAACCGCTGCGGCATGTACTGTCCCTTCGGGATTGATATGGGCGTGATGTTCGGTTACCTGAGAGGGCTTTGCTTTTCCCAGGGGTTTGTTCCATGGGAACTGAAGATCGGCTCTGGAATGCACCGGATATACCGGGCCCAGATGGATGTTACATCCGAAGATTGGGTGGATACCTGCCAGTGGAGGATGGAAGAAAACGCGGATGACTGGCCGGGGCTTGAGATACCCATCGACAAAGAAAATGCGGATATAATTTACACGGTAAATGCCAGAGAGCCTAAGCATTACCCTGAGGATTTGGACGAGGCGGCAATCTTATTCCATCTTGCAGGCGAAAACTGGACCGTTCCCAGCGTCGGTTGGGAGGAAACGAGTTTGGCCATGTTTGCCGGAGACTGGGAAGGGTGCAGGCTTCAGGTTCAGGCTGTGTATGATGCGATGGAGCGCCTCAAACCCAAGCGCATGGTTGTTACCGAATGTGGGCATGCCTACCGGGCAACCGTAATTGAGGGGCCTTACTGGGCCGGTCTTAAAAGTGGCAAAACGCCGGTTCCCAGCTTCCATTATGTGGAATGGGTTGCAGAGGCGCTTAGGACAGGCAAGCTCAAGCTGGATCCTTCCAAAAAGATCAAGGAACCGGTCACCTATCAGGATTCCTGCAACTACATTCGAAATGCAGGACTCAGTGACTGCGCCCGGGAAATCATGAGCTACATCGCTGAGGACTTTCGAGAGATGCGGCCCAACAGGGAGCATAATTTCTGCTGCGGCGGCGGTGGCGGCATGAACGGTCTGGGACGGTATCGGGAAGAACGCAATGTTGGGCTTAAGGTCAAGCGGGATCAGATTCTGGCAACCGGCGCAAAACTGGTCATATCTCCCTGCCATAACTGCTGGGATGCTATCCGGGACCTGGAAGAAATCTATAAAGTTGGGATCAGGTGGTCGTTTCTGAAACCGATTCTTCTGAAAATGGTGATTGTTCCGGACCACATGAAGCCTGTTGAAGAATGATCTTGAATGAATGAAATCACGCTGACATCTGATGGCGTTATCGTTTCTGACGGCCGACCGGCTGAAGCCGGTCGGCCTCTGATGTTTCTCAGCGCTCAGGTCAAACTGGCCTCCGATTATACCCTGCGGGGGTTTTTTAAACTGATCGAAAAATACCCGCTCCTGTCGGAACTTAATCCGTTTTTTGCAGCTTCTCTGGAACAGTACCGTAAAAGCCCTGCCGGCGGATGCCATGAACCATCTCTGGATTGTCTGCTGCTTACAAAGACTATCGAAATGATAGGTTTCCCAGGAAAACCCCGCCTTGAAATATACCACTCGCTGTATGGGCTTCAAGGGCTGAATTTTCATGAAATCAAGGATTTCCCGCTTGAAAACCTTCTGGATATGCCCCTGACGCTGGGGAAACTCAAACACGTTGTTTTTGGCGACAAGGTGGATATCTTCGAGTTTGATACGGTATTCACTCTATTTGAACTGATTGATGCCATTTTATGGGAGCTCAGCTTTCATGGTACACTATTGGCCTGTGAAATACGGAGGTGACAATGTTCGATAAAATCATGTTTGCAACCACCGGAACGCCAGTTTGCGATAATGCCGCACATGTGGCGTTTGATATCGCGAAAAAATACAATTCGAAGCTTCATATGTTTCATGTGCTGGGGCTTCCGACCAGGGGATTCGGCCAGGTTGTGGTGGATACCCGCACCGGCGAAGAAGAAAGCTACGACCTGGATTATATCTCATGGGTAGGGGAAGAGCTTAAAAATACCTACGACAAATATCTGGCTACCTGTAAAAGCTGCGAAATTGACTCCATTGCAGGCATCCCCCATACCGAGATTCTAAGAAAGGCGCGCAAGATAGATGCGGATCTCATTGTTATGGGCGCGCATTCCCGGCAGGAAGAGACGGGCGCTACCCGGTACCGGGGGGCAGTGGGCACAAACATGCAGAAAGTGGCCAGAGGCGCCAGATGTCCGGTGCTGATTGTCAGCAGACCCTGCACCACATGTCTGTGGTATTTCTCCAATATCGTATTTGGGACTGATTTCAGCAAAGCCTCTTTTTCGGCATTTCTGTTTGCTTATAAACTGGCGGAGGAAATTGGCAGCAAGCTCTATATTTTCCATTCCCTTGATTTAAGTCAGGTTCATGCAGGCAAGGTTGTTCCCCAGGAAGAGATTGAAGCTCGAATCCAGGAAGCCAGAAAAAAAATCGAAAAACTCTATGTTCCCCATCTCAAAGGTTACGACAACTATGAAGTCGGTATCTGGGAAGGAATTCCTTATGTGGAAATTCTGAAATATTCCAGGGCCAAAAACGCAGACCTCATTGTGATGGCTCATCACACCAAGGAAGTTGATCCGGATGCCGCAATTCTTGGCAGCACAGTAGAGCAGGTGGTACTGCGGGCCTCATGCCCAGTCGCCAGCGTTAACCACCCGGACAAGGTTTCGGGCTGAAAAAAGGATGTTTTGTTCATGAGCAAAAAGAAAGTTCTCATTGTTGACGATGAACTTGATATGAGAATCTTTCTTTCCACCCTTCTGGAGACCAGCGGCTATCAACCGGTTACCACCCGGGATGGCTTGGACGGCGTTTCCAAGGCCCGCACCGTAAAACCGGATATAATAATTCTGGATGTGATGATGCCAGGTGAAGGCGGCGTTCAGATGTACCGGAAGCTCAAGACGGATCAGGAACTGGTGTCGATTCCGGTGGTGATGCTTTCGGCAGTTGAAAAAATAAGTTTTTATCATTATCTCAATATGTTGAATTCAAGATTGACCTGTCCGATTCCGCAACCGGCAGCATATCTTGAAAAACCGGTTGACCCGGACCAGCTTCTGATAGTGCTGAAATCCCTTTTGTTATAGGCGTGAATTCAATTAGGAATTGCGAATTATGAATAAAAAACAACCTACATTCGTAATTCTTAATTTATAATTCATAATTTTGGTGTCTTTAGGAAACAAAAATACAGAAGCTTGACTTTTTATTATCCTGTCCATTCTGTCCATCCACATAAATCGTTCTTTCGTGTTTCTGCAAACCTGGATGCATCATATTGACTAAAGGCACGCAAAAAAAGCTCCTGCTGGTTGATGATGAAGAAGGTATTCGCAAGGTGTTGGGAATATCATTGTCCGATATGGGATATGATGTTCTTACCGCTGAAAGCGGCGATGAAGCCCTATCTATATTCAGATCAGAATCCCCCCCCATTGTATTGACCGATATTAAAATGCCAGGGCTGGACGGCATTGGTCTGCTGCAGAAAATCAAGATTGAAAAACCTGAAACCGAAGTCATCATGATTACCGGCCATGGGGACATGGAATTGGCCATAAAAAGTCTCAAGCTGGAAGCCACGGATTTTGTCACCAAACCCATCAATGACGACGTCCTTGAAATAGCCCTCAAGCGAGCCAATGAGCGTATTCTGATGCGCAGTCAGTTGAGGTCTTATACGGAAAACCTTGAGCTGATGGTCAAGGAAAAATCAGAAAAACTCGTTGAACTGGAACGGCTGACTGCGATCGATCAGGCAATGGAAGGGCTGTCGTCAGCCATGCGAGGTATTGCAGACGATCTGGGAGAGGACCGGCTGCGGCATTTCAATGAAATGCCCTGTTTTGTGTCGGTGCATAACCGTCAGTTGAAAGTTCTTGCAGCCAATCGTCTGTATCTTCAGCGTCTTGGAAGCGCCGTGGGAGAAGACAGTTGGAAAATATACAGAGGCAAAACAGCAACCCCCGAGCAATGTCCGGTAGGAAAGACGTTTTCCAGCGGTTCAGGTCAGCGGATTCGAGAGGTTGTTGCGTTTTCGGATGGTTCACAGTCTCTGGTTATGGTGCATACTGCGCCGATTCGAAACAGCGACGGAACCCTGGAGCTGGTGCTTGAAATATCAGCGGACATCTCCGAAGTCAAACGGCTTCAGGATGAGCTGGATGCCACCCAGCAGCGGTATCAGCAGCTTTTTGACGAGTCCCCGTGTTACATTACGGTTCAGGATCGAAATTTCAGAATAATAGCAACCAATAAGCGATTTAAGGAAGACTTTGGGGATGAACTGGATTCCAGATGTTTTCAGGTGTATCAGAACCGGTATGAGCCATGCTGCAATTGTCCGGTTTCCAAAACATTTGAAGATGGTCAGCCCCATCAGGCGGAAATCACCGCCACTTCAAAGTCCGGGGAACAGATTCATCTTCTGGCAGGCACTGCGCCGCTGCGGAATGCTTTCGGGCAGATTGTTCATGTAATGGAACTGGCGACCAACATTACCCAGGTGCGAAAGCTTCAGGATCACCTGTCCTCTCTGGGACTTCTGATGAGTTCCATTTCTCATGCGGTCAAGGGGATGCTGACAGCCCTTGATGGCGGCTTATACTTGATTCAATCTGGCCTGAAGAAAAATGAACCGACCCTAATTCAGGAAGGCATTGATGCGGCGAATCTTACGGCGGAGCGGATTCGAAATGCGGTTCTGGATATTCTCTATTACGCCAAAGAACGTGAACTGAAAAAGGAAGACACCCCTGTTTCGAGTCTGGTGCGTGATGTGTTTCAGATTATTGAACCCAGGATGAAGAATTTGCCCATTGCTTATGCTTGTGACATTGAACCCTCCCTGGGAAGCATTGAAGTTGACCGCACTGCATTACGGACGGCGCTGGTCAATATTCTGGAAAATGCCGTTGAAGCCTGTGTGGAGGATTCCGGTAAACCGTCACACAGAATCGGTTTTAGCGCCAGAGCTAATGGCAGCCATCTGCTGTTTGAAGTCAGTGATGATGGGATCGGGATGGATCAGCAAACTCAGGAAAAGCTGTTTTCCCTGTTTTTTTCTTCCAAAGGACAAAAGGGAACCGGATTGGGTCTCTTTATTGCGCAAAGGGTGATCCGGCAGCACCAGGGGACTGTTTCCGTGCTTTCCAGTTTAGGTAAGGGAACAACGGTCAGCATTCTCATTCCGGTCAGATCTGACATTGCCATATGAATTATACTGCGAACTGGCATAATTTTACGTTTTTGATCCCCCACCCCAACCCTCCCCCGCTGGGAGAGGGAGTTTATGAAAAGCGCAGATTATGCCAGTTCGCAGTATATGAATAATCTATTGAAAATCGAATGTTTTGTTTTTATCACCAATTCATAATTGCCTTATTGACGTAGTGGTATTTTTTCCTGTTTTGCCACGGGTATCTTTCATCGGGCAATCCTGGCATTAGAGGCGAATAATTATTCGCCCGTACTTTGGTGTGTGACCAGGTGTTAACCGCAGGTTACGGGGACAATTGCTATGGGGCGTAATGCCATTGATCAAAATTTGTTGGGTGAAATAGAAAAACTGGGCGCCAAGGATATGGAGCTGTGCATGCAGTGCGGGAATTGTGCTGCAACCTGTCCCTTGTCAAGTGGCACCAATACCTTTCCACGAAAAATATACCGTTATCTTCAACTGGGATTAAAAGATAAATTACTCGAATCTCCCGAACCATGGCTCTGTTATTACTGCGGTGACTGTAACACAGACTGTCCCAGGGGTGCTGAGCCGGCAGAAACCATGATGGCCACCAGACGCTGGCTGACAACACAGTTTGACTGGACCGGCCTTGCCCAATTATTTTATTCATCACCCAAATGGCAGGTAGCCGCTTTTCTGACCGTAACACTGGGGATTATTCTGCTTTTTCTCTTCGGACACGGGCCGGTTATTACCGATCGGGTCGCCTTGAATTCATTCGCCCCCCCCCACTGGGTGCATATCGGTGACCAGATCATGTTCGCCATACTGGGCGCCCTACTCCTTTCAAATGGATTTCTCATGTACCGGGGTATTATGAAGAACACCCCAATACCCATTGTCACCTACCTTACCCAAGCCCCGGTCTTTTTGCTCCACTATCTGACCCAGAAACGATGGCGCAAATGCGGAACAGGTCCAAGCTCCAGATGGCTGCGACATTTTCTATTGTTTTCCGGTTATGTCGTAATGGAAATTTTCATCATCGGTTTTCTCGAAAACTTCCAGACGGACATTGTGCATCCTTTCTGGCATCCCACACGGATTTTCGGATACTACGCAACGGTTGCACTCATGCTGATTTCGGGCAACATGCTATATAGCAGATGGTATGTAAAAGAAGAAAAGCTTCACCGATATTCCGATTTTACAGATGTGTTTTTTCTGATTTTATTATTTGTCAGCGCTTTCACCGGGATTCTCATTCATATCTTCCGTCTTTCAGGGTGGCCAATCGCCACCTACACCATCTATACCATTCATGTCGCCATCGTTGTCGGCATGCTTAGTATCATGCTTCCCTTCGGCAAGTTATCCCACCTTTTTTACAGGCCTTTGGCCATCTTTTTGACTACGTTAAAAGAAAAAGCTGTCAAAGAATCCCAGGTCGTTTTTGAGACAGTGACAAAAGATGTGGGTGACAATTTTATGGGTTGTATGCAGTGCGGTACCTGTTCCGGTGTTTGCCCGTGGAGCCGGATTACCTATTACAGCCCTCGACAGATACTCAGAAATATCAGCCTTGAAACCTGTACCCAGGCAACCGTTGATACGACCGCCTGGGATTGCGCCACCTGCGGTGCCTGTGTGGAGCATTGCCCAAGAGGGATTCAAATCATTGATCTTGTAAAATCCATACGCGAGCAGAATGTGGCCGCCAAAAAACTTCCCCAAATTTTTACGGCCCCTGTCAGCAGCCTGAAAAAGAAAGGAAATCCCTGGAACGGCAAGCCGCAGGATCGGCTTGACTGGGCAAAAGCTGTTGGTATGCCAGCTTTTAGCCGGGAGAATGAGTACTGCCTTTTCACCTGCTGCACGACCGCTTATGATACCAGCTCTTCAAAAGGCTGCGAAATGGCCGGCAAGTCACTGGTGAAATTACTCGCCCTTGCCGACGTCTCCTTTGGGACACTGGGGGACAAGGAAAGCTGCTGTGGTGATCAGGCTGCTTCCATAGGCGAAAAAGAAACATTTTCAGGTCTTGAAAAGAAAAATACGGATATGTTTATTGGTTCTGGGGTTAAAAAGATTTTAACCTTCTCTCCACACTGCATGAATACATTCAAAAATCAGTATGCTGGCTTGAAAAATGCTGTGGATACGGAGCATTATATTGAACTTCTCGACAGGCTGATAGCAACAGGCCGGATCAAACCGGTGGGTATGATTGATATGACTGTCACCTATCATGACCCCTGTTATCTGGGACGGCACAATGGCATTTACGATGCGCCCAGAAGAGTGCTGAACAGCATCCCAAAACTCAGGCTGGTTGAAATGGAAAATAACAGGGAAAGAAGCCTGTGCTGCGGCGGTGGCGGCGGTGGCCTCTGGAAAGAGTATCCGCTGGATCATCGGTTTGGTGTCGTGCGTGTGCGTCAGGCGATTAAAACCGGCGCTGATGTTATTGCGACGGCTTGCCCCTATTGTATCCGGATGCTGAATGAAGCCATAACTGAACTGAATGTCGAAAATAAAATACAAGTTCAGGATATTTCTGAACTCGTGTTAACATCGGTTGAATTTTCGAATGATACCAAAAAGAGTCATACCCATATTACAAGCCTTGAGCAGGAGGACTGTCATGTCTGAACGAATCGGATTCTATATCTGCCATTGCGGTATTAATATCGCCTACCGGGTTCGGGTGGCTGAAGTCGCCGCATATGCATCAACCTTTCCCGGGGTGGTGGTGGCGCGGGATTATTTATTTATGTGCTCTGATCCTGGCCAGGAACTTATTGAAAGTGACGTTAAAAAATACGATCTGACCCGGGTGGTGGTGGCTTCCTGTTCGCCAAGGATGCATGAAAAAACGTTCAGGTCCGCCTGCCAGCGGGCGGGGCTCAACCCTTACCATGCTTTTCATATGGTATGTGTCAGAGAGCATGGATCATGGGTAACAGAGAATGAAGATGATGCCACGGAAAAAGCAAGAATTATCGTAAGGGCGGGCCTTAAAAGAGTCTCTTTCCAGAATGCACTGATTCCGAGCCAATTCTCCGTCAATTCAAACAGTCTGATAGTGGGTGGCGGCATCGCCGGAATGCAGGCCGCCATTGACATTGCGAGTGCTGGGTTCAAAGCCTACCTGGTTGAAAAAGCGCCGACTGTGGGTGGTCATATGCTTCAATACGACAAAGCATTTCCCACACTCGACTGTACCGCCTGTATCGGCACACCCAAAATGGTGGCGGTCGGCCAGGATAAAAATATTGAATTAAAAAGCTATTGTGAAGTTGAACATGTCAGTGGGTTTGTGGGTAACTTCAAGGTTACGATCAATAATAAGGCAAGATACATCAAAACCAATTGTACAGGGTGTGGTGACTGTGCAAAGGTCTGCCCGGTTGATTTCCCCAATGAATGGGATGTCAATACGAAAATGCGAAAAGCTGTTTACCTGTCCTTCCCCCAGGCCGTGCCGGTCAGATACGTGATTGACAAAAGAACAACGGCCCCGTGCAGAACCTCCTGCCCTGCCGGAACAAATGTACAGGGATATGTACAGATGGTCAAAATCGGTAATTATCAGCAGGCCCTCAATATCATCATGGAACGTCTGCCTTTGCCCGGAGTCCTGGGACGGGTATGCCCCCATCCCTGTGAAACCGACTGCAGAAGAGCGTTGGTGGATTCTGCTGTTTCTATCCGGGATTTAAAAAGATTCGCTGCCGATCATGCCAGATTAGAGGATGTCCCCCTTCCTGAAGTTGAAGAAATTGATAAAAAGATCGCTGTCATAGGATCCGGTCCCGTTGGACTTACCGTGGCGTATTATCTAAGGCGCAAGGGATTTAAGGTTTGCATATTTGAGTCCATGGAAAAACCGGGTGGTATGCTGAGAACCGGTATCCCTGATTACAGGCTGCCGCCGGCCATACTGGATCAGGAAATCGGTCATATTCTGTCCACAGGGGTCACGATTAAAACCGGCATGGCTTTGGGCCGTGATTTTACCCTGGCAAGTCTTAAAGACCAGGGCTTTGATGCCATATTCCTTGGAATAGGTGCCCATGTTCCCGTCAAAATGAATATTGAAAATGAAGATGCGGACGGAGTAGTGGATGCGGTGCCATTCCTTCGCAAGGAAAACCTTGAAAAGGCAGGGTCTGCTAAAAAGAGGGTCGTGATCATTGGCGGTGGAAATGTAGCCATGGATGCGGCCAGAGTCGCCGTAAGATCCGGCGCCCAAAGCGTATCAGTCGTTTACAGAAGAACCGAACAGGAAATGCCTGCCGACCATGAAGAGATTGAAGGCGCCAAGGAAGAAGGCATTAACTTTATCACGCTTGTGGGACCTAAAAAAGTGGTGACGGAAAACGGCAGGGTTATAGGCATTGAATGTATTAAAAATAAACTTGGCCCTGTCGATGCGGGCGGAAGAAGGCGGCCTGTCCCCATTGAAGGCAGTGAATATGTAATTGCCTGCGACATGATCATCCCCGCCATTGGTCAGAGCGTTGAAACTGAGCCCGTTTTAAAGGACACACACTTTGATCTGACCGCACGGGGAACCTTTAAGGTTGACCCTTTTACCATGCAGACATCGGAACCAGGAGTTTTTGCCGCAGGGGATGCCGTCACAGGACCTGCCACAGTGGTTGAGGCCATTGCCGGAGGTCACAAGGTTGTCAAAGCCATTGAACGATATTTAAACCATGAAATGGACTTATTTGACAAAGAAAGAAAACAGCAAGAAGAGAATACCAAGCCAGATGAAAAGAATTTTGTTCCCATCCCCGAAGATGCGGCCCTGGTGGCCAGAGCCAAGTCGGTATTTATAGAGCCTGTCACAAGGAAATCCTCTTTTGAAGAAGTGGATATGGGACTTTCAGAAGCTTCCGCCCAAAGCGATGCGGGGAAATGCCTGAACTGTGGCGGTTGCTGCGAGTGCAAACTATGTGTGGATGCATGTAAAGCCAAGGCCATTGACCACGACATAAAAGATGAACGGGAAATCATCGATGTCGGATCCATCATCATCGCCACCGGATTTGATCTCCTTGACCCAACCCCCATGACCCAATATGGGTATGGTAAATATGCCAATGTGTTTACCAATCTTGAATTTGAAAGGTTATCCAACGCCACGGGCCCGACCCTGGGAAAGCTTTTGAAACGTGATCTTAAAGATCGCATGAAGTTTACCGAACCGCCAAAAAGTGTGGCCATTCTTCATTGTATCGGTAGCCGCGACATCAATTATCATGAATACTGTTCCCGGACCTGCTGCATGTATGCGTTGAAATATGCACATCTTCTCAAGGATAAATGTGGTCACGGCACCATGGTTTACAATTTTTATATTGACATGCGCTGCTTTGGGAAAGGGTATGAAGAATTCTACAAAAAAGTCCAGTCTGAAGGCGTTCGCATGATCAGGGGAAAGGTCGGCTCCATCACTGAAGCGACAAACGGCATGCTGACGGTTGTGGCGGAAGATACGCTTTCCTGCAGAATGCTTGAAATTGAGGTGGATATGGCCATTCTTTGTACGGCAATGGAGCCAAGATCCAATGCTCAGGATGTCATGCGTAAATTCGGTATTGGCATTGGCGCCGATGGATTTTTTCAGGAAGAACATCCCAAGCTCGCCCCGGTATCCACTCCATCCAGTGGAGTTTTCCTTGCAGGCGCATGCCAGGGTCCAAAGGATATTCCCGATACCGTGGCCCAGGCAAAGGGAGCGGCAGCCGAATGTATGGCCCTGAGTGCAAAAGGTATCGTCGAAGTGCCACCCATGATTTCATATATCGATCCTGATGTATGTGTGGGCTGCCAGGTATGTATCGTACTCTGCCCCTATTCCGCCATTGAATTTGATTATTTCAACGCCATTTCAGTCGTCAACAGTGCTGTGTGCAAGGGGTGTGGCAGTTGTGCAGGCCATTGTCCCAGCGGTGCGGCAAAAGTTCGCCACTTTACAGACCAACAGATTTTTGCGGAAATAGACGGATTATTACTTAATTAAACAGGAGTCTTGATATGAGCGAGTTTGAACCAAAAATAGTGGGCTTTTTTTGTAACTGGTGTACGTTTACCGCTGCAGATCTGGCGGGTACGTCTCGGTTGTCGTACCCGCACAATATTAAAATTATCCGGATGATGTGCAGTGGAATGGTGGATCCCAAGTATGTCATCAAAGCTTTTCTAAACGGCGCAGACGGTGTGTTGATCGGTGGATGCTGGCCCGGAGATTGCCATTATATCAATGGAAATCTCAAGGCCAGACGACGGGTGGCCATGCTGACTGAAATTTTAAAAGAATACGGGATTGACGAGAAACGGTTCTGGCTTCGCTGGATTGCGGCAAGTGAAGGGACCATGCTTAGGGAAGTCGTCAGTGAAATGACCGCCAAACTTAAAGCGCTCGGCCCAAGCCCTCTTAACAGGGAAGCCCCAGGCAAAGAAAAAAAATAGGTTGAAAAAACGGAGAAGATACAAATGGCGAATTTTATAAAATTGTCCTTTAAAAAAGGCGAACTGAATCAAAAACTGGCCGATATTTTCAAAGGCATGATGGAAAAAGGTGTGGTAAACGCCCTGCTTGCTCCCATGAAGCAACCTAAAAGAGGGGTGATGCTGACGCTTGTTACCGATCCGTTCCATCTGGAAGCCATTGATCCTTTTGCACCGGTGGCGCCTGTGAATGGTGCAAAGGTTGTCTCATCCATCACAGCGAAACCTTCCGGCAGAAAGATGGCGGTGGTTTTAAGATCATGCGAGATCAGGGCGCTGATTGAGCTTTGCAAACTTAAACAGGCCAATCTTGAGGATGTACTGCTTATCGGCATTGACTGTCTTGGACGATATGAAAACCTTGACTTTGTCAAGCTGCAGGCTGCTGGAGAATCCTCTGAGTCTTTTATTGTAAAGGCCCTTGCAGGAAATACGGAGAACAGCGGCTGTGATGTTTCCGGCGCCTGCAAAATATGTGAATTCCCGGTGGCGGACAATGTGGATTTAAGGCTCTGCATCATTGGTACAGGTACTGACGCCCTTTACATTGAAAGCCTTACGCCTAAGGGAGATCAAGCTCTTGAAGCAGTGGGTCTCAAAACCGGGGATACTCCAGGCAACCGGGAAGCAGCGGTTCAACAATTAGTAAAAAAGCGAAAAGAAGCCTGTGATGCGGCATTCGCCCAGTACAGGGCATCCACCCATAGCATTGACGCCCTTGAAGACAAACTTGCCAACTGCATTAACTGTTATAACTGCAGAGTGGCGTGTCCTGTCTGTTATTGCAAGGAATGTGTGTTTGTGACCGATACCTTCCGCCACAACGGAGATCAGTATATGGGATGGGCGGATACGTTCGGAACACTTAAAATGCCGACAGACACAATTTTTTATCACTTGACCCGTATGAGTCATATGAGTCTGTTCTGTGTCGGATGCGGTCAGTGCACCAGCGCCTGTCCTAACAGTATCGATCTGATGCCCATTTTCAGGACGGCGGCCCAGAAGACCCAACAGAGGTTTAATTACCAGGCAGGTCGATCCCATGACGAAAAGCAGCCGTTGACTGTTTTTGAGAATGATGAGTTGGTTGAAGTGACAGGGCAGGTAAAATAGGAGAATATTATGGCAGAAAAAAAGCCCACAGGCACGGTTCTTGTCGCAGGCGCCGGCGTTTCCGGGATAAAAGCCGCCATAGAGCTGGCTGAGATCGGATACAAGGTTTTGCTGACGGATTCGTCACCCCAGATCGGCGGTATTCTGGCCAAGCTGGATAACCAGTTTCCCACGGATCACTGCGGGATGTGCCGGATGTTGCCCATGGTTGGCCGGGAGTATGCTTCCCAATACTGTATGCGCAAAGGCCTGTACCATGAAAATATAGATATCCTGCCGTTTACCGAGCTCAAAAGCGTTGAAGGGGATGCCGGTAATTACACCATCGAATTATTAAAAAAAGCCCGATATATTGACACGGACAAGTGTAACGGACTCGGTGAATGCATAAAGGTCTGTCCGGTTGAAGTTGCTGACGAATTCAACCACGGTCTGACCAGACGAAAAGCTGTTTACAAACCCGTCCCCCACAGCACGCCCCAGATGCTTTTAATCGACATGGATGCCTGTACCCGATGCAATGCCTGTGTTGATGTCTGTCCCACTCATGTCATCAATCTTGAGGCGGAAGACGAACTCTTTACAAGACAGGTTCATGCGATTATTCTTGCATCAGGTGTAAAGCTTTATAATTTGAAAGAATTTGAAGACGCCAAATCATGGGCTGTGTCTCCCGATGTGGTCAGTTCCCTTGCTTTTGAGCGAATTATTAGCGGGTCAGGTACCTTTGACGGAGAAATCAAACGGCCATCCGATGGCAAATCTGCTAAAAAGATTGCCTGGGTGCAATGTATGGGGTCCAGGAATAGAAGACAGAAAAGAGATTATTGTTCCTCTATCTGCTGCATGTTTGCACTCAAAGAAGCCGTGCTGGCCAAGGAAAAAGGCGGTGACGATGTTGAAACCACTATTTTCTACATGGATATGCGAACCTTTGGTAAGGATTTTTACCGATACTATGAAAAAGCCGTTGATGAGCATGGGGTAAAACTGATTCGCTGCCGTGTCCAGGGGGTTATGCTTAATCCGGATAAAAGTCTTTCCATGCGATATTATGATTCTGAAACCCAGAAATTTTTTGTGTCTGATTATGACATCGTGGTTCTTTCAACCGGACAGGTTCCCTATGAAACACATAAAAAACTGGCGGATATGCTTCATCTCGAAGTCAATCCATTAGGCCTTTTACCCACCGAGACATATGACAAGGTCAAGCTGGTTAAGCCGGGGGTGTTTTTATGCGGGTCCCTCATGGGGCTCACCGATTTAAGCGAGGCCATCAGCAGCGGAATCGCCGCTGCCGGACAAGTCAGCAGATTTTTATCAAGTATAGATGTGTCCATACTTGAAGAAGAGGCGATTGCCGAACCCACTGCAAAGGACAGAGATGAGCCACTCATATCGGTTGTTCTTTGTAAATGCAGTGAAAAAGTGGAAAAGAGCAGTGTTGATTTTAGCGCACTTGGAACAGGACTAAAAAAGCTGAACAGTGTAGGCGAGGTCAATATCATTGATATGGTCTGCAGTGATGAAGGGGAAAAAACTGTTCTTGAACTTCTGGGCAAATCAAAATGTAACCGCCTCCTGATTGGGGCCTGTCATCCTTTCATGTATCGTAAAT
>CAIMCT010000145.1 GCA_903839535.1 uncultured Desulfobacteraceae bacterium
ATGGCCTTGATCATCATTTCCGTAGGGGCGGGTTCCGAACCCACCCCTACTAATAACGATTCCCCCCCTTTGAAAAGGGGGGCCAGGGGGGATTTAGTGGTTATTGGTAGCTTATCCCCGTTTCCCAATCCCCCTTAATCCCCCTTTTCTAAAGGGGGAAATCAGTCATAATGATCTGGATGGAACGACGATCAAGGCCGCCAAAATATATAAAACTGGTGGCTTAGATGAAAAGCTTGCGGAGCAATGTCACGTCGAAAAGCAAAATGGCTTGGGGAGGGGTAGATAACTCCATCGGGGGATAGATATATACTGCACGCCATAGCTGCAAACGGGCATAGTTTGAATTTTTGAACCCCGCCACAATCCTCACCCGCTGGGGGGGAGTTTATGGAAAGCACAGGTAGAACCGGCATCCTGCCGGCTCTACGGTGAAAGAATTATGGGATATTTATTAAAGATCATGGGAGAGGACCGCACGGGAGTGATAACCCAAGCAATGCAGTTTTATAAACTTTGCACGCACGAATTCGCCACGGAAAACCTTCGGCAAATAAAGGAGATACAGAAATGGCTTATGAAAAAGATAACGCCATCTTTACAGCCAGACGATTTGTCGCACTGTTGAAAACAAATGGCATCAATGTTTCTGAAGCATACGTCTTCGGTTCCGCCATTTTAAATAAATCTGATGATGATAGCGACATTGATGTGGCCGTCGTATCCAAAAAATTTTCCGGGATACCCTATTACGATGTTAAAAAAATCAGCAAATATACTGCGAACTGGCATAATCTGCGCTTTTCATAAACTCCCTCTCCCAGCGGGGGAGGGTTGGGGTGGGGGATCAAAAACGTAAAATTATGCCAGTTCGCAGTATAAGTTGAAGTTTTGAAATGCCTTTGTCTCTTTGGCAAAAAACAGCATCGTCTTCAACATTTCGCAATGTTGCACCAGATCGAACAGTGATTCTGCTGTCCCCTTACATCAGATTGAGTAATAAATGCAAGATTTATTTTGCCTGCACATCACTCATGTTTAGGAGGCTGTTCACCTGAAAAATCCCCCTTGATCCCCATTTTCCAAAGGGGGAAGTATCATTTTCATATATGGGGTGATCGAATTTAAGAAAGATACTTCAATCTCTTAATCGCGGGTCCAGGACATCTCTGAGTCCGTCGCCGAACAAATTAAACCCAAGGACAGCAAGTAGTATCGACAGGCCAGGCATGGTCATGACCCACCAGGCGCGCAGCGCCATGGATCTGCCATCGGCTATCATGGCGCCCCATTCGGGCGTTGGCGGCTGTGCTCCCAGCCCAAGAAAACTTAAAGCTGCTGCATCCAGAATCGCTGATGCAAACCCGAGCGTTGTCTGAACGATGAGCGGCCCCAGGCAGTTGGGGAAAATGGTAACAAAAATAATCCGCAGATTTTTGGCCCCGACAGCTCTGGATGCAGTTACATAATCCTTCTCGCATTCTTCCAGAACAGAGGCGCGGACAATGCGGGCATAGCGTGGGATATAGATAATGCCGATGGCCAGCATGGCGTTTCTAAGACTGGGGCCAAGATATGCGACCATGACAATGGCCAACAAAATGTGGGGAAAAGCCAGAAGAATGTCCATGGAACGCATGATTAGGCTGTCTCGAATCCCCTTGTAATAGCCGGCCATCGCCCCGAGAAGCGACCCGGCGAAAAAAGCCACTCCCACACTGAACACAGAGACCATAAGAGAGACCCTGGCGCCATAAATGAGCCTGGATAAAATATCCCGGCCCAGGTCATCGGTCCCCAGAATATGCTTCCATGTTCCGGTATCATACCAGACCGGCGGCTTCAACTGGTCATAGAGAGCGGCCTCAACCGCACTGTGCGGACTGAGCAGCGGCGCAAACAATGCAGTCAGGATAAAAATAAGAACAATGATGAGCCCGGCGACTGCAGTCTTGTTTCGCCAGAGTTGTTCGATCTGATCCAGAAAAGGATGGCGATCTTCGAAATTCCGAGTAGGGCTCAGGATAGGCATTATGATTCTTTTCAATCTGGTTTATTTGACGCTAATCCTTGGATTGATCACCGCATACAGGACATCCACAATCAAATTGATGATAATAAATGTAGATGCAATAAACAGCGTGCCGCCCTGAATGACAGCATAATCGCGCTTCATGACCGCATCAAACATCCATTTTCCAACGCCCGGCCAGGCAAAAATAGTTTCGGTCAATATCGCGCCGCCTAATAGAATGCCAAACTGAAGCCCAATAGTCGTAACAACCGGAATCAGAGCATTGCGAAAGGCATGCTTTATAACGACCTTGAATTCGGACAGGCCCTTGGCCTTGGCGGTTTTGATGTAATCCTGCCTAAGAACATCGAGCATGCTTGATCTGGTCATCCGGGCGACAATAGCCATGGGGATACTGCTCAGAGTAATAGCAGGAAGGGTTAAGTGCCAGAGTACATCTCTTAAAGCCGTCCAGTTTCCGGAGAGAATGGCATCCAGAATATAAAACCGGGTGATGACATCCAGGTCAACGCCGATCGTTAGCCTTCCGGACATGGGAAGCCATCTTAGAAACAGGGAAAATATTAGCATCAGCACCAGACCCAGCCAGAAAATAGGCATACTGACCCCAATCAATGCTCCGATCATGCTAAGATAATCAAAAATGGAGTGCTGCCGGATCGACGAAATGATGCCAAACATAACACCAAAAAAACAACTGATGATCATCGCGGCGAATGTCAACTCGATGGTTGCGGGGAAACGCTCCTTAACCTCTATCCAGACCTTTTGCCGGGTCATGATGGTTTCCCCGAGATCTCCTTGCAGTAGTCGGCCAATAAACAGGCCGTACTGAACGTAAAGGGGTTTGTTCAGCCCGAGATTTTCCCGTATTTCCTGAATCGCCGCATCTGTGGCCCGCTCTCCCAGCATCAATTCGGCGGGATCACCGGGGGTGATGTGAAGCATGAGAAAGACTATGATGGACACCCCCAGAAGGGTGGGAAAAAGCATCAGTACACGTCGAAGAATATAGGCAGGCATGAGGTCATCAATCCATGGGTCAGGAAAGTAAGGGCGAAATTATCGCCATTCCCGAGGCGGCTTCTATATGAATGAGCGGCAAACCGACTCTGGGATCGCCGCACCCCAGTGCTGCTCTTGTTTTAGCCGCCACAAGAGCGTCGTCATAATTGCCGCACTGGGGTGCGGCGGTCCCGGGGGTGTCTCGGCATTCATCCCACTTGGCGATGAACGACTATTCCAGCCAGACGTTTTTCATCCGCATCGACTGAGTGGGATGGAGTTTGAAATTCTTGACGTTTTTAAGCTGAGGACTGACGACGGTGGAATGCGCCACGCAAATGGTGCCTACTTCATCATGAATGATTTGAAGTGCTTTTTTATAGATTTCCGTGCGTTTGGCCTGATCAACAGTCTGTTTTCCATCCAGCATCAGTTTGTGATATTCCTCGTTTTTCCACTGGGTACGGACAGATGAAGACGCCAGTCCATCAAAAAGCACCGCCAGGAAATTGTCCGGGTCGCCGTTATCACCAGTCCATCCAAGCTGAAACAGATCCATGTCTTCGGATTGTTCCTTCTGTTTTTTCAGATAAGTGCCCCAGTCATAGCTGACAATTCTGGCCTTGATGCCAACCTTGGCCAGATCCGAAATCATGGCCACGCCGACCTTCAAGCCTTCCGGGTTGTAGGGTCTGGCGACCGGCATGGACCAGATGGTGATTTCCGGCAGATTGTTTCCGCCGGGAAAACCAGCCAGTTCCAGTTCTTTCTTGGCCATTTCCGGATCAAACGGATAGTCCTGAACCGCGTCGTTATATCCCCACATAGTGGGTGGAATGGGATTTTTGGCGACCTGGCCCATGCCCTGGTAAATGTTGTCCACGATGGCTTTTCGATTGATGGCGTAAACAATGGCTTTTCGCATGTGAAGATTCTGCCACAGGGGCTTGGTATGGTTAAAGGACAGATAGCCGATGTTCATGCCAGGCTGAGAAATCAGCACAAGATTGGGATCTTTGGCCGCCATCGGAATGTCTGCGGCATTCGGTAACTGACAGATGTGAATACTGCCGGATTTAAGTTCCAGAAAGCGGACAGAGTTGTCCGGAATGGCTCTGAATACCAGCTTGTCTAAGTAAGGTCCTGCTTTTTTATCCCAGTAATCGGCATTTTTTACCAGAATAATCTGGTCATCCGCTACCCATTTGACAAACTTGAAAGGGCCGGTTCCCACGGGGTTTCGAACGAATTCTTTGGGGTTTTTCACAAAAGCAGTCGGACTGATGATATCTGCGAAGTTCATTCCCATATTGGCCAGAAACGGCGCTTCAACCCTTTTGAGCTTGAAAACAACTGTATTTTCATCTATGGCTTCGATGCTGTCCACGGTATTGTCCATTTCCATGGTCACCCAGTATTCAGGGGTTTTTTCCTGAGCAGGAATTTCCCAACCTTTACCGAAAAACTTAATTTTTCGCTCTTTCATCTGTCTGCCGATGGAAACGACGACCGAGTCGGCATTAAACGGAGTACCGTCATGGAATTTAACGCCTTTTCGCAGGTGGAAGGTATATGTCTTGCCGTCCGGGGAGATGTCCCAGGATTCCGCCAAACCAGGTTCAATATCGGTGGTTTCATCTGCATACTCGACCAAAGTGTCAAGCACGTTGCCGCAGATCATAAATGAATTGCCGTCGGTTTCATAGGCAGGATCCAGTCCCACGCTATCTCCACCGCGTCCGAAAATCAGTGTTCCTCCGGATTTGGGGCCGGCAGCCAGCGCAGCGCCAGTAAATAGAAATACAAGAGCGGTGATCAGTACAGCAGTTTTCTTACCCATGTGAGTTCCTCCTTGGTATCCAATTGTTGTCAGTACCATGAATCAAGTTCATTCACTTCGATAAAGCATATCCATACAAGAAAGTAGCAGACGATGAATAACAAAATGTGAACCTGATGTCAAAAGATAAGAATGGCGTGGCAGGCGGAAAGCCGTTCCGCCCGCACATCAGCACCAGAGTATTATGAATCCTGGTATTGATCGTAACGTGGATTCGGGCTTGGTTCTATCACAGCGGGGAGGGTTCGGGCGTTCAAAATGCAAATTATGCCCGTCTGCAGTATAGAACCAAGCCCAAATTTATCAGTTCCCGACGGATGGCGGCAAATGACACAACATGGCCGGAAGGTGCCGTCAGGTTGACACATGAGTTCAAACATGCAATATTCAAAAAATATTAACGATAAGGATATCATGAGAAGAATCTATACTGAGAGCTGGTGTAATTTGCGCTTTTGAACCCCCCAACTCTCCCCTACTGGAGAGGGAGTGCAAGTAGAGC
>CAIMCT010000146.1 GCA_903839535.1 uncultured Desulfobacteraceae bacterium
CCTCCCAACCTCCCCCCGCTGGGGGGAGGGGTCTGAACGCTTACCCCCAGATGTGTCGTTCCAAGGCTCCAATCTCCTTTGAGAGATTATATAATATTGAAATTACATGGGAATAAAAAGCCATAACTTATAGACCTATGCGATTCTACGCCACAACCGTGATACGGCTGGATCCGCCCGGTTCCTTTTCCAGACGAATCTGGGTGGGGATTTCATCTGCAAGACGTTTTACATGGGAGACAATGCCAACCGTCTTGCCGTTCGCCCGAAGGCCCTTGAGGGCGGACATCACTTTGTAGAGCATCTCGTCGTCCAGAACTCCAAAACCTTCATCCAGGAAAAGTGATTCAATCTTGCGATGTTGCGCGGCCATGTCAGACAACCCCAGAGCAAGGCAAAGACTCACCAGGAAAGATTCCCCGCCCGAAAGCGTCTTCACGGATCGAAGCGCCCTGTCTTGAAAAACGTCTTCGATGTGCAGCCCCGGAACGTTCGCTGTAGCCGGTCTCAAGGCATAGCGACCACCGCTCAGCGAGGTCAGATGTTGGTTGGTTTCTTCCATAAGCTGCTTCAACAAGAGCTGTTGAAGCTTTGCTCCGGCTTCGTGGCCGCCATGCTCTTCAACACTGCGATGCACGGCAATGGCTTCAGCATATATCTTTTCCTGAACTGTAATAGCCTGAAGCAGTTCGCGATATTCTTGCTCCGCCTTACGGTGCTGCTCCAAGGTGCGTTCACCGCTGTCGATATCCTGCTCCAGAGTCTTTTGACGCTTTATCGCATCGGAAATCTTCCATCGGACCGTACCGAGAGAATCTTGCGTAGTGTGTTTGGGCTGGATCGCCGCCATTGCTTCGCGTGCCGCTGTCAATGCTACACCGGCACTGGCCATAAGATTTATGATTTCCTGTTCGCCCTGGAGGATTGAGAGACCGTCACGAATGTCGTTCAATGAACCAAAACCTTCAGCACTGGATCGCTCCATGATGTCCCGCTCCGTGATGTCCGCCTCATTTCGGGTTTGCATGGCCTGATCGCACAACCGCTGCAACACCTCTCGATCTGCCGCAAGACCTTGACGAAGAGTGTCAGCTTCCGTAGTCAGAGACTGCTCTTTAGCATTGAAACCTTCCACCTCGCTTTCCAGTGTTCGGCGCTCATGGGCTGGGTCCATGTCACCATAACGGGCATCGCGATCCGCCTTGAGTGCATTCAGAATCGTCTGAATGGTTTCGCTTTCCACGGACAGAGACTGCATCTCCTCCTCAAGGCGCTGAAGAACTTCGGGAAATGCCTCCCGCTGTGTTTGAAGCAACCGTAGTTCATCCTCCGCCATCATCCGCTCCAGGCGCTTCAGGCGATAATTTTCTGATCTTTCCCTGAGGCGCTCCACCGGCAATCTCTCGCTGCCTGGCTCCGGCAAATGTTCCCACCAATGTTGAAGATGGACAGAAAGCTCCGAACGGACCGAACTCTCGTTCTCACCTAACTGGTTCAAGTCGTTATCAATCTTAGCCAGCGTCTTTTGACGGGTTTCATGCTCATCCTTAGTCAGCTTTAGCAACTTCTCCCGTTTGGAGAGTTTTTCCAACTTGTGATCCAGGGAGCGATCCGTCCACTTCACTCGCCATACATACCACCAGGCAGTACGCAATCGGGATCTGGTACTCCGGATTTCCTTGCGGATGGTGCGAATACTCTCCGAGGGTGGATTTATATCGCCAAAATTCCATGTCTCACCCACCACCCCGCATGCGCTGACCCACTGCTGCTGCACTTTCTCCATGGCTTTGACCCGCGCCTGAAGCGAAATATCCTGGGCCTGAAGAGAATCGAGTTCGATTTGCTGTGTCTGGATTTTTTCCTCACGATTTCGTACAATGCTATCCAGTTCCGTGAAATCGATCCCTCCATCATCCCCAAAAGGGTGGGCGGATGCACCGCAAAGGGGACATGGTTCTCCCTGCTGCAGCAAACCTCTGTCCGGGTCGAACCGGCGAATGGTGTCACGCTGCTTGATCCGCCCTTCCAGTTCCTGCAGACGTAATCGTTCAACAGAGACAGACTGCGTTAGGTCTGCTATAAGTGACTGGTTTTTCAGCAGTTCGTCTTGGACATTTTTGAAAGCACCATCCTTCTTGGCCTTGCGGCCTATTCGAATGAGTGACTTGCATGCGGCCAGTTTTTTTATGCGATGGTCAATGCCGGCATTCAGGCTATCTTTCGTCTCACCCTCGAAAACGGCCAGAAGATGCCCATCCCTATCCGTTTTGCGATCTTTAAGCAGTTCGGCCTTTCGTCTGGCCTTTTGGACCGCCGCTTCGGAATGCTGGAATGCCTTGGCCGCTCGCTTTTCGGCCTTGAGCGCATCGCCCCTTAAGTTTCTGCATTTTTCCAGCTTTTGGCGAATTACGATTATCTGCGTCAGGAGAGATTCCATGTTTGGAATCTCCGCATCCAGGATTTCATCCCCGTCGTGCGCTTCGATCCACTCCAGAAGAGACTGAATCCGTCCGTTCAGCCCTCTTTCTTTTTCTTCATGCTCAGATCGTTTATGCGACGCGTTTCCCTGCTCACGTGTTACGGATTCCAGACGGGATACTGTTTCCAAAAAACGATCCCCTGCGGCGGCAATGTCGCGATCCAGCAGCGCAGCCTCAAGAAAATCCTCGGTTCGCGCCGCAAGGCGCTCCCGAACCAATTCAAGTTCTCTGCGAACATCGGCAAGCAGAGTTTCCAACGCACCGATCCGTTCCTCCCTGGCCGGAATCGTAGCTTCCAGGTGCAGGTATTCACCCTGAGTCGTCTCTGCCCTTGCCTTCAGCATCTCCAACTGTAACAGCGTTTCCCTGTAAAGTCCGGCAGGTCGAGCTTGTTCCAACTGGTGAAGATTTTTCTGCGCCTCGGCATACCGCGTTTCCGCCATAAGTAGAGCCTCGGCGGCATCCCGCTCTGCCATAGGCTCCCGCTCCAGCCGTTCCAGCCAGGCCTCCATGTCCCGAAGCACTTTCATGTCCCGGTTAACTTCCAGGATATCTTCCCGCGCCTGTTCCATGTGCTGTCCAACTTCATCCATACAGTTACTGTCCAGCGTCTGGAAGCCGGCCGCATCCTCCTTTAGCCGATGCAACCGCCCGGTTTCCAGTTCGGCCCGTGTGCGGATGGATTCTTCCATCTCCCGGAGTATTTCCGGACCGATAATCTTCTCAAGAATTTCCGTCCGTTCGTTTTCCAGAGCGTTTAAAAAGGCCGAAAACTCGCCTTGAGCGAGGAGGATGGAGCGACAGAATCGCTTGAAATCAAGTCCGGTCAACTCGGCTATACGATTTCGAACCGGAACCGAGCGACTTTCCAGCAATTTTTTTTCACCGTTCAGGGAGAAAAGCGACATTTCGGGAGGTTCCGGATTTTTACCGGCATTTTGCACGGACCACCTGCTGCAATAGACATGGTCCATCACCGAAAAAGATACTTCCGCGCAGGATTCTTTCCCATGCAGGTTCAGTATGCCAGTTCCGGGACTTCCAAGACGCGCAGTCTCACCGTAAAGCCCAAGAGTGATTGCATCCAGGATGGATGATTTTCCCGAACCATTGGGGCCCACAATGGCAAAAAGCCCGGCATCGGAGATCGGAGAACTGTCGAATCGAATTTCCCATTCTCCAGTAAGCGAGTTGATGTTCTTGAATTTGACACCCAGTATCTTCATTATGGTTTTCCGTTCACAGAAAAAACGTGAATTGTGAAAAGTGAATGACTTCACGATTCATCACTTATAAATTTAGGACGATCCGCCAGTATTAACCCAGAATCAGTCTCTGGGGGTCGCATTTTTCCCGCAGGATTTTCAGCTCGAAATTTGTTGGTGGAGCCACTTCCGTCGCCCGCGACACGTCTATATCAAAACCCATGTTGTCCAGAATCTGCTGCGGTGTGATGCCGGGGAAAAAACCGGTCAGATACATCTCCCTGGTGATATCATCAAACCCCATCGTCGCCATGTTGGTAATGACGGATTCCGGCCCGCCATCAGGAAGTCCTGCCTTTTTGCGGCCATCCGGACCGTCTAACCAGCCTGGACTGGTGATATAATCCACTTTGGGGACAAATTTTCGCTTTTCATGCTGCATGAAGGTAATGGTTCTGCCCACAAACGAGGCCACATCGCAGGCCCCGCCGCTTCCGGAAAACCTGACCTTGGGTTTGAAATAATCCCCAATGGCGGTTGAATTCAGGTTTCCAAACTTGTCAATCTGGGCGGCGCCCATTATACCTACCACATGCGGGCCGGTGATCCGGCTCTGCATGGTGGCGAAAGCATCCGCCAGGTTGCCGTTCACCGATGTCCAGAACATCACCCTGGAGTCCGCCACGGCCAGCGGGACTTCTTCCAGCAGGGAGTCAATGGCTCCGGTCTCAAAGAAAATAACGCTGTTTGGAGCACAGATGTGCTTGGCGGCCATTGCAGCCAACATGGAAATACCTGTGCCGCAAAAGACTATATCGCCGTCCTTGATCTTGCGCGCAGCGGCAAGGGTCATAAGTTCTTTTAACATATAATCCAGCATATCTTCCCTATCTCCTGTCCAGTCCCACTGCATAGCCTGTTCTGGGATCAGCCTTGATGGCATTGAGCCGCCCGTTTCCGATCTTGTTCAGAAGCCCCTGATGATCGGGTACGCCATAGACAAATTCTTCCAAATAGGCGTTGTATAGCGCATCGTCTTCGGCATTCTTGCGGTAGGCGTTGAGATAAGCCGGGTCATAATCGTAATACCGGTAACAGGCCGTGGGATAGGCCCCGTAGGGTATATGGACTACAGCATCCACGCAGAAAGAGGGAATCTGGTTCTGGTCCGGACCGGCCTTGAGGAAATCGGATGACACCAGCTCCTCGCAGGTGACGATCAGATGCCTGGCGCACTTGGCCTGCTCGACATCTGAAAATGACAAGCCTTCCATGCGCACCGTGCCTTCCAGGTCCGCCTTCTGAACGTGAATGATGGTGACATCGCAGTTGATGGCCGGAACCAGGACAAGTTTCGGAGCATCTCCCCATGACCCGAAAGGATTGTCCATCACCCTAAGCTTTTGATCCGGAAGCCTGGGATCTTCTGAGCGCATCTGTCTTGAAAAGCCCCATTTTTCGATGATATCCGTTCCCAGAGACGACCGGGTTGGCAGAAACGGCACACCCATGGCACCCGCCATAAATCGCAGCGTCATCTGGTAATTGGAATAATCTTCGATGGCAATGGCTCCGGATTGAGCGGCTTTTTTAAATCGGACGCAAGTCGGGGCGAATCTACCGGTTCCGGCGTAGGCGATCTCCAGCCTGGACACGCATCCGGCACCGATCAGCTCATCTACTCCCTGGCCGTTGGAGTGCGCATAGAGATGGATGTTGCTGATTTTCTGACGGATGATTTCATAAACGGCCGCCATCGGATTCCGGCTGGCTGTGAATCCTCCGATGGACAGATGGCAGCCGCTGAAAACAAATTTTGTTACTGCCTCTGGAAGGCTGATTGTTTTATCCTGGCTGATATTCATGCGTTTTTGGGTCCAAATTCAATCAAAAGTGTTAAGTCAAAGGCGGGATTCTCTTGCTGAAGTCAACGCATTGTCCAACGCAATCGCTTGAACCTTCAATTCAAAAATCTGGATTACTCATAAAACAAAGAAGTATCCATGTCAAAATAAATTATAAGGGTGTAGGGGGCAGGTATGGGAAAGCTTGCTTTTAGTCGCCTGATAATGAGGTGGTGTGTCACCTCGGCTTTTATACGGATGCTGTCGCCTACAGTCGGATACCGACTATAGGCTGACACCCTTGTTATGTTTATTATCAATCTTGCTTTATACCTTGCCCGCGACCTTTTCCGCCACGTTCACTGTCTTCCGGGCCTCCTTCTCCTCGGCTCTTTCTGTCGGGAGGGGGATCGAGGTCTCTCAGTTTGTCAGGATCAAAACCTGCAGACATTACTGCTTCATTAAGGCAGGCGCCTCCCCGTATCCCAGCAGCGCTGAAGGCTTTGTGTATGGCTTTAGCGTCAACTGCCGTTACTGTCGAAGTATTGTATTTTGAGAGAATTGACTTTAATGCTGACTTTTGTGCATCAGTCAGTGATACTGCATCATCAGGCCTTTCCCGGGCATCTCTCATTCTGGGATACCCACTTTTGTCATCACCACCTTGGGCAGGCACGGCACCGGAAAAAAGAATGCTTATGCTCACTGCCATCACTGCTACTAAATATTTTTTTCTCATATTTCTCACTTTCATTGTTTGCCGGATATTCTGTACTACTGTTTATGATAAAATTTTCCCCATCCACCCTTTTCCCCAAGAGAGGATGGGGAAAATCGGATACATCATAATGGCCGGGTGTAGCTCAGGTTCAAGGATGCCGAGCCAATTGTGATAGATGAAATCGCCTTTGTGAGTACATCGCCCGTAACTTGAGCTGCTGCACTGGGCAATTTGGGCGACTCGGACAGTGCATATAATGTGAAGGTGTAGAGTTTGGCGCCGGGCCCTTGCGAGCAAGGTGGTTCGTAGGCAGTGGTGGGCCCGCGGCTGCCCACTCCCAATATGCCAACCCCTGTACTGTTTTTGGCCAGGCTGGTCGTGGTTCCCGGTATACCGTACAATACCCAGCCCCACTTGGTCGTTCCGTCGCCCGGTAGTGTCGTCATCAACAGTGCGAATTCCTTGGTGCCTGCAGGCGCGGACCAGGACAGCGCAGGGGAGGATCCGGCACCGTCGCAAGTGTAGTCGGTGGGCAGTGTGCCGCCATCAACGCCGGCATCGCTTGTGAGCGAAAACGATTCTTGGGAACTATATGGTCCAACGGTGAATACGGCAGGAATATTGATTGTTCCATCCAAACTTTTTGTGAGATTGGTAACAATTGCATTCGATGAACCAATGGAGAATTCGTAGGTGACTGGAGCACCACCTGGGAAACGATTCCTCAGGTCATCCCCCTGGATGGTGGTTGTGCCGTGATTATAGAGTTTCAGCGTTGTAGCGCTTCCGGATTCGGAAATCATATTTCCGTCCACATCCCTGGCCTTGATGGTTATACTTGCCCCACCAGATGAGATACCACCAGACATATCCGTAATTTGAATGGTGTTCAGATCACTGACATAGTTGGTCGTATAGTTGGTTATCCCATTAGTGTAAACCGTTGGGATATTGATATTACCGTCAGAGCTGCTCTTGACATTGGTGATTACAACCTTTGATGATCCTACGGTAAACTCGTAAGTCATGGGGGTGCCGGAAGAGAATCGACTGGCCAGCTCTGCACCGGTAATCTTTACCGTTTCATAATTTGAAATTGTATAAGAACTGGGAGATACTGATTCTGGAATTTCAGTTCCGGAAACATCCCATGCTCTGACTTTGATAGCTGCTCCGCCTATGTCCAGCGCACCCGAAAAATCAGAAATATAGATGGTGTTTTGGGAACCAATGGAGTTTGCTACAAAATTGCTGACCCCGATCGTATAAACGGTTGGAATATTCAGCGTTCCATCACTGCTGTTTTTTATATTCGAAATAACCAGTTTCGGCGAAGCGATGGTAAACTCGTAAGTCATTGGCGTACCCGACGGAAAACGAGCCGGAAGGTTTGATCCGGCAATGGTGGTTGTGCCATGACTATAAAGTTTCAAGGGCGCTGCAGATGTGGATTCCGGAATCGCCTTACCTGTTGCATCCCAGGCCGTAACGATAATCGCTATGCCACTGCTTGCAATGGCGCCGGACATATCCGTCACCTTAATGGTATTTCTGGAACCGATGGAGTTCGAGACGAAGTTGCTTAGCCCGTTTGAATAAATGATGGGCACCCTAACTGCGCCATCGCTACTGCTATTGATGATGGTGATAAACATTTTCGAGGATTCGACTGAAAAGGAATAAGCAGCAGGAGCGCCATCAGGGAATCTGTCCTCAAGGTCCTCACCCCGAATGCTTGTGGTTCCATGATTGACAATTGATAACGGCGAGGCATACCCGGCTTCTGTGAGCTGATTTCCGTTTTTATCCCATGCCATGACAATTACAACCTTGCCATCATCAGGAAGCAAACCCGACATATCTGTAATTTTGATCACATCCATTGCACCGATTGAATTTGATCCAATCATGAAACCGGACACGCCGAACAGGTAGTCAGTGTTGGAAATGTATGGATCAAGAACTGACAAGTCTTTGATGACTGCCGAATAAAGAAATGGTGTCGTGCATACGGAGTAATCAAAGGACACGCCGTCATAGATGCCGGACATGATTTTTTTTCTCATTGCCACCAGATTCGTCTTTTGGACATTGGTTATGGATGGGTACACCTGAGCGAAGGCCATGGTGTAGAGATATACTATCTCGCCGTCCAACTCCCCGTAGGTTCCGGACTTTTCCAGTACCTGCGCCAGTACCTGAGCTTTGAATGTGTCAGTTGGCGCAGAAGCTGTGATGAGGCTTCTCAGCAGGACTGAGATATCGGTGCGAACCTGCACAATGTTCTTCGTCCCAGCGTACAGGTTATTTCGCTGCTTGTTCACCAGGTCTGTCACCAGGCTGTCCAACTTGGTTGTGGCCAGTTGATCCAGAAAATATTGGCCTGCATCTGCTGTCAATTTCTCATCAATCTTGTACCCTTCATGCCCGATAGCAGGTGCATCTTTGATATAAAAGGAACCGTAGTAGGTGCCCTGCCGCTCGGGGCAGAAGTACACATCAGCATCCAGGGAGCCGGCATACCATGAAAACAGGTCGCTGGCATAAGTCATCAATGCAACAGATACGTCTTGTGTGACACCCCGCATCAGAGTTTTAACCGCTGCCTCCATCTCCGTTGACACAGTCCATGAATCAAAGCCGCCTGCCTTCATGGTGTCCAGATGAGCCTTCTGTGCGGTGCTCAGTGTTCTGTAGATGCCTGCATACAAAACAGCACGGTCAAAACAGATTTGGCCATCCAGTTTATAAAGATCGCTGGAGACGGCCTTCACCGCGTCCAGGCTCAAACCTGAAGCTCCTGTGGGAATGTCTCCTTCCAGTTGACGGCGAAATGCTTTCATCAGCGGAAAGCGTTTGTATCCATAGAGGTTGATCTGTTCAACCTGGTTGGTGGCCAGCGTCTTGAGTGCAGCGAACTGTTCGGTACTCAGTGTATAAAGGATATTATAGGCGCAATTGGTCAGGAAACTGGTGTTGTGTCCATTGCCGTCTGGAGTATTGTCACGCAGGTACTGAAATCCCCAGTAGTCGGCAACCTTGCCTGGAGGGAAGAATGTCTGGGCTTCGAAGGTGCCGGTTATGATGCCAAAGCCGTCAAAAGCGATCGTGTTCCGCTGAGCACCGTCAGACAGGGTTTGCGCTATATCCATGGTGGCTGAAGCAGGGGCGGCTGCAGCGCAGATCACAGACAACGTCACAACAAGGGCAAGAACATAATTTTTAGTATTAATGCTTTTTGTTTTCATAGAATCTCCTTTCTTAAATGATGTGTAAACAATTTTGAATTTTCATGCTGTGTCCATCCCATAACCTGTTTCTTCTTAAACTGGCTTATATGATAACACTTGATTATGGAGAAAATATGGAGACTTTCTGTGGAAAGTGTGGAGATGCTGCTGCAAAAAAAAATGTATGCTATAGAACGGTCAGTGCGATATGATATGATTATGATGTGGTATAATAATAAAATTTACGGATGGCCTGAAGCATCATGCGATTAAATCTGTCAATTAAATTTTTTATTGCTTTTCTTGTGACATCATTTACAATCGTTGTCATTATGGTTGTGGCCATGCAGTTTTATGCATATCGGAGCTTCTCGGACTATATCCACAAGGTCGAAGCGATTCGGCTAAGCGAACTCAGTCCGGTGATGAGCCGGGAATATCAGGTCAACAAGGGCTGGGATCGGTTGCGCGACAATCCGGAACGCTGGCAAGAACTGCTGAAGCCCCGTGATTCCGCAGCATATTCAGAAAAGGCTCCCTTGATGCCATCTGGTTTTGAATCCCATGTTAAACCATCCCAGCCAGCTCCACCAAGAGAACGTAGAGGTGATGACAGGCCCAACAAGCGACGCAGAGTTCCCGATGAAGATGCGCAGCGGGACAGAAGACCACTTCCCGATGAAGGTGTGCAGCGGGACGGGCAGAACAGAGGGCCACCCCCTGATGAACGAGATGCTGACAGAAGGCCGCCAAGAGATGATCGCGATAGAGATGATCGGCCAATTTTCGGAATCGAGCACAGGCTTGCGCTGTTTGATGCACAGAAGGAACATGTAGTAGGACGAGCCGAATCTACAGCCGGCCATACACTGCAGGAAATCATGGTAAATGGCGAAACAGTTGGGTGGTTGGGACTCCGAAACGAAGATAGCTTGTCAGATCCCCTGGACATGGCCTTTCTAAAACAACAATCTCAGGCTTTCTACATTGTCGGAGCCGTCACGCTGGTACTCGCGGCGGTTGTGGCGTTTTTGCTGTCCCGCCATCTGCTGTCGCCGGTGCAGCAGTTGATCAATGGCGCACGCAGCCTTACATCCCGCAAATTTGACACACGGATAAACGTGAACAGTTCCGATGAGCTGGGTCAGCTTGCCGTGGATTTCAACCTTATGGCCCATACCCTTGAACAGTATGAGCAACTGCGGCAGCAGTGGATTTCCGATATTGCCCATGAGTTGCGAACGCCCCTTTCCATCCTGCGGGGCGAAATAGAGGCGCTGCAGGACGGGATACGCGAGGCAAGCAGTCAGCAGCTTGAATCCCTGCATGACGAGGTTGTACATATTAGCAAGATTGTCAGCAACCTACACGATCTGTCGTTGGCGGAAACCGCCGCCCTGCATGTCAAGAGAGATACCGTCAATCTATCGATTGTTGTACGGTCATGCCTGAATAAGTTTCAGAGCATATTCGCCAGGCGTGGCATTGTAATTGTCGATGAGCTTGGTGATACGGAAACAATCACGATACCTGGCGATAAGGACCGGCTCACACAGGTGTTTTCAAACCTTTTGGAAAACACCCTGCGCTACACGGATTCGCCAGGCTGCCTGACCGTGCGCCAGATATGCGCCACGAGTAGCGTACTGCTGCTGTTTGCTGATACCAAGCCGACTGTGCCCACGGAAGCGCTTAGCCACCTTTTTGACAGGTTGTACCGCGTTGATAAGTCACGAAGCCGCGCGCATGGCGGCAGCGGACTGGGGCTTTCAATTTGTAAAACAATTATCGAAGCTCATGATGGTACAATCACAGCGCAGCATGCGGCGATTGGCGGCCTGCAGATAGAGATCATGCTCCCACTTCAGAACAAAGCAACCAAACATGCACGAAAGGTAACGGACAACCATGACAAATAAGCATATTCTTATTGTTGAAGACGAGCAGAAAATAGCAGCGATTCTGAAAGAGTATCTTGAAAAATCCGGCTACCGGGCAACCATTACAGGTCGGGGCGATCAAGCTGTTGCGCAGGTCAGAAAAAGTTCACCCGACCTGATACTGCTCGACCTGATGCTGCCTGGCATGGACGGCATGGCCGTGTGTCGTGAAGTGAGAAAATTCTCGGATATCCCCATCATCATGATCACCGCAAAAGTGGAGGAGATAGACAGGCTTCTCGGTCTTGAGATTGGTGCGGATGACTATGTGTGTAAACCCTTCAGCCCCCGGGAGCTTGTGGCGCGCATAAAAGCCGTGCTGCGGCGCACCAACCCGGAGCCTGCCGGAAAAAATCTGGCCATCGGGCCTATTGCGATTGATGAAGTAAGCCATCAGGCAAAGGTGAACGGCCAAGAGCTTGATTTGACACCAAACGAATTCAGGCTCCTGCAGGTACTTATTTCCCAGCCTGGCAGGGTATTTTCCCGTGATGAGCTACTATCACGCGTGCAGGGCTATGACTGCGATGGCTATGATCGCACAATCGACTCCCATATAAAAAATCTTAGAAAAAAAATCGCGGCTTTTATGCCAGGTCAGGAGATCATCACCACGGTTTACGGTCTGGGGTATAAACTGATGTATAATTCGGAAAAATTGTGTGGCGTAGATTGAGTCTCCGAATCCAGGCAATCTTCGCAGCAGCAAATCACAAATCGCTGTTCTCAGAGCCAATTGCAAAAATAGCCAACATGATATGAAAATCGAAGAAAATCAGAGAAAACACAAGAAACAAATGGGGTTTTGCAATTACCTCCTCATATTTTCAGGGTATTCCTGCTATGGACATGGATCGGACGACATCTCCTTTCACGATAAATTTGTTCTATGCTATTAAGCAGCACTGGCGCTATCGGCACATGAATTTTTAGTCATCCGCAAATAGTCAAAGATCATTCGAGTGTTGAGTATAAGTTCTCGCATTTTTTGAGCGACGCTGCGTACTTCTTTTGATTTGATGATACTGGGACCACGGACCGATGAATATCCGCATGATGTTCCTGTTCAAAAAACAACCGATTGACCACACGTCCTGAGTTAAAATGCTACCGGAGGCCATCTGGTTTTTGCACCAATCAATCCAGTTTTCACTGGTAGCCCGTTTGCCATAGTGTTTGTGAGCCTCCCATGGTGCCAGGTCTCTATTTGTACAATAGCAAAAGTAATCATATTCTAAATTCGGCATATTCGTAAACAATGAATTGGCATTCGCTGTTACTTCAGTAACTATACGAACTGCTACAAATCTGCGAGACTTTTTCCAATCGGTGCAAGAATGGGTGAATTCCGTTGTTTCACATCCAGGTTGATTCTTCACTTTGCTCCAAATTTGTCTCTCAAGAAGCTGAACCAACCCTTTCAGTTTTACCTTTACGATATAAGAGCTGAATTTCTCTTCAAGGTAGTCAAAAAGAGCTCCAATAAAGAACGCGCTATCACCACGAACCTC
>CAIMCT010000147.1 GCA_903839535.1 uncultured Desulfobacteraceae bacterium
TCAAACAGCAGACCTGCATAGAAGGGATTGCGACCCACTTCCTCTTGTCCTCTTTCAAGGACGGTTTCTGCAAGGAATCAAACAGCAGACCTGAATAGAAGGGATTGCGACTAACCGTTCATTTTCATATCGAATATTGCTAACTCTATTCGAATCAAACAGCAGACCTGAATAGAAGGGATTGCGACTTTTCAATCGTTCTGGCAATCGAACGATTATAATGATTGTCGAATCAAACAGCAGACCTGAATAGAAGGGATTGCGACCTTGACAGGTTACTGATAGCGTTATTGTAAGCATTCCGGAATCAAACAGCAGACCTGAATAGAAGGGATTGCGACTCCATAGCAGTTACCAATAGACCATCGAATTCCGTATCAGAATCAAACAGCAGACCTGAATAGAAGGGATTGCGACATCTCATTCTTGGGTTCGTAGTCGCCGGACTCGTCGGTTTTGGAATCAAACAGCAGACCTGAATAGAAGGGATTGCGACTGATCGAAGCTGGATAATTGAAAACTCGGAAATTGACATTTTGAAAAAACTTAACTAAACGCAAATACAGGAGAAACATCAATGACAGAAAAAAAGGACGTGAACATAATAGACTTCTCGAAAGCCATAAAGGAAAAAGCGCCGGCAGAGTGGTTCAAGAAAGGCATGAGGACTTTCAGGAAATTGACACCGGAAGACCAGCGGGAAATTTGGGACTTTATCACAACATACCTGCTGTGTACGGTGCGAATCAACAATGGACTTATCCAAGTTGATTCGGAAATACTCATGAATGATGACAATTTCGAGTTTGCAAACGAAGTCGCTGATATTTATACGGAAGCAACTCATGGCTGCTTTTTGTGCAATCCAGCAAGTGACTCTAATGAGAAATTTGACGAAAATACGTATGTATGTTTCTTTTGTCAAACGAAGATTCATAGCATAGTAGCACACTATATACTACATTTCACAGATAAGGATAAACCGGAATGGTACAAGAAACTTGTACAGGGGAGGACAATGAAGTGAATCAAACAGCAGACCTGAATAGAAGGGATTGCGACGTTTAATCTTCCGATATTCCCATGATCCCATAACCAGTTCGTCAGCCATCCGAAGAATTGCAACTATCTGAAAATTAAAATAATAAATCATTGACAGATCTGAGGGTTTTGACACTGGAACAAATCAGATTTATCACTGCATCTTTTTTTGCTTACCTGAGATTGATCTCAATAAAACAGCCTGCACCGTCCTCAGTTGCATTGAAGGTAATCCTCTCCATTTTTTTTTGAAGAACCCCCATGAAAACAGCATTCTCTGAATTGAAGAAGCGATAAATCAGCAACGTTGCGGCCCTTTCTTCGTTCGACGGTATGGTTTATCATTCGTCGAATGGGGTCGCGAATGTGACGCCAACGGGGGGAGGTCGGGAGGGGGAGTGAACGGTTACCGCAGATGTTCATGTTATGTGTCAAATTGTGGGCGGAAAAGGAGGTCAAATTGATCAGAGCAATGAGTAAAAAGTGGTGGTCTTTATGTGTGATTGGTTCTTTATTCGGAGGTATAGATACAGGAGTAATTTACCATTTTCTTTCAACTATTAGAAAAAATAGGAGACAAATATAAAAAACAAGATGTGGAAAGCAATGATAATTTTACTCGCTTCGACTGTACTCTTTAGTTGTGCGACGCTTGTGGGTAAAAGCAGTCCTGAAACCTTGAATGTTATCAGTACTCCTGATCAGGCAATTGTTGTTATTACTGATGAAACCAACACCAACATTTTTGAAGGTAAAACACCAACGGTTTTATCTTTAGAGAAGAAGAAAGGTTATTTCAGTGGTAAAAAATATACTGTAAAAATCTCAAAAGAAGGTTATGCGGAGCATTCTGTTACTGTAGATACAACAGCAAGTGGTTGGTATATAGGCGGCAATTTCATTTTTGGCGGTTTAATTGGTTGGTTCATTGTTGATCCTGCAACAGGAGCTATGTGGACTCTTGATACAAATGAAATTAATGTGACTTTAGAAGCATCAAAGCAAGGTGCGCTAATATATCCTAATAAGACAGGAATTGTCCTTTTACAAGACGTTCCACTATCTCTAAGAGACAAAATGGTTAAAGTCTCACGTTAAAGGAGCAATTGTAATAAATCACATAACAAGGCGCTCCACCTGACCGCCATTACGCTGCGCCTCGGCTCCAGGCTGGTGGGGGGCTTTGCGTTAGGTTTTCTTATGAATCAAACAGCAGACCTGAATAGAAGTGATTGCGACCAGATTGCGACCAGATTGGGAATGTGGGTCAGATGCTGCGGACATTGATTTTTCAAAATTGGAGGATAAAGATGATATAATTTAACGGGGGGTGCGAATGAAAAAGTATATTGCTTTAGCGATTGTCTTTTCAATGTGTTTTTTTTATGGGTGTGCTACATATCGACCTATTGTTGATATGAGAGGAGTAGTTAAATGGCAATATGACCTTGATTTACATGAATGTCAGAAATATGCAGAACAGGTATCCACCGGCGCAACCGTAGCAGCCGGTGCGGGCGTCGGAGCTGGATTAGGCGCTTTGGCTGGATTGATAGTCGGGATAGCGTTCAACGTTGATCCCGGAGAACTTGCAGGCTTCGGTGCTGCAATCGGAGGTTTGCATGGTGCTGTCGCTGGTGGTTCTGCCGCTGCACAATCACAAATGGAAATTATCAAGAACTGTATGAGAGGCAGGGGATATAGCGTTTTGAATTGACGATCGCCAGGTACCCGTTTGATTATTATCTTCACAGCCGGACAGTAGATACGGACGATTGAATAGCAGTGGCCTCCTTCCGATATGACGCATCCAAAGCGTATGAGTTACTGCGCCTATTGTCACCCATTGGAAATGCGTTAATTCGTTTGACAAACATGGCAGCTTTATCATAGGGTATTTTTCAGATGAATGGATCAGGAGAATCAATGATACCATTCCTATCCTTAAAGATGACCGGATTCAAGGATGATGATTCGCTCGGTCAGCTTATGATAGCTATGATAACTGCTCAGCAATTGAGCAGTTATAACAATCCTGTTTACGGAGCATATATACTGCGAACTGGCATAATCTGCGCTTTTCATAAACTCCCTCTCCCAGCGGGGGAGGGTTGGGGTGGGGGATCAAAAACGTAAAATTATGCCAGTTCGCAGTGTATAATGGGGCGTTACTGGCATTTCACAGTGCTGCATGGCGTATATTATTCCGTTCATACCGGTCTGATCAAGGGTGATAAAAGATGAAAAGACAAGGATCGATTCAGAAAAGTAAACCAGGATAAGTAACCCGAACTGACAGATTTAGGTGATGATTGTGTTCACGGGTGGTATGGATATGGTGGGAATTTCTGTAGGCAAAAAAAAGGCCTTTTGGCCCCCGATGGCAAATTACCGTCCACCTTCACAAATGTGGATTGGCGCAAATATACCCTCTTGCAAGACCTCGCAAAGCAGCTTAACAAGCAATTATAAACGGCATGTGAGATAAGACAGTAGCGCAGGCATGTTAGGAAGTAACGATGCTGAATTTGAAAAGTGAGATAAAAGTCGAAAAGACAGTGGCGTATTTGTGAGAAGCAGTAAAGAAAATCATCCCATTAGACTAAAATCAAACTTAAACGGAGTTAAGAGCTATGGCATTTAGTGATTATAAGACAATTTCCCAGGTTCAGGCTGAATACAAAATAAAATATGACGAAGATAATTTTATTCCTATAAAAGAACATAACGTGCCTGATATATTTATCGAAGAATTTGAGTTCAATCAACGGAATCTGGATATTTTTTCATCTGAGGCAGCCAGATGTGAAATAATTATTTTTCCCATATTAAGGGAAATGTATAAAAATTATTATAAAAAAATTTCACTGTGGGTTCAGAAATCGATTGCATATAATGAAAAACTGAGCGGTACTCCCGATTATGTAATTTCAAAAAAATCGGAACTTGGAAAAACTATGCTGGAGTTTCCATTGGTTATTGTAGCGGAGGCAAAGAAAAATGATTTTGAACAAGGCTGGGCACAATGTTTATCAGAGCTTATAGCTGCAAAATACCTTAACAACAATCCTGAAATGTCTGTTCATGGGATAGTTACAGATGGCAAGTTATGGGAATTTGGAAAATTAACTGAAAAAGGTTTTATAAAAAATATTGACAGCTTCACTGTTACAGACCTGAAAAGGCTGTTCGGAGCATTGAAGTTTGTTTTTGACGAAGCTACTATCTCAGTCTAACCAACCGATAATTCAAATATAATAGTGTCAAGGGACAAATGATAAAATTCCCCTACGGAATGGCGGATTTCAGACAAATCGTCACACAAGGCTATTTTTACTGCGACCGCACCCAGGCCATCCCATTGTTGGAACAGGCCCAATCTCAGCTCTTTATCCGTCCTCGCCGTTTTGGCAAGAGTCTGCTACTGTCCATGCTGGATAACTACTACGATATTGCCCGCAAAGACTCATTCGAGGCGATGTTCGGCCATCTGGCGATCAGCCGGAATCCGACTCCACAGCGTAATTTCTATTTCATTCTGCGCCTTGATTTCTCCTGCGTAGATCCCACAGGCACGCCGGATGATGTAAAACGCTCGCTGTTTAATCACATCAACGCCCGCATCGAGAACTTCATTCTCTATTACGGGAACAATGGGTTCGATATGTCCCGCATAAACGTCAATCAAGGAGATGCCCTCTACACTATCAATTCATTGTTGGGCGCGGCTGCAATCGTCGGTCATCCCATCTACCTTATGATTGACGAGTACGACAACTTCGCCAATACGGTCATGATGCTGCCGACTCTGGACTCCCGTGATCGCTACACAGCGCTGGTCCACGACGAAGGCGTGCTTCGAACCTTTTTCAAGATGGTCAAGTCTTCAACAGGCGGTGCCATGTTCGACCGGGTATTCATCACCGGGGTTTCACCCGTGGTGCTTAGCGATATCACAAGCGGCTACAACATTGCCGAAGATATTTTTTTCGAGCCTGAGTTTGGAGATTTGTGCGGATTTCAGGAGCAGGAAGTGGAAAAGACTCTGGGCGACATTGCTGCAGGCTGCGGGCTGGGAGAGGAAAAGGCATCAGAAGCGCTGGAGATGATGCGCACCTATTACAACGGCTACAATTTCGTTCCTCGCGGCCATGTTGTAGTTTACAACCCCACCCTTTGCCTCTATTTTTTCAAGCAATTCCAGAAGCGGTGCGCCTATCCAAGCAAGATGCTGGATGCCAACCTGGCAGTGGACGACTCCAAGCTCGCCTATGTGGCCGGAATTCCCGGCGGACACAAACTGATTCTTTCCCTGATGCAACATGGGAGTGAAGTTACCGTATTGGACATCGAAGACCGCTTCGGCCTGAGCGAAATGCTCTCCGACCGTTCCAAAGACCGGACTTTCATCGCCTCGTTTCTCTACTATTTTGGCGTGCTTACTCTGGTCGGGGAGACTAATAAGGGAGAACTTGTTCTGAAGGTTCCCAATCTGGTCATACAGGGCCTATATGTGGAGCGGGTGCAACGGATGATGCTGCCCGATCCCGTAACCAGAGACAGAGGTCTGGATACTGCCAAGCGTGTCTATCAATACGGCGATATCGAGCCGGTATGCGCCTTTGTGGAAGATGTTTATTTTTCGGTTTTCAAGAACCGCGACTATGCCCAGGCCAATGAACTGACCCTGAAGACATGCTTTCTGACTCTTCTTTACAACGACATCCTGTACATCATGGATTCTGAACCCGAACTCACGCGCAGATACGCGGACCTGACCATGATCATCCGGCCGGATAAACGATACCTGCAAATTTACGATGTGCTGATCGAGTTCAAATTCCTGAGTCTGAAGCAACTGGGTCTTAGCGGCGAGGCGATACGGTCCAAGTTCCCGGCGGAGCTTTACTCCCAGCCCATGGTGAAACATGCCCTGGAGGATGGAGCGGCTCAAGTCATGGATTACGGACGGCGGCTTGCGAACAGATATCGAGACCTGCGGCTAAAGAAGTTCGTAGTTACGGCCCTGGGGTTCGAGCGAATCTGCTTTCTCAACGCGGATGTCCTGGAAGGGTAGGCCACTGAAGTATGTGATCATTTGTAAACAAGCTGCCGACAAAAACAACACACATGGCATGTTCACCACTCCGCCGAAAATACTCCTGGGGAATGCTCTGGAATTGCTGTGTCGATGGAGTCCACCGGATATGCATTTCGTAGGGGCGAATTTTGTATTCGCCATTTCGATAGGGCGAATACAAGATTCGCCCCTACTATTGCCTGATGGCGGCGATATACGGATAAATGCCTGCCGAAACAATGATCAAGGCATAGAAAAAATCTGAATCAGACAATGGGGTATTCTTTGTTGGGAATCACCTTACTGATGGACTATGAAATTAACTCGCTGGTCATTCATGCGACAATTCAGCAATTGAACAACCAGGGCTTTGATACTGACCGGCCTTATCCACCCAGATGCGATCTTCACAACCCGTGATAAAAACGATGGGACAGTCAATTTGGGACTGGATGATTTTTGCAGCATCAATTCCATTCATGCTGCCGGACATGACTATATCCATCAGGATTAAGTCCGGTTTTGTTCGCATCGCCAAACGGATGGCCGCTTCTCCGGAATGCGCCGTTGCAACTTCATGCCCCGATGAAATCAGCCGCTCTTCAAGCTGCTTGCAATAAAAAACCTCATCATCGGCGATCAGTATGGAAGACATTAGTGATTCCCTTTGGTCAGAACAACAACACAGCCATTGTTTTTTTGAGAATTTTTAAAAAAGGTTACATTGAGTTCACGATATAAGCAGAAAAAAGTTGTCAATGGAAATTGAATACTACAGGCAGTGTGCTGGATTAAATTCTTCAATATCACAATAGAAATCCCGGCCTACAAAACGCCGAATGTCTTGATCAAAACGCCCAATCCCCCTAAAAACGACATGCTGATTGCGATTCCGAACATCCGCATGGTAAAGGAGCGCTGCCGGGCATCGCGGACATCCAGTTTGTCCCCCAAACGCTCAATGGATGCAGCGATCTGGTCAAATCGGTGATCCACATTTTCAAAACGCTTGTCAACCTGCTCGAAACGTTGTTTGACTTCACCTTTAAAATCTTTGAACTCGTTTCCCATCTTATCGAAACGCTGTTTGACATCTACTTTAAACTCCTTGAACTCGTTTCCCATCTCATCGAAACGTTGTTTGACTTCACCTTTAAACTCCTTGAACTCGTTTCCCATCTCATCGAAACGTTGTTTGACTTCACCTTTAAACTCCCTGAACTCGTTTCCCACCTCATCGAAACGTTGTTTGACTTCACCTTTAAACTCCTTGAAATTGTTTCCCATCTCATCGAAACGCTGTTTGACATCTACTTTAAAATCTTTGAATTCGTTCCCCATCTGATCGAAACGTCGGTTTGAATCGCTTTTGAAATCTCTCAGTTCACCGGTAAGTAAATCGAACCGCTTATCCATCTGAACTCCAAAATAATCGAACCGCTTTTCAAGCGCACCCAACCGGTTGTTCGAATCCTTGACCTCGATACTCAGATCCTTGATATTTAGATCATTGCGATCAAACCGAGTTTCCAGATACTTCAAATTCGGTAAAAAAGTGGTTACAATCATCTCCAAGTCATGTGGCAGTTTCTGCCCTACCATTTCACCCACGCTGATTTCATCTGCCATGTACTTACTCCCATCTTCATTTTTTTGAATGTCAATTCCAATCTGTATCTGATCCGTACTCCAGACATGCATTCAAACAAGCTCAGTTACTTTTTTGTTGTAGAAAAAAGAATATCATAAGTTTATTTCATCATTCATTCCAGGAAAACAGCGTTGCGCCAATGGTAAGACACACCCCGGTCATTACCGATAGAATGATCAAGTCCGGCATGACATCAGAAAGACCAGCCCCATCATTCATGATTTTTCGCGCCGCAGTCAAAAGGTGTGTCAGGGGAAAGGTAGCGGCAATCCACTTGATCCATTGGGGCGCGCCTTCAATGGAAAACCAGACCTCGGACAAGAACATCATGGGCCAGGAGATAAAATTCAGTACTCCGCTGGTGAATTCCTCGCTGGTTCCCCTGGATGCAAGGACAAGCCCCATGGAAGTCAAGCTGAGACATCCCAGAAAAAAGACCACTGCCAGATCCAGATAATGTCCCGCCACTTCGAAGGAAAAAATGACATCACACCCGATCCAGACAATAATCAGAGTGAACATAAGCAAAAATATCCGCGAGAGCATCTGAGCGCTGAGATATTCCACCGCCGTGAGTGGCGTTGCCTTCAGACGCTTTAAAACGCCGTTTTTCCGGTACCGGACCACCACATACCCGACCCCCCACAACGCGCTGAACATCATGTTCATGCCCAAAATACCGGGAAACAGCCAGTCGATATAGCGAACTTCCTTTCCCTGAACCACTTGTCTGTTTAATAAGTCCCCGGTGTCTTTGGGCTGAAGGGATGCAATCAGCATCTTTTCCAAAATATAGCCTTTGGGGGATGACTCGTTGGTCCAGTAAGCATGAGGCGCTGATCCTCGCTGAATCAGAAGATCAATTTTATGGTGCTTCAAAAGCGCAAGCCCGGCTTCTAAGGATGGGACACCCACAAACTCCACATATCTTGAGGATTGAAAGCCTTCAGGAATTTCGACCTTATGGTGGATGGACATGGGAGATTCAACGGGAAACACCCCTGCTTTGTATTCTGAAAAGGATTTCCCGCCAAAAACAACACCAAATCCTGCGATAATCAAAAAAGGAAACAGGAAATTCCAGCCGAATGCCGCACGATCCCTGAAAAACTCCAGGTTTCTGGCTGTAAACATGGCCCATAGACGTTTAAATCGCATCTGTTACTCCCGCAATTGACGGCCAGTTAACTTGATAAACACGTTTTCCAGGTTCGCCTCCGGGCAGGGTTTGCCGGCAGCGTTTTCACCGCAATAATTGCTAATCATATCCGCCACGCTGCCTCTGGCAATGATGCGGCCATAGTCCATAATCGCGATTTTGTCACATAGCAACTGGGCTTCTTCCATGTAATGGGTGGTGAGAACTATGGTTTTCTCCTGCGATTTGATATTCAGCACAATATCCCATAAATTCCGCCGAGCTTGAGGATCCATGCCAGTTGATGGCTCATCCAAAAAAAGCAGCTCCGGCTGGTTCACCAAGGCAAGGGCCAAAAGCAGTCGCTGTCGCTGACCCCCGGAAATCTTGTCATTGTACTGGTTCTGAATGTCCAGAAGATTGCATGTTGCCAGAAGGCTGTCAATATCGGTTGTCTTGTGATACAGTTGCTGAAATGTTTTCAAAGTTTCCCGGACCGTCAAAAAAGCCAGCAGGGCCGTATGCTGAAACTGAATGCCGATTTCTTCCCTGAAAGTGCTGGTTCGTGGGCTTCCCTTGTAATACACTTCGCCTGAAGTGGCGGAAAGAATGCCTTCCATCATTTCGATGGTGGTGGTTTTGCCGGCACCGTTGGGGCCAAGCAGCCCAAAACAGATTCCCTTTGGAATGGCAAAACTGACATCGTCAACGGCTGTAAGGGTTTTGTAGGTTTTTACCAGATGTTTGACTTCAAGTAGCGCAGTCATGGGTATCCGTGTGTTTGGCTGTGAATGAATAATCATGTTTTTGTTGCAGTTTAGGAAAAACCCGTGCTGCTGTCAAGGAGGAACCCCTGCGCTGGATTCTCTCTGAGCCCGTGAGCATCTGTTGAAAATAGTGCTTGACAGTCTGTCTGTTTTTGATAAACACATGCATCAGTGTAGCAACTCATGCGGATAATACATGGGAATAAGGCAAAGCAGACTGTCATCGGAAGCACAACACTTTTGTTAATTTCGTGGAGCGCTTATGAGCCCTCATCAATATATAGATTTGTCAATGGAATAATCATGCCGCCGGTAATCACAATTGTTGGCCATTCAAATTCCGGAAAGACCACCCTGGTTGAAAAACTCATCCCAGAGCTGAAACGCAGGGGGTATCGCGTTGGAACCATAAAGCATACCTCTCATGGTTTTTCGATGGATCAAAAAGGAAAAGACACCTATCGTCACCGCACTGCCGGCGCAGATACCGTTCTGGCAGCGTCTTCGGGGGAGATTGCCCTGATGAAATCCACAACTGAAAACAGTTTGGACAGTCTGATGTCCTATTTTCAGGATGTGGATATCATTCTGGTTGAAGGGTATAAACAGGAGAAGAAACCTAAAATTGAAGTCTTTAGATCACAAATCCATCAAACTCCAATTTTCCCGGAAGATGACCTTCTTGTGGCGTTTGTTACAGATTCCAAATATTTTGCAAGGGTTCCGGTATTTCAATTCGAGGATATTCAGGCAATATGCGACTTGATAGAATCACATTCAATGTTTGCAGCAATGCAAAAAAATACGCGCAATTTCCAGCCTGACAACTGAGTCACTGCTGCTTCATTTTATTGAGCATTTCATCTATGGATTGACCGTTTGGTGCCATGGCCAGAGGGTTGACTGTCAGGAGTTCTTCCCATGCCTGAATAGCGCCCTGCGGATTGTTTAAATCGTGCATCAGCACAATCCCCTTATTGAACCGTGCAATTTCATGCTTGGGGTTAACACCAACCGCAGTGTCAAAAGACTGGACCGCTTTGTCGTATTCACCGCTTTTGCGATACATCACACCCATATCCGTCAATACATCGGCATTATCGGGGTTAATGGCCAATGCCTTTTTATACGCAGCAATGGCTTTTTCCGGAAGGTCTGAATCAAAGCATAAATTTCCCAGTTGTATCCAACCAGCAATGTCACCAGGATTCTGGGATGTTTTGAATTCCAGCCCGGCGATCTGATCCGAAAGGTCGGCGGATGATTTGTGTTCCATCTCGGAATGTGGGGGTATGGGCGGACTGCCTCCCGTCTTGTAGAGGGTCAACAAAACTCCGGCCAGAATGCCTGCGACAAACGCCAGCGCAATAACCCCGTAAGATGCGCCACTTTTTTCAGTGGTTCTCTCGATGGATTTTTCCATATTTTTTTCAGCCTTTTTCTGCTTTGTCATGAATGCCTCCAAAATACTGTTTCATTGTCACATTTCGTTGTTCCAGCTTAAAGGATTCTTTCACAATTGATCTTATTCTTCAAATGGATTTTGACGACATCGAAATGCGAAAAAATGCTGGTTTTCATACGACAGATGTGATATGTGGGTATTTCCAACAGGAAGAATAAGGAGGCTCAGATCATGCTGAATGCAGAAGAAACGAACGGCAAGTCGTTATTCCCCGATGTGTTTTCCTGCGAGCAGCGGGCTGCCGTGGATGTCGTCATAACCCGCAACTGTTCAAAGCCGGGAGCATTGATTCCGGTTCTTGAAGAGGTTCAGGAAATCCTTGGTTACCTGCCCAAACCCATCCTTAAAGAAATCGCAATCAAATTAACAATTCCCTTCAGTGAAGTCTGGGGCGTGGTTACTTTCTATTCCTTTTTTACCACAACTCCAAGAGGACGGCATACCGTTCGCTGTTGTATGGGCACCGCCTGCTACGTTCGGGGAGGCAAAAATAATCTTGAAAAGCTCTCCGCACTGCTTCACATCGAACCTGGCGCAACGACTGAGGACAACCGGTTTTCGCTGGAAACCGTCCGGTGTCTCGGAGCCTGCGCTCTGGCTCCGGTTGTGGCGGCAGGTGGGGAGACATTCGCACAGGTTAAGCCCATGAAAATTCCTGAAATCCTGGAAGGATTCAAATAGGCTCGGGGGGTGGAGGATTATAAAAACTCGGTCATTGACCGCTCAAAGTGTAGCTCACAGCCCTGTTTGGAAAACGACGTTATTCTTCTGAGAAACTGCAACTGTTGGCGCAGTCTCTGTTTTTTTACGAGCTTATCAATTTTTGAAGCGAAGGAAAACGTGGATGAATCGACTAACTCCGGAAAGTCTGAACACACTTCGAACGGAAATGAGCCGTTTCATGGCGGTCCGTTTCATGGACGACGTGCCCGCCGGGAAACCGGCATATCCCTATCACCTGATGTTCTGTGGCGGCACCGGCTGCCGTGCATCCAAAAGCATGGAGATCAAGCACCGCCTGATTGAAGCCATCGAAAGTCGGCAAATTCAGGATAAAATCGTGCTGGTCGAAACCGGATGCATTGGCTTCTGCGCCCATGGCCCAGTCATGGTCGTCTATCCGGGAGGCGTTTTTTATCAGTATTTGCAGCCCGATGACATGGACGATATTCTGGATCAGCACATCCTGAAGGGCAGTCCTGTGGATCGGCTGCTGTATCACGATTGTCGCCAAAACTCCGGCTCCGACCAGTCCATCCCGAGATTGAAAGACATTCCTTTCTTCTCCATGCAGCAGCCTCGGGTGTTAAGGAACAAAGGCCGGATCGCCGCCGAACGCATTGAAGA
>CAIMCT010000148.1 GCA_903839535.1 uncultured Desulfobacteraceae bacterium
ATGTTTGCCCCCAAACCAGGCTCTGACTCAAAAAGCGAGCTGCTTTCTCCGAAAGCTTCTGTCATTTCCGGTTCATCTAAAAAGATTCTTGACATTGAGTCGGATATCAAGTCAACCACCGCAGAAATGATTACAATTGTTTTGACGGGTCTTTTTCCGCCGGAAGCTCAGGTGATTGAAGGAAAGACACCGAAAATTATTTGTGATTTTCCGGATGTTCTGATGGAAAAAACCATAAAAAGGGTGATTGCCATTAATGGCAGATATATTTTGCAGGTTCGAACGGGAATTCATCTGCCGCCAGAACCCAAATCCCGCATTGTCATAGATCTGGCACCTAACCGTGATTATGAAGTGGAACAGTTATTTTATGAGCAAAATAGCCGATACTCAATGATTATTCGTGAAAAATCCTGACAATTTAAAACTATGTCATTTTTTTTGTTTAAAAATATATGAGGAGAGGTCAAATGGACAACGGTCGAACCAACTCGCTTAACCGTCACCTGTCTGCTGTAAAATCCGGAAAGCGATGCTTTGAGAATGCTTTTCAGGGCGTTGCCAGAATGATTTTGAATGATGAGATCAGCAAAGTGGTGGTCAATGGCAAAACCACTTATGATTTTGGCATCTTTCGTTCCGGAAAAAAACACATTATTGGCATGTATGACGAGCTCAACAGTTTCGTTTCCTATGTCAAGGATGCATCTGAGGGCGGGTCATCCAAGGAAATGGCTTATGTTCTGGTCGGAGAACCCGGTAACGGAAAAACATTCTTTGTTGAATTCCTCTGTACAAAATACCGGCAGTTTCTCTCTCTGGAAGAAAACCGAAAATATGCATTCCGGCTTATCCGTATGGACAGGCTGGGAAGTTATGGCAAAATAACCACCATCGAATCCCAGACTTATGAAGACCCCATGATTCTGGCCATGAATCTCTTTGATGACCCGGATGAAAACAAATCTTTTTTATCCAGGGAAATCGGCTTTTCGGATGGCGAAATCGAAAACCTTTATGATAACTACCGCCCACTTGGCGCCTGCTCGGCTTATATATGGAATGATATTCGAAACCATACCGCAGGCGATATTTCCGAAATGCTGGATTTTGTCGAGATCATTCCGGTCCCGCTGATAGAAAGCTTGGGAACCGTTACCGGAAAATATTCGGCCAAGGATAAAATTACATCTTCTGCAGTTGACCTCCTGGGAGAGGAATCCATTCAACGCCTGATGCATATCAGCGACACCCACAATCCTTACCGGTTCGATTTGCGCCGGGGAGCGCTGGCGCGGGTTGCCGGTGGCGGCATTCATTTCAGCGATGAAATTTTCAAAAACAAAAAAGATCTGGTTCAGGTGTATCTGGGCGTCATCCAAAATCGAACCATTGAAATTGATGGCTTTAAATGGCCGATTGATACATTGATTATTGCAACCAGCAACAACTCTGAATTCAACCGGTTTCTGTCGGAAAAGGAAGAAGCACCCATCGTGGACCGGTGCAGGCTCAGCTATGTCACTCACAATACCAATTACCGGCAGCAGAAAGATTTAACTGCCTACGCTATTGGCAGCGAAACGCGTACCACACTGACCCGGGAATACCTCCATCAGGATCCCAACCTCAATTACGCGGCTTCCATTGCTGCGGTGCTGTCCAGACTTCCTCGTTCCGAGAAACTGACTCCGGTTGAAACCATGAAACTGGCTGCCGGGGAAGTTGCCGGCGAAAAAAGTATAAAGGCCCTGGCCGAAGTGATTGACACTCTCGGCCAAGATCCGGACATTACCAAACGGTTCGGCCAAAAAGGTCTGGGTCAGCGAAATGTGGGAAGATCAATCCAATTGCTGGTGGAAAGCTCAGAAACCAACGAAGGTCAGTGCATGTTTGCCTATGATGTGTTTCGCTCTCTCGAACGGATCATCCTGGACTATGTCAGCGATGCCGGCGACAGAGCCAAATACCTTGAAGATCTAAAGACAGCAAAAGGACTTTACCGGGAACGCATCATGACCGAAATGTTCAATGCCTACATGGATGAACCTTTGGCCATTCGAAAAGATGTGATGAATTATGTGAACATGATTATCGGAATTGATGCGGAAAACCTGGGACCTGATAAAATGTGGAAGTATAAGGATCCCCAGACCAGAGAGCTGAAAGCCCTGAAAATTGATGAACGCTATATCAACAGCGTGGAAGAACGAATTGGCCTTAAAACCCGTGAACAGCGCGAATCTTTCAGAACATCCATCCGCAAGATATACGGCCAGAAAATTTCTATCGAACCCAACTATGATTTTATGGACAACCTTGAGCTGGTCAAAGCCATTACTGATGTCAGGCTTAAGTCCGATATTGCAGGAGCCGGAAGCCTGATCGGCGCTCTGGCCAACCGGACCAATGAAGAGAATCAAAAGCTTCATGACCGGATGATTCAGACCATGTTATCCAAGTTGGGTTATTGCAAAACTTGCGCCCAAAAGACCATTGAGTATTTCTGTACCCAGGAAGACGAGAAATAACGTCCACCTTCAGGAGCGGGCATAATTTCATGAAATCTGAACTGTTGCAATATTACGAATTATTAAAGGCTCAAGGCCTCACCGAAGATGGCCATGACCTTCTGGCTGATCCTATAACCGGCCAAAATACGCCGGTGATGCAAGCATCTCTGGCTATTCGTTCGATTGATGAACTTCTGGAAAGAGACAAACAAAGGGAAAAAGATGGATTTCCCCGCAAGATACGCGTTGGTCGGCTGATCAAACCGGGTAAGGGCGGCAAGGACAAAGTGGTGGTGGTGCCATCCACTGTCGAGGAAAAATTATACCATGACAACTCTTTCAAGGAATCTTCGGAAGATTCGCCGGCTGGCGGGTCCGGTGACGGGGAAGAAGGAGACGTTATCGGAGAGGAACCCGTGCGTCCTCAGAAAGGCAGTGGCGGGGGACCAGGTCAGGGAGAGGGGGGGCCGCATGAGATGGAATCAAGCGCATACGACCTGGGCAAGATATTAACGGAAAAATTTGAGCTGCCCAATTTAAAAGAAAAAGGCAAAAAACGATCCCTTACCCGCTACACCTACGATATGACCGACAGGCACCGGGGATTTGGCCAGTTTCTGGACAAAAAAGCCACGTTGAAAAAAATTCTGGAAACCAATATTCATCTGGGGAATGCGCCCGACATCGCCAACATTGATCTCTCCTCATTTTTAATATCACCTGGGGATAAAATATACCGGATTCTTTCCAGGGAAAAGGACTATGAATCTCAGGCTGTGGTGTTTTTCCTGAGGGATTATTCTGGATCAATGTCCGGAAAGCCCACGGAATTGATTGTATCACAGCATGTGATGATCTACAGTTGGCTCCTGTATCAATACGAAAAGCAGGTGGAATCCCGTTTTATCCTTCATGACACGGAAGCCAAGGAAGTCCCTGACTTTTACACCTATTACAATTCACAAGTCGCCGGAGGAACCATGGTTGCTTCGGCATTTAAGTTAGTCAATGAAATCGTACTCAAGGAGAATCTGGCTCAGGATTATAATATTTATGTGTTTCATGGAACAGACGGCGATGACTGGGACGTTGGCGGCAAGGAAGCGATACCAGCCATTACCCAGATGCTGACTTACGCCAGCCGGGTGGGAATTACCATCGCCGAGCATGGTACAAGCACATCCGGCTCAACGGAAGTGGAAGGGTATCTGAAAAAATCCAACCTTCTGACCACAAAAGCCAGTATGATCCGCCTCGATACGATGAGTAAAGATGCCGATGAACCCCGGATAATTGAGGGTATCAAACGCCTGATTTCCTGAATGAAAAAAAGTAACTGCAAATATTTTTTCTGTCCACCCTGTATTTTATTTTAGAGGAAAACATGGAACTCATTGATCAGCACACCAAGTTTATCATGGAAGGGTGCAAGGAAAGGGCCAGAGCTGCAGGACTGCGATTTCAGGATGAAACCCTGGAATACATCGTCACCAACCGGGACCTTCTGGAATTATCTCCAAAAGTCATGATTCCCACGCTTTACGATTATTGGGTTCATGATGTCGAGGTCCTAAAGGAAAAGGGTAAGTACGAGCTGTATCCCGGAAATCCCTATGAAACCGTCATCAATACCCGACCGGCTATTTCGTTTTATAACGACAATAATCCGGACTGGCTCAATGTCATGATATTCTATCATGTTCTGGCTCATATTGATTTTTTTCAGAACAACCTGTTTTTCCGCCATACCTGGGATGATGATTTTACCGGCCAGGCTCTCTCGGACAAACGCGCCATAGCCAAACTACGAACCGAACAAAACAGATGGGTGGATTACATCATCGAATTTTCCAGGGGCGTGGATAATCTTGTCGGCTATTTCGATCAACTATCCCAAATTCACCGTTCACCGGCTTCGCGGCAATCAGACAAGTTGGATTATTATTTTGATGTATTTCTTCAGGATATCAAAAAAATTAAAATCGGAGAATTCATCAAGGAAATAGAAGCCTATAACGCCTGTGACAAA
>CAIMCT010000149.1 GCA_903839535.1 uncultured Desulfobacteraceae bacterium
ACTAAAATCGAAAGGATTCCCCCCTTTGAAAAAGGGGGGCCAGGGGGGATTTCGGAGGCTATCCACCCGAAAAATCTCCCTCGATCCCCCTTTTCCAATGGGGGAAGTATCATTTTCATATATGGGGTGATCGGATTTAAGAAAGATACATGATTTTTTTCATTTACATGGATGGACAGGCCAGTCTTATCTTTTGGCCAAGATAAACGTCCATGGCATGGTCTATGCCGCCCCCCATGAATGACCAAAATATGTAAAACTGGTAGCCGATGTTCTTGTGTCGGCTACAATAGGCGCTTCTCACGCAAAGGCGGTAGGGACGACCGGCCGGTCGCCCTTACTTGTTTCGTGTATTTCGTGTGTTTCGTGGTTTAAAAGTATTTTCACGGTAAAACAAGGCGGTGTTTATGAGAAAGATTAAACAGATTTTTGAGATTTTGCTGTTTATTGGAGTGACATTGGCGTGTGTGGCACAGTCTTCAGCAGATGAGTTTTTTTCAGTTCGAAGAGTTTATGACGGTGATACCATCGAGTTGGAAAATGGAATGCACGTCCGTTATATTGGCATCAATGCGCCAGAAATTTCTCATCAGGATAAGCCAGGAGAACCTTTTGGTTCTGAAGCGCTGGCATTCAATGAAAAAATCGTGTTATCAAAACCGATCCGGGTACAGATGGATCAGGAAGCATCTGATCAGTATAACCGGCGGTTGGCATATATATTTCTGCAGGATGGTACATTCGTGAATCAGGAAATTGTCCGAAACGGACTGGCCCATGTCCTGTATATATCTCCTAACATCACATATACTGCCGTATTGCTAAAATCCCAGCAGGAGGCCATGAAAGCCGGAAAGGGGATGTGGGCGAACTGGAAGGAAAAACCGTCCGATTACATTGGCAACAAAAAATCCAGGCGGTTTCATTTGAGAACCTGCGCTTTGGGGCAGAGGACATCGAAGCAAAACCAGATTCAGTTTGGCCGGAAATGGGATGCGTTCTGGGAAGGATACGCGCCGTGTAAAAAATGTATGGGACAGGGTGCGATCGAAGAGTGACCAGAAAAACGAAGGCAGACGACAGAAGGTTACTGTAAGCGGGCATCAACTGCTCACAGCAGAGGCGCAGAGGACGCAAAGAAGACAAATAATTCCATTGAATATTTTCTTTGCGATCTTTGCGCCTTTGCGGTGAATGCTCGTGTGGCGGCTAAAAACTCAGTCTTGTCTTATTCCTTGTCTTTATTAAGCTCAACCAGCAGTTTTTCGGAAATCAGGGCTGGAACTTCATCGTAATGAGAAAACACCATGCTGTAAACTCCTCTGCCGCCAGTCATGGATGTTAAGTCCGGAGCATAGGACAAAAATTCAGACATCGGCACATTGGCCTTGATCACCTGGTATTTGCCCTCGGAATCCATACCCAGAACTCTACCGCGGCGGCTGTTCAAATCCCCCATGATATCACCCATAAATTCTTCCGGTGTCGTGATTTCAACGCTCAGAATCGGTTCCAGAAGAACCGGCTTGGCTTCCGCCACGGCCTTCTTGAAAGCCAGGGAGCCTGCGATCTTGAAAGCCATTTCCGATGAATCCACGGCGTGATAAGATCCGTCATCCAGAGTCGCCCTGAAATCCACACAGGGATATCCCGCCAAAACTCCTTTCTGACAGGCTTCAACAATCCCTTTTTCAACTGCCGGAATGTATGACCTGGGAACGGAGCCGCCGACGACGGCATCCACGAATTCAAATCCCGATCCCCTGGGCAGAGGCTCCATTTGAATCCAGCAATCTCCAAACTGGCCGTGACCACCGGATTGCTTTTTGTGCCTGCCCTGCACGCGGACTTTTTTCTTGATGGTTTCCCGGTAGGGGACTTTTGGGGTTTTAAGGTTTACTTCCACACCGTATTTGCGTTTTAGTTTTTCAACGGCTGCCTCAATATGGACTTGGCCCCTTCCGGACAAGAGAATTTCCTTGGTCTCGGCGGTTCTTTCCAGCTTGAGAGCGGAGTCTTCTTCCAGCATCTTGGTCAGCGATATGAAGATTTTGTCTTCATCCCCGGAGCCCTTGGTGGTTATTGCAAACGTAATCAAGGTGGGAAGGGGTTCAGGGAATGGGAACCTGATTTTATTGGCTTCATCACAAAGGGTGTTGCCAGTAAAGGTTTCCTTGAGTTTGGCGACAGCAACGATAGAACCAGGGCCGGCGCTTTTGACCTGTTTTTGTTCTTTTCCGGCAATTGTCAAGAGCTGATTAAAACGTTCTTTAACATCCTTGTTGACATTGAAAAAATTGCCGTCAGCTCCAAGTTTGCCGGACACCACCCGGAATATTGAGAGCCTGCCAGCATAAGGATCGGCCACGGTCTTGAAAACAAAAGCTGAAAACGGCGCATCCGGATCAGGCACCCGTTCGATTTCATTTCCAACCACCGGATCTTTCCCGACTTTGGGCATGCGATCCAATGGCGAAGGCATGGTGTTGACAATAAAATCCATCAACAAATCAATGCCAACGGCTTTAATGGCGGAGGCGCACAGCACAGGGGAGAATATACGCGATATTGTTCCTTTCTTTAGGGCTGCTTTGAGTTCGTCGTCTGAAATCGGATCACCTTCAAGATATCTCTCAAGGAGCGTATCATCGGCTTCTGCGATATTTTCAACCAATTTTTCGCGTTCTTCCTCAACGAGGGATTGCATATCCGATGGAATTTCAATGGCAGTCGCCTTGCCGTTGGTGTCGTAGGCATAGGCTTTCATGGCAACCAAATCAACGATACCTTTGAAATTTGTTTCAGCGCCTATGGGCAAATGCAGTATGATGGGCCTTGGTTCAAAGGATTTTACGGCATCCTGAAATGCTCTGGAAAAATCCGCCCGTTCTCTGTCAAGCTTGTTGATAAGGATCACACATGGCAGTTTTAGGCTTTGAGCAAAGTTCCATGCCTGGTCGGTCTGAACTTTGATGCCGTCAACAGCATCAACCAGGACAACTGCGCCATCAACGGCCTGCATGCAAAATTTGGTGTCCGTAAAAAAATTCTGATCTCCAGGCGTGTCAACCAGGGTAACGGAATGCTTTTTCCAATTAAAATGATGGAAGCCGCTGCTTATACTGATATTTCGCTTGAGTTCTTCAGGCTCGAAATCCATTGCCGTATTGCCGTCTTCGACTCGTCCAAGACGACTGGTTACGCCTGTCTGGTACAGCATGACTTCAGCCAAAGAAGTTTTCCCGGAGTTTCCATGGCCCACAAGCGCAATATTTCTAATTGTATCAACTAGTTCAGTCATTTAAACAAAGCTCCTCTTTATAGAATTGTCCATCATACCAGTTCTTTCATGAGCATTTCACTTAAAATTTTTATATGGTTGACTGAAAAAAATCAAGTTAAAAACAAGACGTTTACTTATTATACTTTGAATGGCCATAATCCGCGCTTCTTAATTCTCCACGGCGATGCAGATGATGGATTAACGCATGAAGCTGACTCCAGGCTCAAACTGATTTGGAATGAAAAATATCAAAAATTGCATTCACTTGTCTGCAAAGCAGCGCGAATTGATCGGGATACAGCGATTGTGCGCCATCGCTCATGGCTTTTTCGGGTTCGTGATGAACTTCGACCATCAGGCCGTGAGCTTCAGCAGCCACTGCAGCGCGGCTGAGGGGAATTACCTGGTCTCTTCTGCCGGCGGCATGACTGGGATCAACAATGATGGGCAAATGGCTTTGCTTTTGAACAACCGGTATGGAAGACAAGTCCAGTGTATTGCGGCTGTGGTCGGCAAAAGTGCGGACCCCTCTTTCGCATAAAATCACCTGAGAATTGCCGCCTTCCAGAATGTATTCGGCCGCCATCAGCCATTCTTCGATGGTCGCCGCCATTCCCCGTTTCAGCAGAACCGGCTTTGATGCCCTTCCTGCCCGTTTGAGCAAGCTGAAATTCTGCATGTTCCGGGTACCGATCTGAATGATATCAGTATAGGATTCAACCAGATCAAATGTGTCTTCATCCATGACTTCGGTGACCACAGGCATACCGGTGGTTTCACGGACTTTCGCCAGGATTTCCAGCCCTTCTTTGCCGAGTCCCTGAAAAGAATATGGGGATGTGCGGGGTTTAAACGCCCCGCCTCGAAAAATATGAGCCCCGGCTGCTTTGACATGTCTGGCAATTGTTAATGCCTGTAGTTCGCTTTCTATGGCGCATGGACCGGCCATTATGACCAGATTCCCATTGCCGATGGCGATATCTCCAACTTGAACGATGGTATTCTCCGGCTTGCATTCCCTGCTGACGAGTTTATATGGCTTGGTGACGGGAATGGTGTCCGAGACACCGGACATGCATAGGAAAGGGGATGCATCCACAGGCCCCTTGTTATGCAGTATGCCGATGGTGATCCGTTCGCCGCCGGGAATGGGGCGGGCCACATAGCCGCGCCTTTCAATTTCAGCAACAACGGCTTCAGTCTGCTCCGGGGTTGCCTGCTTACTCATAACGATTAACATCTACGTTCTCCTTTGGGTCGTACCGTTGTTTTTATCGGGTGAAATTGATTTTCTCAATACTGATTTGAGCGGTCAATGACCGAGTTTTTGTGGTGAATTGAAAAAAAATGAAAAGCGCAGTTTACGCCCGCATACGGTATATCATACCACGTCATACAAACAAAGGTACTATTTGAAACCGTTTGACATCCACCAATCCCTTGTCGGTGATCTTCAGATCGGGGATTACCGGCAGAGACAAAAAAGAGAGCGTCATGAACGGGTTTTGAAGTGTTGAGCCAATTTCCCTGGTGCATATCAGCAGGCGATTGAGATGATTCCATACAACATGAACCGGTTCCTGGGACATCAGACCGGCTATGGGCAGGGCAAGCTTGGCAATGGATCTGCCACCGGATACGACAGATAGACCGCCACCCATCAGAACAACCGCTTTTACCGCCGCCTTCATATCTTCATCGGTTGTTCCCACCACGATGATGTTGTGGGAATCATGAGCAACGCTGGAAGCAATGGCCCCCTGCTTTAGCCCAAAGCCCTTGACAAACCCTTTTCCGACGTTTCCAGAACCGCTATGTCGGTCAACAACGGCGATTTTCAGAATATCCCGGTCGGAGTCGGAGATCGCAGCATTCTGGAAGATAGTTGGAGCCGCTGTTATTGATCCTGTGATCAACTGATTCGGAACGATTTCGATAACCCGAATGCGATCTCCGGCCAAGGGAATCGAAAAATCAAGCGTTTTGAGGGTGACTCTCATGGAACGCGGAAGCGCCAGCGTCTCCGGAACATGGATGTCAGGCGACATGGTGCCGTTTTCGGCAACTTTTACACCATTGCAATACACCTGCTCAATCACCGGAGTGTTCAAATCGGAAAACACCACCATATCCGCCTGTCTGCCTGGAGCAATGGCGCCGAGGTGATGGAGCCCAAAATATTCAGCCGGGTTGAGGGTCGCCATTCGAATGGCCTGAATCGGATCAACGCCGGAGGCGATGGATTCCCGAACTACGGAATCAATGTGGCCTACGTTCAGCAGATCATGGGGGTCGCTATCATCCGTACACCACATAATCCGATGAAAGGTCCGTGGGGTTACGATCTGCAAGAGATCATGAAGGTTCTGAGCACCCGTTCCCTGGCGGATGAAGATGTGCATGCCGGCCATCAGTTTTTCACGAGCTTCAGCCGCAGTGGTGCATTCATGATCGCTGGATATACCAGATGCAATGTAGGCATTCAGCTCTTTTCCTGTAAGGCCGGGGCTATGACCATCGACCGGTTTGCGATATTGTCTGGCCAGCCTGATTTTGGAAAGAACGTCAGGGTCACCATGAATCACGCCGGGATAATTCATCATTTCGGCCAACGCCACAATTCTGTTGTGGCTCATCAGGGGAAGAAGATCAACTGCGTCTAATCTGGCGCCAGATGTCTCCATGCTGGTGGCAGGAACGCAGGAAGACAGGGTGAAATAGGCGTTCATGGGCTGATTCTCGCTGGATTGAAGCATGTATTCAATGCCCAGTATCCCAAAAACATTGGCGATCTCATGGGGATCGGCCACGACGGTGGTCGTGCCGTGCGGAACAACAGCTCTGGCGAACTGAGACATGCAGGTCATGGAACTTTCAATATGAACATGGGGATCAATAAAGCCAGGGGCGACAAATCGTCCTGATAAATCCCTGATTTCCACAGCTTGATAATCCCCGATACCGACGATCCACCCGCCGGCAATGGCGATGTCGCCTTCAACAATTTCTCCGGAAAACACATTGATGATTTTTGCATGGGTTAAAAGCAGATCAACTGGTTTGTCTCCCCTTGAATAGACCAAAATGTCAAATATTTCCATTGTATTTTATTCACTTATTCCGTATTGGTTAAATAGATGCCGGTGCTGACCAAAATGGCACCGACCAGCAAAGACAGGGTTAATGGTTCGTTCAGCAGAAAAAAAGCCAGAACGACTGCGGACAGCGGTACGACATTGATGAACAGTCCTGCTTTTGTCGGTCCGATTTTTTTTATTCCCTCATAATACCAGACAAATCCCAGAACCGTTCCAAAAAATCCCAGATAGAAAAGTCCCAACCAGGTGATGTCTGAATATGCCGGAAGAAAAGCCCACAAGCCTTCCAGCGTCGCCGGAATAATTAATGTCGCAGTTCCTGCAAGGGATGAATAACAGATTGAGACCAGCGGTGAAATTTTACCCAGTACAGATTTTCCGATCAGCGAAAAAGAAACCCAGCTTAGCACACAGCCGAAAATGTTCAGTTCTCCCCATCCAAGATGGCCCTGAAAGAGGTGAAGGGGGTTGCCTCTGGATATAACTGTCATCGCGCCAACTACGGACAATAGAATTCCGATAATCTTGATGGGCGTCAGTTCTTCCTTAAAAAGGATGGAGGAGAGAAGTGATATAATCACCGGATTTAGCGCAATAATCAGCGCCGCGCGTCCGGCATCAATGGACTGAAGCCCCTTGAAAAAGAAAACATTGTAGGCAAAAACTCCAGTCAGTCCCAGAAGAAAGATCGGTAAAACCAGATATCTCTCAATTCTTGGTAATTTTCCCTCAACCCTCCAGGTAATCAGAACCAGAAACGCGGATGCGATGGCAAACCGCAGAAACGCGGCGGAAAAGGGCGGCACATCCTGGGCAACGATTTTTCCGGCAATAAATGTCCCGCCCCAGAACACTGCTGTCAATATGAGTTTGATGTAGGTCAGCATAAACTATAAAAAATCCCGGTATTCTTTCAAGCACAAAATCAGTGACTGTATCGATGCAGCCACCGTATCCCGTGGTTTAGCTATAAAATATTTTTAAACCACGAAACACACGAAAGACACGAAACAAGTAGGGGCGACCGGCCTTGCTCCTACCGCCATTATTGATCATGAAGGTTTACCGCGATGTTATATGCGCGAATGGCTTCTTCGGTTAATAGGTATTCCTGTCCGGTATAGCGGGGAGAATGATGAAAAATCGTAAATTGTCGGACTTTCGCCAAAGCCGCCAAGGTTCCAGCCTGCCATGCGGTCAAGTGATACTTGTCTTCGGCAATTTGTCTATGTGTGCTCTCCATGAAAGTAGCCTCAATAAAGAGATGGTCTGATCCTTTGGACAAATTCACCATTTTTTCGATATTGGCGTTGCTGAAAACCGCATCAGTGATATATGTGATTTTCTGTCCCGGAGTAATGGTGGCGATTTCCATGCTGAGATTCCCAAGTTCATAAGAGATGTGGCGACCCGGGTGTTTTGCATCAAACAACTGAAAGATGGATGATGGATCGCTGCCGGCAAACAGCGCCTGCTTGAAATCCGTGATCCATGGGCCGACTTCAAGGCCCATGGATTCAAGGCGATCTTTTTTGATGTTGACATGAAATTTTTCTTGAATGGAAAATGCCAGGCAGGGAATTCCATGATCCAGGATGACTGCGGAAATGATCCATCCGGGCGTTTCGACCAGAACTGCGTTAAACGGTTCAACCACAGGTGTTTCCGGCAGAAACCGATTCTGGCAGGAAAATCGGCAGCGGATGAGGCTGTCCGGGTGGATTTCGATAATGTTCAGCGAAAAGGAATTGTCATAGCGATTCACAAGGTTCCAGGAATAACCGGCCAGCTTGCCCGCTACATTGCTGATAAATCCTTGTGGCCCATAAAACGAAAGAGTTCTGTTCTGGCCCAGAAACAGTCGAATCAGCCTGTCAAATCCGGAAAAATGGTCAATATGGGTATGGGTAACAAAAACATGGCTGATTTTAAGGATGTCTTTGGAGGAAAGGGAATCAATCTCGCCAAGATCAAACAAAATTGCATATTTTTCAGAGATAAAGTCAATATAAAGACCCGGATCATCAAACGGCCCATTGATCAGACGGGGATGGAGCGAAGGGCGCATGGTTATGGTAGGAATTTGGACACCTGTTTGTTGATGCAGCCATAAATATCTTCATCCGAGCCAAAAACATCCACGACATCCCTGTGGTTGATCAGTTGTTCAATGACGAATGCGGTTAGATACAAGCTGACCACATGGGGCTGTGCTGCAACATGCCTGAAGGGGGAACACTGAAAGTCAATGTCAAAATCATCCGCCTGAATGATTTTCTCTATACTCTTGCCAATTTGCTGTTCAAGGCTTGTTTTGTTCGTGGTTTCGATCAGTTTATTCTCGATCAATTTCATGGCGATTGCATTGGAAAGCGGTTCTATACAGTCGTTGAGTCCGCTGATGGCTTTTCTCCGCCCATGTTCTTTTGAGGACTCAATTTTGGACAGGATGTTGGATTCTCGAGTGCTGGGCCGGAATACTTTAGCCATGGGACGCCGCCTTTTTTATAAATGGTTGACTGATATGGGCCGATGATACATTTTGATGACTTCTGTTAAACAGTATTTGTGTGATGCGGTATCAGGTGTTTTGATAAATCATTGTGTTTTTGACTGATACGAGTCCATCACCAATCTGCATAATAGATTCGCTTATATGTGATTGCAAGGAAAATATGGCATCTTCAACAAGAATTTGTGGCGTGCGATTTCCATTCCAGAAATTCCAGCGCAACCGATATATCATTTCCTGTATCTCCGATGCCATCGGCAGAGGTGAATCAACGTTGAACTGAACCGCCGAAATGCCTGCGCAGGATGATCTGTCTCCGGGTTTTAGTACCATCCGACGGGTGTTTCTTCCGACAATTCTGGATGAAACGATGTGAATGTTTTTCGATAGAAATAACGGTTCGGGGTTTGCGGTTCCATAAGGTTGCAAAGATTCGATCTCATCAATTAGGTTCGGGGTGATGTCCCGGATATCCAGAATGCCGTCAACGACCATTTCCTGGACGAGCAGTTCCCGGGATATCTGGCTGTCCGCCATCTGGATAAACCGGCTTTGAAATTCTGGAATCCTTTCTGTTGAGATTTCCAGTCCAGCGGCTGCGGCGTGGCCTCCAAAACCGATAAGGCAGTCTGAGCATGTCTTAAGCCCCTGATAAAGATTAAATCCGGGTATGCTTCTTGATGATCCTTTGCCGTTTCCGTTTTGAGTAGAAATCAGAACGACGGGACGGAAAAACTGGTTAACCAGCCTGGATGCAACAATTCCCAGAATACCGGCCGGCCAGGCCGCATCCGCCATGACCAACGCACCTGCACGAAGGTATTCGGGTTCATTCTTGAGCCGTAGATGGATATCATCCAGGACGAGCTGCTCGACAGATCGCCTTTCACAATTCAGCGCATTCAGCGTTTCTGCCAGCTTCAGCGCTTTTGGGGTATCGCGCTCCAGTAGCAGGTGGGCCGCTGTTTTTGCGTGAGCCATTCTTCCAGCGGCATTCAACCGGGGGGCCAGTTTAAAAACAATATCTTCGGAATTCATAAAAGGGCGGTGAATTCCGCTGATTTCCAGCAGGGATTGAATACCGGGACGCGGTCCCGAATTGATGAGATTGATTCCACCATTGACAAGTATCCGGTTGTCGCCGGTCAGGGGAACCATGTCTGCAACTGTGCCCAGCGCCACAAGGTCGCAGGCGTTTTTTAAATTGGGTTCATTATGGGATGTCCAGAACCCCCGTTCTCTAAAATACTTGCGCAGGCTGATAACCAGAAAAAATGCAACGCCGACACCTGCCAGATTTCGTACACCGGAGGGGCAGTCGCTTCTTTTTGGATTGATCACTGCCAGAGCTTCGGGCATGGGGTTTGAGATTGAGTGATGATCGGTAATGATAACATCAATTCCAGCTTGGCGCGCCATGCTGATGGCCTCATGGCTGCTTGATCCGCAATCCACCGTAATAATAAGATTGATGTTGTTTGAGATGGCTGGATCGCTGATGTGTTTGGGTTTCAGCCCATATCCTTCGGTTTCACGATGCGGAATGTAGAAGGAGACCTTGGCGCCGACAGTATTCAGAAACTCTGTGACCAGGACCGTTGCAGTGACCCCGTCCACATCATAGTCCCCAAAAATCAGAATGCGCTCCTGTCGCAGGATGGCATCATATATGCGGCTGACGGCCTTATCCATATCCTTCATGGCGGACGGATCCGAGAGCTGGTGGAAAGACGGAGTCAGAAAACGATCCGCCAGGGACGGAGAGTCGATGCCCCGGTTTACCAGAAGGGTTGCGACTACATTGCTGCATTTGAGGTGAGTGCAGAGGCGATTGACTACGTCGGTCTTTGGTTGAAGAATATTCCATTGTTTCATAAAAAGGCATATAGCGGATAATTGGTTTTTCAACAACTCAAAATCACGATAATGAAATTCAGATCGGTTTTTCTTTGCCCGTTTTTTATTGAGTTGATCTGTTTTTATGTCCACCCGATGGCCACAACCGTTACGATTACCCCGTCACATCGGGTTTCTTTGGACAGGGATGCCAAAACAGATGCGTCATCCAGTTGTCCGCTTTTCCAGATATACTGCGAACTGGCATAATCTGCGCTTTTCATAAACTCCCTCTCCCAGCGGGGGAGGGTTGGGGTGGGGGACCAAAAACGTAAAATTATACCAGTTCGCAGTATACATTTCACGGAACTGACCCACCAGTGCTATCAAAATCCGTTTTGCGCCCGAATCAAACGCCACTTGAAGGGATTCCGCCAGGTTTACCGTTTTAACAATTGTCCCCCCAAGACTCATGTCGCCAAGAACCACCATCTGACCCTGGAGCGGTTTGTCTATCATGCCAGAACATAAGGCAATGAAATTGCACAGGGTCAAAGCACCTGCCGCACCGGTGTTATGCATTTCGACAATATGAAGGTGATAGTCATGATCTCTGGCTTTGCTCATGGCTGTGACTCTATTGATGTTCGCCTTGAAATAATCAAAAGCAATCTTGATGGCTTCTTTTGTCTTTGTGTCCGCGCCTGAACCGGATATTGACAGTTTCCCCTTGCCGCCGGTCACTTGTAGTTCGAGCCTGTAAAGCCCCAGGCGCACCGCTGTTCCAAATGCAACCGGTGTTGCATGGTTCCGGCTTCATCGGCCCTTCAGGGATCAATGAACCGCCCCCATGTTCCGGAACGCTGACAAATCTTTCTTCCAAAGTGTCATTGTCAATGTATACTGCCAACTGTCACAATCTGCACTTTTGGA
>CAIMCT010000150.1 GCA_903839535.1 uncultured Desulfobacteraceae bacterium
AGTCATGGTATTTCAGCATCCATATCTGGTCAAGCGGGTTTAAAATGAAATCATATAATACATTGTTATTATTTAATATATCATTTGATAACATGTCAAGATGTTGTGAATACAATCCGGCAGAACAGAAATATTGGGATGGCGTTATTGATACCATTGACACAGAAAATTGATTCATTCGCAAAATATCGCCGTTAAAAAACAAAAAGACAGAAAGCAAAAAGTTTAAGATGCCCTATGTTATCACAGTTATGAGCTTGTGAGGTTCAATAAACGCCAATGATTTTCTGCAATGTGACTCTTTCCACAATTTCAGAAAGTCGATCGTGATTGTCGGCAGGCGGTGCTTGAGGGATGATTTCATGATTTGGGATTATACAACAGAACCGGTATCTGATGAAAGAGGGATTTGGAGGTTACGAATTCTTCTGAAGTGGTCAGCGAAAATCTCGATATACATGTCAGCATTTTGATTAATAACTGTTGACTTTGATATACATTGTGGTATCCAGAATCAAACTGATATTTTGCAAATATATGATCAAATAGATTCGAAATGTAATTTTTATGGCTTATTGATAAAGAAAAGAAAAAATGAACCGAACAATTGGAAGAAGAATTTTAAAATTTAATTTAATGGAAGAAATTGTTGCTGTCCAATTATTAATTTCAAACTGCTATATTTAATACAATTTCGAGTCGCTGCTGACGTAGAGATGCACAACCAAGATATTTTAATCCATACATTCAAATCACAAACGCTAAGAGATGTTGTAAATAGCGCCACTGAATTTTTTATCAGGACCCCGGTTGAATCTTTTCCTCCCGGAAGTAGATTCAATGGAGGCGGTGTTTATGCATTATATTTTATGGGGGAATTTGAGTTATACAGTGGATTAGCTCTTACCTCGGTACAAGAGGATTCAATCCCAATATATGTGGGGAAAGCTGTACCAAGCGGTTGGAGGACAGCAAGAAAAAGCACCAGTTCCAGCACTCCGTTATTCAACAGAATAAATGAACACTACCGTAACATAGAGCATGTCAATAATCTTTCAGTAGCAGATTTCAAATGCAGATACATGGTTCTTGATGAAGACGAAAGCGGTATTATAGGCCCTGTCGAGGCAAATCTTATCAGACAATTTCAACCATTATGGAATACAGTCATCGATGGTTTTGGAAACCATACGCCAGGGGAAGGTAGGTTCAATCAGGCGAAGTCAGGTTGGGATGTATTGCACCCGGGCAGATCGTGGGCGGAACGTTGCAAAGGCAGATCTCAAGTATCTGAAGATATAGTTAAAAAAATAAATCTTTACATGATCAAACGAGCCAAGATATGACCCATTGTCCGACCATAGTTATTTACTGAAAACTACGGCGGTCTCATAGAGGGTGGTTTTCTTTGTTGTCTTCGCTGCCCTGACAGATGAATCGATTATACTTGAGCCTGTGCGTTTTGTTCTGAGTAAAATAATATCTCTTTTTTTCAGTCCGGCTATCTCGCCAATGTCAGCAAATATCTGGTCGGTGTTTATCTCGACACCCTGAAGAATGCTGTTTCCTATCACCACCACTGCCTTCGAGTCCGGTTTCATCAGCTTGCTTACCGACTTACAGAAACGATAGGTATCGTTAAAATATGTGGCAGCATAGTTTGCCCAGCCAGCGCCTCCATAGGTTTTTTTGTTTTGGTTGATATCGCGCAACAGGTCAAGTCTTGATTCAAGACCTTCATGTCTGAAATCAAGTGGTATCTGATCCTGGTCTCTTACTGTTTGCCAGAATTTGCCGAAACTTTCATGTTCAATCTCACGCAACCGTTTAGGATCGGTAGCGATGTCAAGCCAATAAAGTTGAGGCCTGGTATTTCTAAGATAATGATAATTATTGAGGTACGGGGGAGACGTAACGATCAGGTCTATTGATTCGGGCTCACAAAATTGCGTTGCATTGAATATACTCTCATTGAAAATATGCGATTTGACGGATCGGGCAGAATCAGCATGCAGTTCCTCAAATTCGTACATGTCTGAAGACATATTGGTTATCTTAGCAGCAAGGATAGATTCTACGGGCGCATCTAATATTTCTTCTTTCCCTGACGATACCCTTCTGCCGAGGCTCGGCTCGTATGAATAGTTTGAGAAGCTGACCATCACAGAGCCGAACGCCAGCCTGAAGATGTCTCTCACTTCAAGGTTATTGATGTTTGGAAGGTAATCCATGACAATGAGTACTTTCCGGGCAACATCAGGGCTGTAGAATGGTGCTCGTGTGCCGAACTTTTCAGGTGGTTTACTTCTGGGTGTGTACGATTGATCATCGACTCTTTTATTGTAGTAGCTCAGAAACTTGGCACATTCATCTTCGATGATTGTTGAACTCAAATGGACAGCCGACAACTTCACTTTACACGACAAGTAGGCGTATGGGTTAATCTCGAACCCTACCACGTTGTAGCCGTGCATGATTCCTTCTGTAAGCGTCGTTCCCACTCCCGCGAAAGGGTCGAGTATGGTAATCTCTGAATGCGGCACTGAACGATCAAGGTAATTGTTAAAACAATCCTCAACAAAATTGGACGAGAATCCTGCAATCCATGGCACCCAGCGGTGGAATGGCAGTTTTTTATTGCCGTTGAAAGCTGAGTCCCTAAATGATGATGCCTTCTCTTCATAGACAGCTTCACCATGTTTTGTATAGAGTGACAATTGTTTGGGAGCTGGTTGTTTGGCACACTCTGTGTGTGCTTTGATCTTATTTATGTCGCTTTGGGTGAATACGCGCCAGCCTCTACGATCACGCTGAACATCATTGATTTTGCCTTCCAGTAACCATCTCTTCAAGGTAATGGGGGCAACTCCTATCAAGTTCGCAGCCGTTGTGAGAAAAAAGGTTTGTTCAGATACAGATTGCAAAGATTATTCCTTTCATTTTTTATCCATATCATACCGTATCACGTTTCCGCGGGAAAGTCAAGAAAATCCAAGAAAAATCAATAGACATAACATTCACCAAGTCAATCCTATGCAATATCAATCTCTTGAAACGCTTTGCGAAACTGCATAGGGTGGGCGATATTATGAAACACCTCATGCGTGCCGCCAGTTCCAATAATGGTGATGCTCCCGTAATTCAGGATTCTTCCCATAATGCTTTGATCAACATTGACTGTTTCAATCTTACTTAAATTCATTTCCAGAGTACGCCTGGCAATCAAACCTTCCTTGATGATCACTCTTTTTGTTGTGATTGCGAATTCACTTGTAGCTCGCTGGATGAATGGTGCAATCCAAAGCGTCAGGATTGCCTTCGCAGTCAGATAAATGATCCAGTGCAGTTTAGCGGAATAAACCACGGTTTAACCCATGATCAAATGCGAATTAACATAATTTCCCATTTTTAATGTCCTTTATTTCGCTGAAACATCCAAAATTCTTGCAGGAACATCAAAGGTTTTCCATCCATGTATCACGCCGGCTGGAATGAAATATGTGTCCATAGTCTCTAAAATCCGGCGCACATCACCAATGAACATCTCAATCTTTCCTTCAACCACAACGCCACATTGTTCAAAGGGGTGCTGATGTCCTGCATCTTCTTTTTCCGGGTCTATCTCCATACATGCCATGACCAGTTGATCGCCAAACTCAGCCGTACTTCTGATTCCCGGTCTAAATTCCTGCAAATTCATTTGTTTTACTGATTTATGAAAGCCCATGGTTTTCCCTTCCAGTTGATGAATGCTCAACTTAACCGGCTGATACCCTTCCTAAATTTACTACGGAACCGGTGTGCTACTGACCGCCAATGTAATTGTATCACCTGGAAATGAGAGCTGGTACTTGAGAATATATTCCCTGATATGAGGATAATTCTGATTTTTACGCTCAATCAATATCTCAATATTTTCCAAAAATACCGACACATCTTCCGCGCTAAGCTTTTCTGGTAGAGCATCAAGAGCCTTCTCTTGAATATTGACATGTTCTTCTTTTGGAAAAAGTGAGATGTTCCATGCCACCACCGTCATACCGATTATTCCCCTAATGCGACGAGAATCTGTATATTTTTGTCTCAGCGGTTCCGATAACTTCAGGATCGCTTCAGAAATCTTGATTTTAGGAGGTAACCGTTTCAGTGTTTTCGGTTTCTGTTTCCGAGGCTTTTTCAATTTTTTACTTGACATTCATTCATATCCTTAGAGCGGTTTTCGATATATTTGCATAGAACCTTATGTGTTATGGATTCGTGCTATCATATTGGCTTCATTCCCACTACCGTATATGCAGTCAGGGTGCAAATAAAACCACCCGAAAGGCTCAAAAGCTGTAATTCTGATACCCATTCGTCAGCAACCACCTGAAAGAGGCAGCCGGCTTCTACGGCGCGTTTCACTGTCTGGAGCAGATTGTAGACACGATCTGCAAGTTCAAAATCCGTCAGCACTGAAACTGATGGCTCTATCACCACATTTTGCAGTCCTGCCTCGAGGAAATAGTGCTTCAAATATCTGCCAATCCACTTGTTTGTGAACGATTCCTCCCACAGAGTTTCAATGATCTTCGTGGATTCTTCATCACTGCCACTTACGGAAAATGTTCCCCAATCATTGTCGTATGCAAGCAATAATCCGCCTGGTTTAAGAACTCGAAGCATTTCACGAATGGCCTGCTGTGGGTCTTTAATGTGCTGCAATGTACGGTCTACTCGGCAACGTGCGAAGCTTTCATTCATGAAAGGTAGATCACGGGCATCCGCTTGAGCAAACTCGACACGTATGTTGGCTGGGATTCGGACGACAGCTTCCTCAATCATCCGGACACTTGCGTCCACTCCAACCACTACCCCGTTTGAACCAACTATTGTGCCCATTCTAAACGCATCATCCCCAAGTCCGCAACCAACTTCCAAAACGGAAAGACCGGTAGATAGGTTGAGCAGTTCATAGCTTCGCTGTTTATATTCGCGGAAATACGGTAGTGAATCGAGCAAAACAAGACAATGCTTATACGCAGTCGTGTCATTACGACCATCCACATCGGCAAAACCCGTCGCAAGATATTCATTACACATGTGCACTCATTTATAGTTTCTCGGGTGGTCCAAAGATTGGAGGGAAAGCCCAGGTTGCCTGAAAAGGTTTATCGAACTGCGACTTTCAGCTTGTATTCTGCATTTCCCCGAGTTCCTCCGACAACGATTAGATATTTTCCGGAAACCAGTAGGACTCCTTTCCATGCTTTGGCATTGTTCATTTCTCCCACATCCGGAAGTGATTTACCAGCAATATCGGTAATCCCGTCATCTACTGAAACCTTGTAGCCCGGTTTATATAGTTGGTTCCAGAAGATGCAAAGATATGGGCCCGGATATCAACAAAAGGATATATCACCTTTTCTGGGGTGGTTTATCCTGATGGTTTCACAGGATTGCCACAGATTTGCTTGGTTCTCATTACAAAATCATCAGGCTGATCGGGTGTCACCACAACTGTTCGATCAGAAAACCTTAATACCACCGCCCGTTTGGGGTCTGTAGCAAAGGCGCGATACGAGCCGAGCCTATTGTTGTTGAATATACCAGCACCCCTTTCAAGGTGAGAAAAAATTCTTGTTAAATATCAATATATTGCAGTGATGCCACTTTCAGAGACATTAAAATATAATTCATCAAATTCAGCATCTTAGAGTTCACACCTTG
>CAIMCT010000151.1 GCA_903839535.1 uncultured Desulfobacteraceae bacterium
CGGACGCCTGGTGGTGGTTGACTCTAATTTAGACTTGCTGCCACCCTTTGAGAAAGAAGGATTTATTCAAGTGAAATCCGGGAAAGCAGCTTATATTCCTGATTACGATTTTATCTTATGGAAAAATAGTTGATATGGTAGGCGGCTTCACTAATAACAATCTCAATAAACATGGGCAAAACACACGGTCTCACGCTAGGAAAATTTGCGCCTTTCCATAAAGGTCACCAATTAGTTATCGAAACAGCACTTGCCGAAATGGACAAAGTGTCGGTAGTTATTTACGACGCGCCTGAGACAACCTCAATTCCGTTAAATATTCGCTCCAATTGGATAAAAAGGTTATATCCAGAAGTAAGCGTAATCGAAGCCTGGGATGGACCAACAGAAGTTGGCGATGCTCCAGAAATCAAACGCAAGCATGAAAAATATATTACTGATCACTTGAAAGTTTCTGGCATAACGCATTTCTATTCCAGCGAGTTTTACGGAGAACACATGAGCATTGCGCTTGGCGCAATCAATAGGCTTGTAGACCCTCCCCGCAATGTTATTCCGGTTTCAGGAGTGAAAATTAGAGAGAATCCTTTTTTGTATCGTGAGTATGTTGCACCAATCGTGTATCAAGACCTGATTACGAATATTGTCTTTTTGGGCGCACCATCTACAGGAAAGACAACTATCGCTAACAAAATGGCCGATGAATACAAAACAGTTTGGATGCCAGAATATGGGCGAGAATATTGGGAAAATAATCAAGTTAATCGAAAATTATCATTAGAACAATTGGTAGAAATAGCGGAAGAACATTTAGAACGTGAAAATAAATTACTTTGCCTGGCAAACCAATACCTGTTTACCGATACTAACGCAATAACAACTTCTATGTTTTCGATGTATTATCACCAATCTGTACATAACAGGTTGGTGGAATTAGCAAACTTAGCTCAATCTCGATATGACCTGGTTTTTCTTTGTGATGTTGACATTCCATATGATGATACCTGGGATAGGTCAGGCGAGGTAAGCAGGAAAACTTTCCAAAAACAAATAATTGGGGATTTACTTGCCCGAAAAGTTCCTTTTATCGTTCTCAGAGGAGATTTAGAATCCAGAATCGCAAAAGTAAGAACTGTTTTGAACAACTTTCGAAAATATGAATCCTTGGCAGAAATATTCATAAAAAAGGAGCGGAATTAATGGGAAATATCTTCAGCGTTGACAAGATAGCATTTACCATTCTTGGATACCCGATGAGTTATGTTGAATTTATCGGCACTGTCCTATATTTATGGTCTGTTTGGCTTATTGCCAAGAGAAATATTTTGACGTGGCCAATTGGGATTATCAGCGTTCTGCTTTACATGATTCTGTTCTATCAAATCAGGCTTTATTCAGATACCATCGAGCAAATTTATTATCTTGGAGCAAGTATGTGTGGTTGGTGGATATGGAATAAATCACCAAAAGATAATGGACAAATTACCGATGTGAAATACAGCAACTCAAAGAATTTAATTCTATGGGTTGTTCTTACTGGCATTATCTCAGTTGCCTTTGGCTTTTTAATGAGTCGAATCCATATTTTATTGCCCGCGGTATTTCCAGAAGCAGCATCGTTTCCATACCTTGACGCAATCACAACAATCATGAGCTTTTCAGCTATGTGGTTAATGGCTCAGAAAAACACCGAAAGTTGGTTTTACTGGATTATTGTAGATGTTATCGGAATATGGCTATATTTCGTCAAGGATGTAAAGTTCATCTCTTTGCTATATGTAATATTGCTTATAATGGCTTTCAATGGATTAAGCATGTGGCACAAGTCCACTCAAAACAAGAGCGCAAACCGTTAGAGCGCTTCTCGAAGCGCCAATTTGAAAAAACCAGGGAACCAAAAATGAAATCGTTGCAAGAAAATATGCTTGAATATAAAAAACAATTGGAGAAGGGCATAATTCAAAAAGCGTATCAGGGGTTGATGGAATATATGCTGAGTTTAAGGAATCATTTCACAATTAATTATCCTGATTTTTCTCCCCCTGGGAGTATTTATTATGGCTATATGGATATGACATATTTTTCCATCTTTCCAAAATCATTGAAAGAAAGGGATTTAAAAATAGCAATCGTTTTTCTTTATGACACATTCAGTTTTGAAATTTGGCTGTCTGGAAAAAACAAACAGATTCTTTCAAAATATTGGCAGGTTTTCAATAAAAGCAATTGGGACAAATACAAGATTGTCGAACCTGTGAAAGGCATCGATTCAATCGTGGAGCATATTTTGGTAGACAATCCAGATTTCAGCGATGTGGACGATTTAACAAAACAAATCGATAAAGGAACTTTGATTTTTATTAAAGATATTGAAGACTTCTTAAGCAAAACAGCAACCTGAAAAAGTATGCACCGGACGCTGGAAATTTTGCGGCATTTTTGAGCATTTCCCCCAGGGCAGACTGGTTTCAGGTTCCCTTGCTCCGAGAACACAAACTGTTGGTGCGCTTCGCCAAAACATGATGAAGGATGTAAATAAATATGAATAAACTTGTTCTGTCAGCACTGGGATCATATCTTGTAAGCGGCCGAACAAAATGGTGGAGTAGGGCCGAAATAAAAATTTGCAACGATAGGCAAAGAAAAACAGGCTCCGCAATGGAGCCTGTTTTCAATGGACGGAAACATCCAGCTTGTTCGAGTTCGGCAACGGCATTGCGGATGACACTTTCTTCCAGGATTTGAGTTTGATCCGCCATGCCAACCAGCAGAGCGGTGGTGGTGCATAGGCGATTAATTTGGCGGGGAAAGAGCGGTTCGTGCCCCAGGCGGCCAGCCAGGTGTGCATCCACCTTGTAGCAGTTGCCTTGCAGCTCGATGCAGCCATCCTGCGCACCTTGCGGGTCTCGCGCCACAGAAAAGCCTTGCGCAAGGTTTCTGGATCAGCCGCGCGCATGTCTGCAAGCCCTGCTGGTAGCGCTCCATATGACCCTGTTCTGTTTCGCGGTGAATGGCGGTGTGGTAAACACCTGCTGCCAGACACAGCGGTTGAGACAGTGGAGATTGTCTAAACCGCAAAAAACGCGGTCCCAATTCCCTATCCTCTCAGCGCATTTTCCCATAATGCACAGCTTTCTTTTGGTAATCATACCTCCGGTATTGACGGGTAAACATAGTGAGACAATTGACAATCACCAAAAAATGAATATAATAAATAAGATAATATAAGTCTGCTATGCGACTAGCTACCGAAACTGCCCGGCACGACGAGCCGCCCGTATTACTTGCGTGTGCTTTGTTTGTTTCCCAACTGTTTTCGTTGGCTGAACCGCTTTTGCTCGACTTATTCTTCCAAACAGTACGCTGCTAATCACAGAGCGCACACTATTTATTTCTGGAGCGTTATATGTCAAAGTATCTTGTTCAAGCTAACTATGTCGGCGAAGGGATCAAAGGACTTCTCAAAGATGGTGGCTCGGTCCGCCGCACTGTCGTAGAGAAACTGTTCAAATCGGTGGGCGGCACAATTGAAGCTTTTTATTATGCTTTTGGCGACACCGATCTGTTTGTCATTGCCGATCTTCCGGATAATGTCTCTGCGGCCTCCCTCGCCCTGACTGTCGCATCCACTGGCACGGTTACCTGCAAGATTACTGTGCTGTTAACTCCCGAAGAGATAGATGCCGTTGCCAAAAAGTCCCCCAATTACCGGGCGCCCGGACAGTAACCAACGGGGTTGCTTCAGTCACCTCAGAGGAAAAGCCCCCGCTTGGATGGATCAACTCCCAAGCAGGGGTACTTTTTTTGCCATGAGTGTGGTTTAAAAGTGCTGTGTCCGACATTCTTCAGCACCAGTTCATTCATTCCATTTGCGAACAACCCTGGGGATAACGCGTGATGCGGTTATATGATCCAGATGGTCATATTGTTGAGATTGGAGAGACGATGGAAGCCGTGGTATGGCGGTTGTATGAGCAGGGTCATTCTATAGACAGCATAAGTGAAAAAAGCTCCATGCCGAGTGAGTTTATCAAGGCCGTAATAAAAGAGCATACTGAGGCTAATCAGACAAGCGGCGGCTAACACTGCATGTACCGAACACTCATTTTTCATCTGTTCGCAAAATATATTCCTTCATTTGACGAATCATTTGAAAAATTTGCGGCAGATTTAAAGGTGAAAGCAAAAGCTATTCATGTTTCTAAAAAATATTAGAATGGAGAAAAGAAAATGGAAAAAAGAACGAAAGACAACCCCTGGAAGTTGAAAACACCTCCTCAAACCTCGGAATATGAAATGTATGTTGCCGAGAAAGATGGAATGGAGATAATCGTCTGTACCGTTGGAACGACAGTTTTGCATTATGATTATCGATGTCTTGCAGACTTCCACGAGATGTTGAAAGAACATGCAGACTGGATTGAATTGGGAAGTAAAGACGAAAAACAGGAAGCGGAAGAAGGTACTGTCGAGGATTGGGCGCGCTCATCTAATAATCCCATTGGTGGCTGGTATGGGCTGAAAAAGAATTTTAG
>CAIMCT010000152.1 GCA_903839535.1 uncultured Desulfobacteraceae bacterium
CTTTCTTAAATTCGATCACCCCATATATGAAAATGATACTTCCCCCTTTGGAAAAGGGGGATCGAGGGGGATTTTTCAGGTGGATAGCCTCCGAAATCCCCCCTGGCCCCCCTTTTTCAAAGGGGGGAATCCTTTCGATTTTAGTATTTTAAATTAGCGGGCACAAGAGCGTTCGATGAAATTTAAAAATGATACTAAAAATGACCAGTCACATCATTCAACATCCATAATTCATAATTTTTTTTTTTTAAGAATCTCTATGACATCAAAACCGAATATCAGCGCCAAAATGGAAATCCTCATTACGGGTTTTGGAGGCCAGGGCATTGTGTTGGCGGGTCAGATTGTGGGAAAAGCCGCAAGTCTCATCGACCACAAGGAAAGCACGTTGACACAGTCCTACGGACCCGAGGCTCGTGGTGGTTCGTGCAGCGCCCAGGTTATCATCTCCGATGGCTTCATTCATTTCCCTTATGTGCGCCAACCCGACATTCTGGTGTGCATGTCTCAGGGCGGATTCGACAAGTACGCCAGCCTGATCAAGGAAACCAGCATTCTGATCGTCGATCAAAATCTTGTAAATGCTGGAGATACGCCATGCAGCCGTTCCTTTGCCATTCCGGCGACGCGTATGGCGGAGGAACTGGGCCGAAAAATGATGGCCAATATCGTCATGGTGGGTTTCTTTACGGCAATCACGCAGGCCATCTCGCTGGATGCTGCACGGAGCACGGTTTCCGACTCTGTTCCTAGGGGGACGGAAGCATTGAACCTTGCGGCATTCGACAAAGGACATGATTTCGGCCTGGCCACGCTCAAAGGGCGCCGGAAAAAAGCAGAAGGGAAGAAAGGATCCAACTGATGAGAAACCCCAAAGATCGCCTTTACCGGGTTCTGGTCATTGGCGCAACGCCGGCCGGAATTGCTGCGACCAACAAGCTGGGCGAAATCGGTATTCCTGTTACCCTGGTTGACCCGGACCCGGATTTGAATCAGAAACTATCGCGCGAAGAGTGGCGCCTTAGCTCCGGCGTTCCCCTGAACTATGCACACCGACCCGGACTGCTGCGGATTCTAAGAAATCCGCATATCCGCTGCATAATTCCCGGCGACATCAGATCGCTGAAGCACACACCGCAAGGGTTTTGCGCCCACATAGCCAGCCCTGCGGCCTTCATTGATCCTGATCGCTGCACGCTCTGCGGACGCTGCATGGAAGTGTGTCCGGTGACATCTCCGGATGGATCAAAGCCCATCCGATCCGGCGGCAGGCAGAGTCTTCCCGGCCACCCCGTCATCGATAAACGCCGCCAGCCCCTGTGCCAGGCCAACTGCCCGCTGGGGGTAAACGCGCAAGGATATGTGGCCCTTGCCAAGGCTGGAAAATTCCCTGAAGCCTTGGATCTGATTCGCCGGGATAACGTACTTCCAGGCATCTGCGGCAGGGTCTGCACACATCCCTGTGAAATCGCCTGCCGTCGGGGGGAACTGGACCAGCCTGTCGCCATCAGGGATATCAAGCGTTTTGTTGCAGACTACGCGATCTCCCATCCACTGGATTTCAAATCACCACCGGTTCCACCAAGACCGCAACGCATTGCCATCATTGGCTCCGGTCCTGCGGGTCTTTCAGCAGCCGCTGATCTGGCCCGCCTCGGATATCCGGTTACAGTTTTCGAGAAGGAAGAACTGACAGGCGGACTTCTTAGATACGGCCTGGGTCCCCATCGACTGCCAAGAGAGATACTGGATCGCGAAATAGCCTTCATTCAAGAACTGGGAGTCCAGTTCAGAACCGGTACGCCCGTGGACCTGTCCGGCGATTTTAGCGAACTCAAAAAAGAGTTTGCAGCCATCATTTTGGCCATCGGCGTCTGGAAAGATCGAGTGCTGGGCATCCCTGGCGAAGAATTAATGGGTGTCGAGGGCTGTTTAAGTTTCCTAACCAGACTTTATCGCGGTGAAATCAATACTGGGAGCGCACTCGTCTCGCCAGCCAGTCGCGGGCAGGCCAAAAAATCTTCTGGCCGCGCTCCGGAAAACGTCGCCGTAATCGGGGATGGAAATGCCGCTTTTGATCTTGCAAGAACGCTATCGCGTATAGGCGCACAGGTGACCGTCCTCTCCTGGTTTCCGGAATCGCTCATTCCAGCCGATGCCGCCGAGATCATCGCTGCAAGAGAAGAAGGCATATCCATCAAGGACAGCGTTAAAGTTATAGAATTCGCCGGATCCGACGGAAAGCTTGGCTCACTTCGCTGTGCAGCCACCCGGCCTGGTCCACCAGATGCCGCCGGCATTCCTTGGCCGGTACTGGTTCCGGAAGCGGCTCCCTTTGATCTGGATTTTGACAAAGCTTTTGTCGCCATCGGCCAGACCGCCGATCCACTTCGCTTTGGTTCTTTTACTGCGATTCATTCAAACGGCTATCTCAAGGTGAATGATGACTCCTGCACCAGTATTGCCGGCGTGTATGCCGCTGGAGATTCAGTTGAAGGGCCTTCGTCGGTCGTAAAAGCCATGGCTTCCGGCAGGAAGACAGCCCGTGCGATACACCTTAGCTTCGGCGGAAAGAAATTTTGGGATCATTTACCCAAAAGACCGCAAGACAAGGATTTTGCGGTTATCACGCCAGACATTCCCTCCCTTGCCCGCGTCGATATGCCGGAGAGACAGCCGGCGGCGCGTGAAGGCAGTTTTGCAGAGGTGACTTTGGGGTTAAACGAATCTCAGGTATGCGGTGAAGCGGCCCGATGTCTTCAGTGCGGAGCCTGTTCCGAATGCCTTGAGTGCGTAAATGCCTGTGTGGCTGCTGGTGCAATCCGGCACGGCGAGGTTTCTGAAGACCTTATTGAGCAGGCCGGCATCATCATAATCGCCGATCCTGATGCAGCCCCAGCCATCAAGGGAGACGATGTAATCCGGGCGTACAGCACCAAAACCGCAAAAAATGACGTGCACGCCATGACGATTCGAGGCTTTGCCGCAGCAACTGATGCCATGCTGCTTCTTGGTGGCGGCTCTCAGCGGTTGAAAGGACATGGTCTGGCCTTCTCACCCCCGGATCCCCGGCTTTCTCCTGAAATCCGCATGGGCGTTTTTGTCTGTCGCTGCAACGATGCACTAGGATGGTCTTCTGATTTGAGCGATTATGTGGCGGGACTCTGCGAACAGCCCCATATCGAACATGCCGAGGTACTTTCATCAGCCTGTACGCCGGAAGGGTCGGCGGCGCTGATTCGCACTATCCGCGAGAAGGGGCTCACCCGCGTGGTACTGGCTTCGTGCGTCTGCTGTCCGCTCGACTTTATATGCAGCGCCTGCACGGATCAGCGAAGTCGCCTCAAACACGCACTTTTTTCAGGAACCGGAATAAGCCGCGCCATGGTGGAAACCTGCAATCTGCGCGGCGAGGTGCTGCGGCTGCTGAAATCGGATCCAGTGCTGGCCGAAAAGCGATTTAAAGGGCTTATCGCACGATCCATTCACAGGACTTTTCGGCTGAAAGCCCTTCCTGCGCCGGCGCGGCCCTATAATTTCACCACAGCGGTGATAGGTGATTCTGAAGCAGCCCTAAAAAGCGCCATGACGCTTGCCCAGGCAGGCGTGGAAGTCTTTCTTTTCGGAACTCCGGATAGAGCCCCCCTGCCTGAAACTCTGGTTCATCCCAATATTCACAAATTTGGCGAATCATCGGTTGAGCGCCTGCGGGGAACTGTCGGAAATTTTGAGGTGACCCTGGATACCCACGGGGTAAAGCAGATCATGCATGCCGGTGCGGTGATTCTTGGTGAGCAATCCCGAAAGCGGGTTCCCTACATGCCGATGGCGGATCTGCCCGCCCATACAGTGGAATCCTCCATGCAGAAACGGGGCATCACTGGAATTCCCTTTTTCAATCCAGGGGCGACCTCCATTCCGGGGCTATTTCTGGCCAATCCTGCGGGCCTTGCGGTTTCAGATCGCATCAAAGGTGCCGCAGCCGCCATTCTGGCCGCAGCCGCCATGCCCAGAAGCCCCAGACAGAACAAGGGCTATACGGTATCTGTGGATGAAGCCCTATGCCGGGGTTGCGGCCGATGCATCGCCGTATGTCCCTACCAGGCAGTAAGTTTTCGGCCCAATGCCATAGACGGCTGGTATGCGCTCGTGGACGAGGCCCTTTGCAAGGGCTGCGGCAACTGCATTGCCGTCTGCCCCTCCAATGCCGCAGACAGCCCGTATCGTGATCGAAAGTATCTCAATCAAATGATTGCGGAATTATTGCTGTGAAAATGTTCCCCACTTCCTAAGGTGATATAAATGGACAATCTTAAAATAATCTTGTTTATCTGCAACTGGAGCCCGCACGCCGCCTTTCATGCGCTTCAGGACAGAGGCGCAGATATTCCTCCGGAAATAAGCATGATCCGCATTCCCTGTACCGGCAGCATGAGCAAATCGCTTCTCTTCAGGGCTTTTGAACTGGGTGCCGACGGGGTCGCTCTGGTTGGATGCGAACCCGGTTCCTGCCGTTATGGAAGCGGAACGGATGTGGCCGAAAGAAACGTTGAAGATACGCGCGGCATTTTGGACCTGCTCGGCCTGCGCGGAGATCGCCTGCGCCAGGCCATGTTTCTCCCCGAGGAATCGGATGCGCTTCTTGCATTTCTTCAGGACTTTCATCAGGTAATTCAAACCATGGGCAAGAGCCCAGTGATGCCGGTTCCGCGGGAAGCGCCCACGCCCATCGGAAAGGAGGCAGCAGCCCGGATCATGGCTGCACACGACCTCTATGCCTGTCAGGACTGCGGGAAATGTTCTTCGGCTTGTCCAGTAGCGCTTTCCGGCAAGTCTTTTTCCCCGAGGGCCATGGCGAATGCCATTATCGCAGGAAATCCCGAATCGCCCAGCGTGGTCAAGGATGTATGGTCATGCCTGACTTGCGGACTCTGTCATGACCGCTGCCCGTCATCTGTGGATTTTCCGGAATTCATCCGGGACATGCGCCAGTTGCAGAAAGGAGCCGGCAAGGAAGGATGCGAAGCTCATGAAGGGTTTTTTCAGTCTTTCATGCGCGCCATGACCTCGCCAAACCTGAGCATTCGCCACTGGGAGTGGCTTCCGGACGATATTCGCACGGACCCTGGTAGCAATATCCTTTTTTTCGGAGGCTGCGCGCCGTATTTCGACACCTATTTCAAAGCGCATCTCGGAATCCAAACCCGGGATATTCTGTCTGATGGCCTGCGTCTTCTCAATTTTTTTGATATTCACCCTGCTCTTTTGGCTGGCGAAAGATGCTGCGGCCACGATTTGCTCTGGTCCGGTGATCGGGAGAATTTTCTGAAACTCGCCAGACTGAATGTTGCCGCCATTGAAGAAAAGGGGATTGAGGAAGTCGTCACCGCCTGCCCCGAGTGTTACAGAACTCTGGCTCACGACTATCCGGATCAAGGCATTAGCGTCAACTTCAAGGTGACCCATCTTTTTGACTTGGCGGAAAAAGAAATCAGCAAGGGCGCCATAAGCTTTGAAAAACTGGATCGCACCCTGACGTTTCAGGATCCATGCCGCCTCAGCAGGCTCGAAGGCCGGCCAGATTTACCCCGCAAGCTGATTGCCCGCCTGAACCCTCAGCAGTTTACCGAAATGCAGGATCGCGGCGCTTCGGCGCTTTGCTGCGGCAACTGTGCGTGGACTGGCTGCGACAGCTTCACCAAAGCACTCCAAGTCAAACGATTGCGCCAGGCCAAAGCGACCGGAAGCAATCTTCTGGTCACCGCATGCCCCAAATGCCAGATTCACCTGCGCTGCGCCATGGAAGACCCTTTTATTGGTAATGAGATCGAAATGGAAATGATGGATTTGACCAGCGTCCTGGCCAGAACCATCCGGTGGGAATAACAAAAGAGAGGTGTCAGGGTCCAAGGACAAAAACAAAGACTAACCACGAAACACACGAAAATTAATCAAACCTTTTCGTGTATACTGCGAACCGGCATAATTTTACGTTTTTGATCCCCCACCCCAACCCTCCCCCGCTGGGAGAGGGAGTTTATGAAAAGCGCAGATTATGCCAGTTCGCAGTATATTTCGTGTATTTCGTGGTTTCAAATGTTGTTTTTCATGCCTTCTTTTTACTGATACCAGCACCCTAATTATGAGACAATGATAATGGAAAAACTTGATAATCCGACGACCCAACACCGCATCGGCGTTTATGTCTGTCAATGCGGCATGAATATCGCCAAAACTGTCGATTGCGAAAAAGTGGTCCGAATGGCAGGCGACATTGCGGATGTGCAAATCGCCAGAAACGTTCCCTATGCCTGTTCCGGACCAGGGCAGCAAGGCATCCGGGAAGATATTTTGGAGCAGAAATTAGATCGGGTGGTGGTGGCATCATGTTCACCGAGACTGCATGAACCTACCTTCCGTCAGATGGTTCAGGATGCGGGGCTTAATCCCTATATTCTGGAGATGGCCAATTTAAGGGAACACTGTAGCTGGGTGCATATCGGCGAGCCAGTGGCCGCCACGGAAAAGGCCATGGATTTAACACGAATGGCCATATCGCGGGTTCGCAGTCACAAAGCTTTGGAGCCGGAAAAACTGCCACTGGTCAAACGGACCTTGGTGATCGGAGGTGGCGTGGCCGGAATTCAGGCGGCGCTGGACCTTGCGGACAACGGGTATGACGTGGTGCTGGTGGAAAAAAAGCCCTCCATCGGCGGGGTCATGGCCACCCTTGATAAGACGTTTCCCACCATGGACTGCTCCATCTGAATTCTGGGGCCAAAAATGACGGATGTCGGTCGACATCCCCGAATCAAGCTTTATGTAATGAGTGAAGTCAAGGAAGTAAAAGGTTCCGTCGGCAATTTCAAAGTGAAAATCCTTAAGAAATCCCGTTATGTGGATGAAAAGGAATGCACGGCATGCGGAGACTGCGCAAGAGTCTGTCCTGTGGTTCGTCCCGATGCGTTCAACTATGGCCTCTCTTCCCGGAAGGCCATCTATTCACCTTTTCCGCAGGCTGTCCCCTCCGCGTATGTGATCAATGTCAACGAATGCCTGGGTCATAATCCTGCTGTGTGCGCCAAGTGCGTTGAAGCCTGCAAGAAAGGCTGCATCAGTTTTCACATGTCCGATGAAGAAATCACGGAAACCGTGGGTACCATCGTGGTTGCGACCGGTATGGAAACCTACGATCCCACCGAAATGGATGAATACGGCTATACGCGGTTTGAAAATGTCCTGACCAGTCTTGAATTCGAGAGGCTCGTCAATGCCGGTGGCCCCACAAAAGGTGAGATACTGCGTCCTACAGACCGTAAGAAGCCCAAATCCATTGGTTTTATTCAGTGCGTGGGCTCAAGATCCGCCGGAAAGGGAAGCGCCCACTGCTCCAATGTCTGCTGCATGAATACGATCAAGAGTACGCTGGTGCTTAAGGAGCATTGCCCGGATATGGATGTCAAGGTTTTCTATCTTGACATTCGGGCTTTCGGCAAGGGGTTTGAGGATCTTTATAAAAGAAGCCGGCGGCTGGGCGTCCATTACCTGCGGGGGCTTCCCGGAACGGTTGAGGAAAACCCGGACGGCAGTCTCCGGGTGGCTGTTGAAAACACCGCTCTGGGGAAAATCGAGTTCTTTGATCTGGACATGCTGGTGCTGGCTGTCGGCATGAAGCCGTCAAATAGTACGCGTATGATCCAGGAAATGCTGGGATTGCAGTTGACATCGGATGGTTTTTTTCTGGAAGCTCATCCCAAGCTTCAGCCCGTGGATGCCGCAACCCGCGGCGTTTTTTACGCCGGATGCGCAGAAGGGCCAAAAGACATCAAGGAAAGCGTCACCCAAGCCTCTGCTGCGGCGGCAAGGGCCATCCGCATTATGCATCGGGGAGAAATTCTGACCGACCCCATTACCTCGGAAGTCATTGCCGAGAAATGCAAATCGTGCGGCAAATGCGCCGAAGTCTGCCCCTACAACGCCATTACAGTGGATGTAAAAAAGAAAACTCCAGCAACAGTAAATACAGCCGCTTGCGCTGGTTGCGGTACCTGCGCCGCCGAATGCGCATTTGATGCCATCATCATGAACCATTTTACTGACAGGCAGATTCTTGATCAGGTGGGTGCCCTGCTGACCGAAAAACCGGAAGAGAAAATTCTGGCGTTTGCCTGCAACTGGTGTTCCTATGCCGGCGCGGATTATGCCGGGGTGTCCAGATGCCAGTATCCGCCCAATGTACGCCTGATCCGCACAATGTGTTCCGGTCGCGTGGATGAAAAATTCATCTGGGATGGTTTTTTAAAAGGCGCTCCTGTCATTCTGGTGAGTGGCTGCCATATTGGGGATTGCCATTACATTGATGCCAACAAGTGGACCGAAAAGCGAATTCAGAAGGCCCACAAAAAAATGGCCAAACTCGGCATCCGTCCAGAACGGCTTCAACTGGAGTGGATCAGCGCCGCTGAAGGTGTCCGTTTTTCATCTGTCATGCACGGCCTGGAAGCTTTAAGAAAGGGTGTAACCGCTATGGAGATATCCGAAACCATTAAAATTCTGCAGAAGCATGGTGATTAATATTATATCAGTGGAAAAGGTGCCCGATATATATTTGGCGAACAAAGAATACAGCACCATGAAGCAAGCATTTGTGATTGGAAGGCCAACGGCCTGATCCATGAGCAGATCAGGTCATCGCCCTGGGTACGCCGGTATGATTTTTTCTGATTACTTGCGGTCTTCATCTTTTTAGTTCTATCAAAAGGAGCTTTCAGTGTTAACTATTGTACCATCATCCGAGATTGAAAAGAAACAGGTTGAAATTCTAATAATCACGGTTTGTGAAGATGCGGACATCCATCCATCCGCCCTCTTGCCGGAGCTGATACATCAAGCCAGAAGTCTTAAGGAATTTAAAGGTGCCGACAATGAAGATATAGTGTTTTATGCGCCGTCCGGAGTCATGGCTGCTCAGGTCATGATTATTGGGCTGGGGAAAAAGGATAAGCTGGATGGAGAAACGCTGCGCAAAGCCTGCGGCAAAGCCATAAAAAAATGTATTCAAAAAGAGGTATCCGAAGCCTTGTTTGTTGTTCCCTTTATTGAAGCTCTTCAAAAAGAACCGGATGTTATCCTTGAGGCCATGGTGGAAGGAGCATTGCTGGGGAACTATCAGTTCGACCAGTTCAAAAAACCCAAACACCCTTCGCTGTTGAATATCTCGTTCGCTGTTCCCGAAGATTCCGTGGATCACGCAAGACTTCTATCGCAAAAAATTAAAATTATCTGTGATGGAACCCTTTTAGCCAGGGAATGGGTTACAACCCCTTCCAATCTGAAACGACCGGAACAATTTGCCCGGTCATTGGTTCAGATTGCGGAAAAGGAAAACCTGAAAACCGAAGTCCTGGACCATACTGCTTTGGAGAAACAGCACTTCGGCGCGCTTCTGGCTGTAGCCGCCGGCAGTGACACCAATGCCAGAATGGTTATTATGGAACACAATCCCGGCAATACCACTCAAACTATTGCACTGGTGGGAAAGGGCGTTACGTTTGACTCCGGAGGGATAAACCTGAAACCCCAAGGCTCTCTCGAAGATATGAAGATGGATATGGCGGGCGCTGCAGTTGTCGCCGCCACAATGATCACCGCTGCAAAGCTTAATCTACCGATCCGCTTAATTGGCGTACTGCCACTGGTGGAAAATATGCCTTCAGGTTCCGCAACCCGTCCGGGGGATATTGTCAAAAGCTTTTCTGGTAAAACCATTGAAATCAACAATACAGATGCCGAAGGAAGGCTGATTCTGGCGGATGCCCTGTCCTACACCATTCAGACCTATAAGCCGGATGCCGTTGTTGACATTGCCACTTTGACCGGAGCCTGTGTGGTGGCCCTTGGTGAAAGAATTGCAGGCGTATTTTCGTTTGATGACAGGATGTCCGACACCCTTATTGCATCAGGCCTTAAGACGTTTGAACGGTGCTGGAAAATGCCACTTCCGGAAGACCATAAAGAACTTCTAAAGAGCGAGTTTGCAGATATTTGCAATATTACCGGCTTAAAATGGGGAGGTGCCATTACGGCTGCGCTTTTTCTATCCGAATTTACAGAAAATATCCGATGGATGCACATTGATATTGCCGGCCCTGCATTCGTAAAAAAGGAAACTGCTTATTGCGGCATCGGCGGAACCGGCTTTGGAGTCCGATTGCTCTGCGACTGGATTGAGAAGATTGTTAGTTTACCTTGCACACCAAAAACATTATCTGAAAGTCTATAGTTAACGAATCATGCAGTGGCTGACCCATTTTTCGGCAATTATCCGGTATTCCACAAGATTGCTTTCGGTGATGCAGTAGTCGTGCGATTTGAAAAAGTCAGGTTCCAATACATGGGAAAGCCGCAACCGCTGAAGCACATACATATCCGACCCTTGAATCAAACCACAAATTCTTTCCACAATGTGCTGATCAATCAGCGGTCTGATGCAGGTGGTTCTAAACTCATGAGAAATCCCGGATGTTTTTATAAGCCGGATACTGGAGCTTATCGCATCCGTGTTGCAATCTTTCTGAATATATTGCGGGTAATGTTCGGGGATTGTCTTGATGTCCATGGCCACATAATCAAGCAATCCCATTGAAATCAGTTTCTCCAGGACATCCGGGCGGCTTCCATTGGTGTCGAGCTTGATGGGATACCCCATCTGCCGGATGGCTTGGCACACCCGGATCAAATCCGGATGAAGGGACGGCTCGCCGCCGGAAATAACCACACCTTCCAGAAACCCTTTGCGCTTTTCCAGAAAAGTATATGCAGCCTGCTCTGACCATTGCTCCAGAGCCATCCCTATTGCCAATTCAGGATTATGGCAATAGGGACAGTGGAAATTGCATCCGGAAAAAAAAAGGACACAACCGACCTTTCCCGGATAATCAATCAGTGTACTTTTTTGAATTCCCCCGAAAACCATTTACAACCCTACAGCAACCGCCAGGGATAAAGGTTCGGCATAATCCGCCGCATAATGGATGGAGGGTTTGGGAACTTGCAGATTACAGGGTTTCATTTCCTGAGTATTCAGATCGAAGGTGTTGCGGATGGCGAACTCAGCCTGTTTGCCGTTGTTCCACTGCTTGACAGGCCTTAAATAACCCACCACACGGGAATATATCTCGGTTTCCTGGCCACAATCCTTACAGATTGCCTGCTCGCCGATAAGATAACCATGTGATGGACAGACGCTGAAAGTTGGTGTCAGGGTAAAATAGGGAAGGTGAAACCGTGTGGACACATTTCGAACAAGCTGTTTTACTGCTTCGATATCGGTAACCTGCTCTCCCAGAAAAATGTGAAGAACGGTTCCGCCTGTGTACTTGGTTTGAAGCGTGTCCTGAAGCATCAGGGTTTCAAAAATATCCTGGGTATAATTGACAGGCAGTTGGGTTGAATTGGTGTAAAATGGCGCTGCACCTTCCTGATAATCCGTTTCATTGGCGCAGATAATATTAGGATAGCGTTTCTTGTCCATCAAGGCCAAACGGTAGGACGTGCCTTCCGCCGGCGTGGCTTCCAGATTGAACATGTCTCCGGTTTTCTCCTGAACGCCGGAGATCGTGCTGCGCAGAAAATCCATAACCTCAAGAGAAAACGCCTGGCCGGCTGCTGTGGCGATGCCCTCTCCGATAAAGTTGGTACAAGCTTCATTCATTCCAATAATGCCAATGGTTGAAAAATGATTCTTCCAGTAAAGGCCGGTTCTGCTCTTGATGTCTCTCAGATAAAACTTGGAATAGGGATACAGATTTTTATCGGTGAATTTTTCAAGCACTTTTCGTTTGATATTCAGGCTATCGACAGCCAGCATCACCTGTGCGGACAATCGGGACAGAAAATCGTCTTTGCTCCGGGCAAGAAATCCGATCCGGGGAAGGTTGATGGTAACCACTCCAATTGAGCCCGTAAGCGGATTCGCACCAAAAAGCCCGCCGCCTCTTTTTAAAAGTTCACGGTTATCAAGCCTGAGCCGGCAGCACATGGATCTGGCATCTTCCGGAGACATATCGGAGTTCACAAAATTCGAAAAATACGGAATCCCATATTTTCCTGTCATTTTCCAGATCATTTCCAGGTTGGGATTATCCCAATCAAAATCCGCCGTTATATTGTATGTGGGGATGGGAAAGGTAAATACCCTGCCTCTGGCATCCCCTTCCATCATGATTTCGGCAAACGCCCGATTGATCAGATCCATCTCAGCCTGAAAGTCAGAATATGTCTCATCTCTTTCGTTTCCGCCGATAACTACGGGCGCATCCCGAAGCGTGGAGGGCACCTGAAGGTCAAGGGTAATATTGGTAAAAGGGGTTTGAAATCCCACACGGGTCGGAATGTTGATATTGAAGACAAATTCCTGAATGGCCTGTTTAACCTCAAGATAATCCAGATTATCGTATCGAACAAACGGAGCAAGAAGTGTATCAAAGCTGGATATGGCCTGGGCTCCGGCTGCTTCGCCCTGGAGCGTATAGAAAAAATTAACGATTTGACCCAGCGCGGAGCGAAGGTGTTTGGGTGGAGCACTTTCCACTTTTCCCTCAACGCCTTTAAAACCGGACTTAAGCAAATCCATCAAATCCCAGCCCACACAATAGACCGAAAGCAGGCTGAGATCGTGAAGGTGAATGTCCCCAAGTTTATGCGCATTGCGAATCTCCGGCGGATAGATACGATTTAACCAGTACTCTGTGGTTACATCCGAGGAAATGTAATTGTTGAGCCCTTGAAGCGAATAGCACATATTGCTGTTTTCTTTGATTTTCCAATCCAGCTTCTGAATGTAGTGTTCCACAAGATCAATGCTGGCCTTTGTAGAAATACTGCGTATATGGGAATGTTGTTCCCTGTACAGGATGTATGCCTTGGCCGTTTTATGAAACGGGGAGTCCAAAAGAACCCGCTCAACGATATCTTGAACCTCTTCAACCTCCGGATGCTGTCCCAGTCGAAGCTCATGAGCCAGGGTTAATACGCGAAGTGTTAATTTTTTGGCTTCGCGCTCTTCAAATTCAGCGGTTGCCTTCCCAGCCTTGGCAATAGCCGCTGTAATTTTGGCTGAATCAAACTCGACAATTCGGCCATCACGTTTTTTGATATTTTCGAACATGAAATCACCTCAGGTTATTCAGAAAGTCACTGTGTCTGCAGCAGGATCGGGTTTGTAAAAAAAACGAACAGAATGGCTGTTTTATTGAACAAATCATCTAAAATACATCCGGCATTTTCGAAAGATTATTACAAGATGTGGTAACATGTCAACATTAAAATCAAGATATTGTGTGTGAAGCGAAATTTATCGTCTGTTTCCTGAAATCAGAAAAAAGTTAATTATTGATAAAAACTTCATTTTGTTATTAATTATGAGGCCGATAAACTCGTCTCGGCGTAAACCGCCTGGCAAAATTTGTTTGCAGTTAACTATGTAACTTCAGGAACGCTGATTTCATGCTGAGAACCGCCATTTATCCCGGATCATTTGACCCAGTAACCAACGGACATCTTGATATTATTGAAAGAGGGTTCAAGCTTTTTGATAGAATCATTGTTGCGATCCTCCACAATCCCGCCAAGAAATACCTTTTTAGCGTTGATGAGCGAATGGCGCTGCTTCGAGAGAGTTTGAAAAAATTCCCTGATATCGAAATCGAGGCATTTGCCGGACTTCTGGTTGACTACGCTGTTCAGAAAAATGCTCAGGCCATACTTCGTGGTATGCGCGCAGTGTCTGATTTTGAGTATGAATTCCAGATGGCATTGATGAACAGAAGGCTCAACCGAAATGTCCAGACCGTGTTCTTGATGACAGGACTTCGCTGGATTTTTACCAGTTCTTCCATAATCAAGGAAGCCGCCAGCTTCGGCGGCAATATCAACGGGATGGTTCCGCCTGTCGTTCATCAAAAACTGAAGGAAAAATTTGGCAGATAAAGAAAATCACATCGTGGATGAAGATAAATTCGACGAAAGACCAGGCTCCTTTTTCCCGCTCGTTACACGCGGATAATTTCCGCCGTTACAGAGAGTTTGACCATGCGACTTCATTCCCATAAGATGCTAAAGAAGGTAGAGCAGACCATTTTGCACCGGAATATGTTCAGCAAAGGCGATAGCATTCTGGCTGGAGTGTCCGGCGGACCTGACTCCATCGCCCTGCTTCATATTCTGGTTCAATTGGCTCCCAAATGGGAATTGACTATTGGCATTGCTCACCTGAATCACTGTCTGAGGGGAACAGAATCGGACAGGGATGCAGCCTTTGTCGCTGATATGGCCGCATGTATGAACCTTCCCTTCTACAGTGAAGCCATCAATGTACGAAATGATCCAGCATTGCGAAAACTTTCGCTCGAAGCGACCGCCAGGCAGGTTCGGTATGATTTTTTTGATCGCATAAGCCGCCAGAACGGTTATCATAAAATTGCGACTGGCCATCATCGTGATGACAATGCCGAGCTGATGCTGATGTTTCTGTTCCGTGGCAGCGGC